>JBILEK010000083.1:0-9094 GCA_044352155.1 Bdellovibrionia bacterium
GAAATTTCCACCGACGATAATCTTGCCGTCATTTTGCACTAAAAGAGCACGGACCGACTGATCAAATCCGCTCCCTGTGACAAAGCTCGGATCCACAGAGCCATCAGGATTTAAGCGGATGATGCGTGAAGCGGCTCCTCCATTGTAGAGCGTGAAATTTCCACCGACGATAATCTTGCCGTCACTTTGCACAAAAAGAGCAAAGACCGAACCATTAAATCCGCTCCCTGTGACAAAGCTCGGGTCGACTAAGCCATTTGACTGAAGACGGATGATCCTAAAAGATGATGCGCCACTGTACTCAATAAAGTTCCCGCCAGCGATAATCTTGCCGCTACTCTCGAGCGCTAAAGCTGCGGGAGCGTCGTCAAATCCTGAGCCTACTGCGAAAGAGGTATCTATGGATCCATCCGTATTGAGTCGAGCGATAGTACTGGCAGTACTTGGGGCCTGATTGAGCGCTCCACTTACGATGATTTTTCCGTCATTGGGCTGATAAAGGAGAGCGGTTACCGTGCTTTGAATAAATGGGCTTGTAAAACTTGGATCTCGAGATCCGTCAGGGAGTAGGCGCGTGATTGCATACGAAAGGTCGCCCTGGGATGCCCAGAAGTCTCCTCCAAAAATCGTCTTTCCATCTGGCTGAAGGATGCTTGCGTATACGGTTGCCGTGCTAAATGTACTGATTGTAAGTCCGCCTGTGACTCGAAACCCTAAGTCTATAGCCCCATCAGAGCTCAGTTGTGCAAGGCTTGGAGTGACTGCACTCTTGCCGCGGATGAGTACATTTTGAAACTCACCTCCAATAAAGCTTTGTGCGCCTAAAGTCGCAACAAGGTACCCCAGCCCGCTTGTATTGCCCTGCCAGATCCCCTCGTTCCAAAGTGAGCGACGAAAAGGTCGGTTCAGTGTGAGCCCGGTATCTCCCCCTTTTGAAATTGATCGTACTTTGATCTGACCATGAAATCCTTGATCGACTGCGATCCCTAGTGCATCCGTCAGTAGGTAGGGACTCGTGCACGGGGTGTACTGACTTTGCTCAAGCACAGTGCCTAAGCGAGGATGCGTACGCTCGATCTTGCACTCAAAATGTGAGAACTCAGAGTCGGTTGATCCCAGTAAACTCCAGCGCGCCTCTGGTGCCTCGTAGTTTGAGTCAGTGGAGACCCCAAAGTTTATCGCCGTAAAGCCTGGAAGATCGCCCACCATCGCAGGTGCGCAGGCCTGGGCCGCGAGCCAAAGTGCGATCGCAGGCGTTTGGTGTAGGCGTCGCCGCATGATAGAATTATCTCACAGCTATTGTAGCCACAAAAGATGGATTTTTGTCTTTATAATCAAATATTTAGACTGATACTCAGGCTAAGCCATGCGGCGCTTTAAGCGCGAGCTCCATCGCCTGGGATCTTAGAGCCCGTCTTTTTTAAGAGCTTCAGGATCTCGCTCCACTGCGCGCGATCTTCTGGCGTCAGAAACGAAACCGCCGTGCCCGTGGCGCCCGCGCGGCCTGTGCGTCCGATGCGGTGGACATAGTCTTCGGCGTTTTGGGGCAAATCAAAGTTGATGACGTGTTGGATCTCCGTCACGTCGATCCCACGCGCAGCAATGTCGGTTGCCACAAGCACTCGCATCTGACCTGATCGAAACGAGTTGAGCGCTGAGTTGCGTTGGCCTTGAGTGCGGCCGCCGTGAAGACGCGCGACTTGCATGCCGTAGGAGCCTAAGTACTTTGCCACGCGATCTGTGCGCGATTGGGTGCGAGCAAACACAAGGACTGAGCCCTCGCGGCGATTGAGCTCGTCGAGGAGGGTCTCGTTTTTCTTTGGGATGGTCGTGCGCACGAGCTCTTGCGTAACTTGTGTCGTCGCACGTGAGAGTGCACCGATACTTACGCGCTCAGGGTTACGCGAGTACTTTTTGGAGAGCTGATCCATCTCAGAGCTCCAGGTTGCAGTAAACAGGAGCGTCTGTCGCTGCTGCGGGAGGTAGCGCAGGATCTGGGTAAGTTGTGGTGCAAAACCCATATCGAGCATACGATCGGCCTCATCAAGCACGAGTGTATCGACACGCGAGAGATTGACGGAGCGCTGACCTGCGTGATCAAGCAAGCGCCCAGGAGTTGCGATAATGATGCGTGGGTTTTGTCTTAATGCGCGCAGTTGCGGCTGCATGGATGCGCCACCGATGAGGAGTGCTGAGCGCATTTCGGGCATCAAGCGTGTGAGCTGTTTCCAGACAATCTCAATCTGTTGTACGAGCTCGCGCGTGGGAGCAAGGACGAGCGCGATTTTGTTGGGGGTCTCGGTGAGACGCGCCAAAGTCGGGATCAAAAACGCAGCCGTTTTTCCGGTACCGGTCTGCGCAGTCCCGATCAGATCCTTGCCTTCAAGTGCGATGGGGATGGCTTGCGCTTGGATCGGAGTGGGGGAGTTAAATCCCATGGAGTGGAGCGCTTGGGTGAGGGGAGCTGGGAGCTTAAGGCTATTGAAATCAGACATGAATCCTCCTTTGAGGCGGGGTGCCGCTTAGGAGGGTTCGGGCCGAACATCGACCCAGGACTCGAAAGAAGCGATTGGCTCTGAAAGGGGGGAGTAGCACGGAGCGATATCTTTGGGGAAGTCTAAAAGGACCCATCCCACCTGCGTGGGGTCAAAACATTCTATAACCCCTGTTTAACCAGCGATTACGCGATCTACAAAAAAGTAAGGGGAGGGAGAGGCGACTTCGACACATTCCGCGCGAGTTAAGGGCCTTCTATAATCAAAGGCGAAGTTGGCAGCACGTCGCGCGGGGATCGATAGTTGAGTTGATGGAGAGCATCCGGAGGCGTGCTTCATGGTGATTGAGCACTTCAGAAAAACGAGGCAGCTCTTTTTTGCTCAAATGGGCTTGGTGATACTCGCTTCAACGCTTACGGCTCATGCTGAGGTCTGCACTTTTAACGGCGTCAACTACACGTATGAGCAAGGAGTGCAGCCTCCACCTGTGGGTCCCACTCTCAGAGACACTCCCGATACCAACACGACCCAAAACCGCGCGAGTGTTGTTTTTCCGCAAGGAGTGCCTACGCCAGACTTTAGTTTTGGCGCGGACGCTCGGATTACTCGACAAGCACACGATCACGGCGAGACCGTCTATGTATCCGCGGTAGCGACGACGTTGCCAACCACCTGCGCAAGTGCGCCTGGCGCGACTGGAGTCTGTCAGTCCGCGGTTACCCCCTTACCTGTTGCACCGACCACTGCAGCGCAGGTTCAGGCCGCCTGTCAGTTTAGAGTTTGGAACACGGTGTTCTCGCCTGTGAACATCTCTGGCAACAACGGCAAGGCGCTCGTTGTTGTTTACGGGTCGCAGGCCGCAATCGAGAGCGCGACTTTCTGGTACACCCAGTCGGCAGATGACACTCCGACGACAAGTTTTACGCCCTCTCTCAGCCCCGATATCGCTGGTGTGCTTCAGAGCGTGAAAAATGCAGCTTCTGCGTTTCAGGCGGGGAGTTTTGTGAATCAGCCCTACTATCTGAAACGCTATTTCGCGCTTGAGATCCCGATAGGACAATCATCAACACCACGCTTTATCTTCGCGTCCTCAAAACAAGGGAGAATCTACTACAAAGTTTTCATGGAAGTTCGCGCAAGCACGACTCAGGTGCGAGAGACTGCGCTAAGATCGATCACGTTTCGACCGAAGCTCAGGTTCACAAACCCGCCCTTGCAAGCGAGCGAAGTAAATACTTGCGCTCACACAGGAGTGCTTCAGGCGCTCAATGTTCAGGTGACTGATGGAAACGGAAACGTCACACCAGTGTTGCCTAACGGTCCTAATGGCGAAAACTTTTCAGTCACAGTGAATTTTCAGGCCTCGCCGGCGTTTATCTTCAAAGACCAAAGTTGTCTTTTTGGGGCCTCAACGATGGGGATGAAAAATCCTCCCGATCCTACACCTGCTGCGCCTGCGGCTCCGCCCAACTTCCCAAGTAGTAGTGAGTTTAGATTTTATTTTAAAACCAATACTGCAGGTGAGTTCCCGATCACGGTGAGTCACACTAATAGTCCGATCTTTCGAGTCACTCAAAATCAGATCGCTGCCTCAAAGCCTCCGATCGCAATTGACTTAACTGGACCCGCATCGGTGAACCAGGCGCAGTGCTCAAGCGCTTTTACTGCAAAACTCTTTGACTCTTTTGGAAATCAAGCCCCCACTACCGTGCTGACGGGAGCTAAAACTCTGCAAATCCTTTTTGGTGGGGCGGCTGTTGCGTACTCGGATGCAAGCTGTACGGCTGCGATTGCGTCCTCACAACTCTCTTATCCGATCGGTACCTCGACCAAGAGCTTTTACGTCAAAAGCCCAAACGCAGGCCCAATCCAAGTGAGTGTGCTCGATCCGGCAGCTTCGGGACCGGCACTTCAGAGAGACGATCATTTGCTGCGGGTTTTGAGTCTTGGGTTGATCGGGATCCCGTCAAATCCTGAGGTTGCAACTCAGATCGCGCGCCGAATGCACGAGAGACTTGTAGGTGTGCCTCCAGCTTCGGGCTCCACGCTCCTTGCCAATATGAGCAGCTTACTGATGCAAGGGCGAGCCCTAGAGGCAGCTCACTTAGCCACATTGCAAAATCAGTTTTACGACATCACTTTGCGCAACATGGTCACTCCACTCTCGAACCGAACCTTTAATCCCCTCTACGCGCTCAACGACTTTGTGACCACTTGGATCGGCACGGTGCGCGATGACCGAAGTGCACAAGAGCTTCTCACTGGAGATGTCATCTATGCTCCAGCAGCAGATGTGCCTCAACCTGGGTCGCAGAGCTGCGCAAACCAGAGGATCTATCAAAACAACGCCGCCTTTAACGAGCTTGCTCTCACTTCAGGTTCGATCGCGCAGCAGCTCGTCGCTGCTCCTCAATGCACTTACAATGCGCCCAATAACTTTAACATCTCCACGCCCACGATCTTAGAGTCAAAAGCGCGTGCAGGTCTGCTGACGACGCGAGCCTGGGCGGGCGCTCACCTGTACATGGGTACCAATAGGCGCGGAGTCGAGTTTGCACTGGATGTGTTTCTCTGTAAAACGATGTTTGAAGTTGCCGATAGCACGACCCCCGATTATCGAATCCGCCGTGATGTTGATCGAGCACCCGCTGGCAACCCTGCCGAGTATCAGAGTAACTGCCGGAGTTGTCATGGTGGTTTGGATGGATTGAGTGGGGCTTACGCATTTTTCGACTTCTATCCGGGTCCGAACCAAGACCCCGACCCAACCTCATCCACCTCAGATGCGCGCGTGTTTTACGCGCCCTCAGGCTATGTCACGGATTCTAAAATGAACATCAATCAAGATGTGTTTCCTGCTGGCTGGCTCACGCAGGACGATACGTGGATTAATTTTTTTGTCGATAATCGGAACCAAGATTTAGGGTGGGCGCCAACTGTGCCGCTTGCTGACTCAGGCATGAAATCTTTAGGACGGATGCTCGCTCACTCTGATGCGTTCCCAAAGTGTATGGCAAAAAGGGTGTTTAAAGAGATCTGTCGAAGAGATGTGCGAGACGGAGACTCCGCTGTGATCACCGATCTTAAAGATGATTTCATCGCCAGCGGCTATAGTATGCGGCGACTATTTACTCGGGCAGGCTCACTTCAGGGCTGTGTGGGAGTGGGGGAGTAGAGATCATGAATAGGTTTCGAGTTCTACTCTCACTCATGCTGACCGTTACAGTCTCATCGTGCAATAAGCTTAAAAAAGATCTCGTCGAGCTTGGGCAAGATGCAGTGGAGTCCCGCGTGGGGACAGCTGCGATCAAGAACCTTCATCAGCTCGCTCCATCGATGCTTGCAGTCACCCTCTGCGATGATCGATATGGAGCAAATAAGCGCTGCACGGCCACGAGTGCTCCGCTACTCAATGAGCTCAATGTGCTGCGCCCCTGGATGTCAGGGAGTGGTCAGGTGGAGTCCTTTAACCCCGCGCTACAGCTTGCAGTCATGGGTTTTGCCGGCAATGTGTGCGCTCTTTTTGTCCAAGCCGAGAGCACGCTTGGAGCAAGCGCCAGAAAGGTTTTTAACTCAGTGAGCTTTGATCAAGCGCCCGCAGCGCTCTCCATCTCGGCAAGACAAGATGTTACGCAGAGAGTGTATTTAAATTTTTTTGGTCGCGCCCCTAGTGGCGAGGAGAGTCAGGTGTTTATGAGTTATTTCTTAGAAGCGACACCCACACTTGGGAGCTCGACATCTGATACGCGTCTTTTACTCACAGGAGCATGCGCAGTAGCTTTAGGGAGTCTTGAGTTCATGAGTAGTTAGTGAGCAATGGGTCTATGACGAGATGAGTGAGATAAACACATGAGTTTTCGAGTAAAAATTAAAAACTCTAAGCCTAAGAGCCTGCCTCAAGATGTGCATCCGCTTCATCCTGAGAAAAAGCTTTTATCCCGACGCGACTTTCTGTCGGTGAATGCAAAAGCGTTTGCTGTGGGGGCTGTCCTTCCGAGTGTGTTTGATTTGGTTTTCATGGATCGCCTTGCGCGCGCGCAAGGATGTGACCCTACGGGAGGTGGCGCAAGTAATAACTTTCTTCCCGTTATTATGTTTGATCTCGCAGGCGGAGCCGGGCTTGCGCATAACTTTGTCATGATGGATCAGGGAGGGTCGCTCCTTCCGTCATACGCTAAGCTCGGGCTTGAGGCGCCTTCCTCATTTATTGTGGATCAGCGCTTTGGAGCCCCGATGGCGCAGCCGATTCTGGATGCTCAGGGAACACCATCGAGTTTTCGAAGCGAGATTCGAGATGCATTAGTGAATCCTGCTCTCTTGCCTCCCGATCTAGCGTCGAAACTGCGGATGGGGGTGATCTGCAATCAAAGTTTAAGCGACTCAGCCCAGAACGCTCTTTTGATCACCTCCCTTGTCACAAAAGCTGGGTTGCGAGGGTCATTGCTTCAGTCTGCGCTTGGGAATCGCCCGACCGACTCAGGCGGAAACTCCATGGCAGCAAACGTTGAGAGTTCAGCGATGGTGCTCCAAGACGCACAAGGACTGACGGCCGCCGTAAGTTACGGAAGTGCGTTTTCAACAGCACCTGTGAGTTTCAGAGACAAAATTGCAAAAGCTGCTGCAAATTTAAGCCAAACGCAGTCACAGAGGCTACTTGGTTTAGACCTTGGAGCGCAGCTTGCGGCACTTGGGGGCTGTGCGTTTGAAAAAAACAAAGCCTACACTCAAAACGTTTCTGGGATTGACGCACGACTGGTCCCTGAAGTCGCTTCGATTTTTGGGATCACGCCACAAACGAGCTCCACAGATCAGAACGCAGTCAATGCGACGATCGCCATGAACACGATCAAGCGCAATTGTGGCGCAGGAGTGATCACTCTCGGCGGCTATGACTACCACGATGGAACTGCGACGACAGGAGCCGCGCGTAACCTTGCGTTTGGGCAGTTGCTCGCGCGAGTGCTTCGAGTTGCATCACTCTATAACACGCCACTCGTGTTTACGATCTCAACCGATGGCGGAATCTACTCAGACGTAGGTACGAGGGTGTATCGTGGCGATAGTAACGGCAAATCGTGCACGATTTTTGGCGTATTTGCTCCCTCAGGTCCAGTACCTTTCGTGCGCACGCAGATCGGACACTACAATGAGGGTGAGGACGCAGATCGAAACACTTTTGTAGGCGCTGATCCTAGGCGTGTGGCGCATGTTTTATTTTATAACTATCTGCTCGCCTGTGGGCAAGCACAGTACTACCCGGTTGCAGCGACGCGCGATCCGATCCCTTCAGATGAGTTACCGCGCTTAAGTTTTGTGAACAACTACAGGGTGACTTAATGAGGAGAGAACTTCGACTCATCGTGCTCTGGGCTTTACTCCTTACGGCCACAACGGGATGCCTCTCGAAGCGTAGTGATGCTCCGCTCGCAATGATTTCCTCAGAGCTTGCGGGCATGAGTGGCGCAGGGAGCTTGGCAGGATTTAGTGCAAGCGTTTATCCGCATGTGCGCGCAAACTGCGCAAGTTGTCATGCGAGCTTTCAGGTCCCTTTTTTCGCCAACTCTGAGCTCGGTGTAGCGCATGCCACGGCGGTAGGGCTTGCTAACTTTGTGGAGCTCTCGTCTTCAAAAATCTACACGAAGAGTAAAGACGGTCACTGTGGCGGCCCCTGTAACAACGATGGCGCCGTGATGCTGTCTTTGCTTGAGCAGTGGAAAGCTGCTTTAAACCAAGGCGAAGGCGGTGGGGAGGTGATCCCGATTGGTAATGTGTTCACCGCTCCGCTCCCTGTCCCCAACCCAAGTCCCGCAACTTGTGCTCTGCCTGCAGATCTTGCGATTTCAGCCGATCACCCAAACAACAGGTGCTGGACTAAGCTTAAGTTCCCCGTCATCCAGTTCACGCCTGTCTCGGCGCGGCTACCTCAGATCGCGCGCGCTTGGTTTGAGGTCGACTTTGCTTATGGGAACTATGAGTCTGCCGCAGGACCTGCGGCGTATGTGATTCGCAACCCGCGTGTGATCTCGCCGGATACGGCGGTGTATGTGTTTGATGTAAAGTTTTTCCAAAACGGTCAGTATCAGCCCAATCACTTTGAGGCTTATCGCCAAGTCGATAAAGTTGTCCCCTCCACTCAGTTCCCCTCGCCATGTCCTGCCGTGCCTGCGTTTCCAAACTCCTATGGTCCTAATCTGCCAAGCAATTGCGTCCACACCTCACCGCCTCTCTTTAGTACGAGTCCTTCGAGCTCGGGGATCGTGCAGATTCAGAACCAAAGTCATCCTTTAGGTCGAGATACGATCGGGTTCTCGTTTGAGTATTTTCAGCCTGGGATCTTGCGTAACTGCGTTGATCTTCCGGTGTTTAGAACTCACGTCTTTAATCCGATCAAGATCGGAGCGGTTGCATGTCTGAACTGTCATCGTCAAGGCGGCGGGATCGGCGAGGCGGGTCGTCGGTTCAATATGGATCCCGAAGATCCGATCAACTGGACGAACTCCTTTGATGTCCGCTATCCCGCCGGGCACCCTCAGGCAGGACAGCTTGTGGTCGTGCGGCCGCTCCCGCTCAGTAATCCTCCAACACGCACGACACAAGAG
>JBILEK010000040.1:0-24659 GCA_044352155.1 Bdellovibrionia bacterium
GCGTTTGGATTTAGAAACTTTGAAAACTACCGCATGAGAGTCATTGCGCTGTGCGGTTGGGATGGTCTATTTAGACGAAATTAATTCTACGCAGCACGCTCGTGCCCCACGTTTCGGTGAAGAGCCGGTGAAGAGCCGACGGCTTTCGAAAAATGGTCGGGCCGGCGGGATTTGAACCCACGACCCCTTGCACCCCATGCAAGTGCGCTAGCCAGGCTGCGCCACGGCCCGACCTAAGGGCCTACGCTCCGAAGAGCCAGACCCCGAAAAACCGTGTCCATCTGAGCTATCCAAAAGAATTCTCTTTTTCAACCGCACACTGGCGATAATGCCTTGTGTTAGATCGAAAATCCCCCCTTGCCACGAGAAAGCTTAGCGCGCGCTAAAGGCCGTGGATTTACGCGTTGAGACGCCAAACCCGCTCGCTGTGCGAACTGCAGCTTGAGTCGCGTTCTTAGGGCCAGAGAACACGAGGTTCGCGGGACTTGCAAAAAGCGCCTGAAGCAACTGCCGGTGGATCTCGTGCCCGCTCCGGTGCATTCGGATTTTGGCCTTGAGCCAAACGCCGGCGAGATGGAAGTCGCCAAGAGCATCTAAAACCTTGTGACGAACAAACTCGTCCCGAAACCGAAGTCCCTCTGGATTGAGCACTCGAGCGCCGTCAAGTACGATTGCGTTTTCCATCGACCCGCCGCGGGCGAGTCCCATTTTTTTGAGCGTTTCGACTTCCTGAACAAAACCGAAAGTGCGGGCTCCTGCGATCTCGCAAAACGCCGTTTGCTCCTCGACATACTTGAACTCTTGAAAACCAATCATCGGGTGATCCCACTCGATTGAGGAGTAAATCTCAAGCTGATCAGATGGCTCAGCGACCACCCACTTGTCCGCAACCTTTAGCTCGATCCTACGTTGAAGCGTGGCCGTGACACGTGGGGATTCAAGAGTCTGAGTCCCCACGAACTGGATCGCCTGATAAAACGGCAACGCCGAGCCATCAAGCACTGGCACCTCGCCGCCATCAAGCTCGATCCGAGCGTTATCCACACCCGCCCCAAAAAGCGCTGCCATCAAATGCTCACTCGTCGAAATCGCAGATGCGCCTTTTCCGAGAGTGGTCGCCATCTGGGTGTTTGAAACCTCAGCGAAGTGCGCCCGCACCTCTGGGCGACCCTCTAAATCGGTGCGAACAAACACGATACCTGTGCCCGCGTCAGCTGGGCAGATCGTGAGACGAGTCTCAGCGCCCGAGTGGAGACCTACCCCTGTGACGGAGACCTTCTTCTTGACGGTTCTTTGAAGCATCATTGCTTGGCCTACTTTCCTTTTGGACCCATAAGCTTAAAGAGCAAGCTATATGCCCAGACGGTGTGAGCAATTTCCGACAAGGTGATCTAAAAAGTACCACAATATCAATAACTTAATATAACGCGGCGCCGCGCAAGAGATCCCCGGTGTGCCGGGAAGCACACAGTCGAGATGTGCGAAAAAAGTCACACCTCAGGCGGAAGCCCGGGGAGCGGAAGACTTAAAGAGTCCTCTCCCCGCGATCGCGGCAAAGCGATTCCAAGATGCTCATACGCAAGTCTACCCGCGACCCGACCTCGCGGTGTGCGCTGGAGAAAACCTTCTTGAATCAAGTACGACTCGTAAACGTCCTCGAGCGTGTCGCGCTCCTCTCCCAGGGCTGAGGCCAAGTTCTCAATCCCCACCGGACCGCCGTCGTACTTTTCGATGATCGCGCGCAAAAACCGGCGATCCATCGCATCTAAGCCACGCTCGTCGATCTCAAAGAGCGTGAGCGCCTCGCGCGCGGACGAACGCGTGATTGTCCCTAAGCGCTTGACCATCACATAGTCGCGGACGCGCTTGAGCAATCGGTTTGCAATCCGAGGAGTCCCGCGCGAGCGACGCGCAAGCTCGTTTGCGCCTGAAGCGTCGATATCGATCTGAAGGAGTCTAGCTGAGCGCTGAACAATCCTCTCGAGCTCAGGCACTGGATAAAAGTCCAAGTGCAGATGCACACCAAAACGATCGCGCAGCGGTGCTGAGAGAAGACCCGAGCGCGTCGTTGCGCCCACGAGCGTGAACCGAGGAACGTCGATTCGCAAAGTCTTTGCCCCAGGCCCCTGGCCAATAATGATGTCGAGCTTGAAGTCCTCCATCGCACTGTAGAGCACTTCTTCGATCGCTTTTGGGAGCCGATGAATTTCATCAATAAACAGCACATCGCGTGGCTGTAGATTGGAGAGTACGGCTGCGAGATCACCTTTTTTCTCAACGTTTGGCCCAGTCATGCAGTGGATGTGGGAGCCTACTTCGTGCGCAATGATGTGAGCCAGCGTGGTCTTACCCAGACCTGGAGGACCTGCGAGTAAAACGTGATCAAGCGCATCTCCGCGCATTCGAGCGGCTTCGATAAAGAGCGAGACTTTTTCGCGCACCTTTTCTTGCCCTACATACTCGTCCAGTACTGCGGGTCGGAGCGATTGCTCGCTCATATCGCCATGAGCGTTTTCGACACTCAATATTTCATTCACGCGATTCACGTGCTCGCTCCTAAAGAGAGATGCTTAAGTGCAAGGACAAGAGCGTCTTCGGTTTTACTCAAGGGCTCGCCTGAAATCTGCTCAAGCGCAAACGAGATCTGAGCGTCACGATACCCTAGCCCTAAAAGCGCCTCACGTAACTCCTGTCTCAGAGCGCGATCCAGGGCGCCCGCAGAGGACGCCACCGCTGCAGATCGCGCGCCTGATGTACGAAACTGCGAGAATGCACCTGCCTCCATCTTTTTCTTCAATGGATCCACAAGCTCTAAAAACATCCGCTCAGCAGTTTTTTTCCCAATCCCCGGAATCCCTGTGAGCGCCTCTTTATCTCCTGAAAGAAGTGCATCAAGCAGCGCACTAGGCGATGCGTTTGAAAGCAATGAAAGCGCAAGCTTAGGGCCCACTCCGTTCATGGAGAGAAACGTCAGAAACAGCTCCTTCTCCGCACGAGAGAGAAATCCATACAAATCAAGCGCGTCCTCGCGCACATGGGTATGAACAAAAAGCTCCACTCCCTCTGAGGTCGTGCGCGTTTCATAGTCCACAGACTTAGGGACATGAACTAAGTATCCAACGCCCGAGTTTACGACCGTCCACGCGCCCGAAGAGACTTCAAGGAGTTGTCCTTTGAGGTAACCAATCATCGAGAGAGAACGTGTCAAAAGGAGCGCGCTCCGTCAAGGCGGTGCGCGGCGCATTACTTATAGAGATGCGAGAGAGAGGCTGAGATCGATCGAGAGGAGCGCGTGCCGCCTGAGAGAGCGTGGCAGATCGCAAGGGCAAGGGCATCGGATGCATCGAGGGTATCTAATTTTTGAGCACCCACTAAAAGCTGCACACAACTTGAGACTTGCTCCTTACTGGCGCGACCCGAGCCTGAGACGACTTGCTTTACTTCGGCTGGGGCGTACTCAAAAAGCTTGAGTCCCGCCTGCTCTCCGGCGAGCAAAACCACTCCACGCGCTTGGCCGAGCTGAACCAAAGAGTGCACATTTTTTCCAAAGAAAACGCGCTCCACCACTAAAACAGTGGGGCGGTGCTCAGCGATCAACTCTGTGAGCTGCGAGTGCAGCAAGTGGAGTCGAGGTGAAATCAGCTCCCTATGCCCGAGCCTCAGCGTCCCATGAGCCACATGCCTGACGCTCGACCCGATGAGATCGATCAACCCATAACCGGCCAGGCGCGAACCCGGATCTACTCCAAGGATACGAGGCATTCTTCAGCCACTAGCTTAGCGGAGCCTCGTAGATTCTCCAAACTTTCGTTTTCTTTGCGTTCATATGCTCGAGCAATGCTCCGACCATGGGAACGTTATCTTCGAGGATCCAAGAGGCCTCTCCCCCTGCGCGCTTTTGGCGGATCGCAGTCTGCATCGACTCAAGATACATCATCGCCCCTAAGCCCAGCGGACGGTACTTTTTCTTGATCCCAAGAGTGATGATGCGAACACTATTGTAATCTTTTTTGACCTTAAGTCCCCAAAGCAACTTTGCAATTCCGGTTGGAAAAAGACGCCCGCTCGGGATCTTCTTAAAAACCTGGTTTGCATCCGGAAGAGAAAGCGTGAACCCAGCCGGCTCGCCCGCTACTTCCATAAAGAACACAAACTCAGGATCGATCACCATCTTCATGTCTTTAGCCATGTGACGAAACTCTTCTTCGTTCATCGGAACGAAGCCCCAGTTCATCTCCCAAGCGTCATTGTAGATGTCCATGATCCGCGTGATCTCGTTTTCGAAATCCCGCATATTAATCTTACGAAACGTTACACCCGCCTTAGACTTAATGCGCTCCACCTGTCCTAACAACTTAGGCGAGAGACCTGAGAGCTGAGCGGGCACCCAGTAGGCGTGTAAGTCTTTGGCCTTTGACATACCCACGCCTTCGATCAGCTTTTCGTAATAGCGCGGGTTATGGGTACACATGATCGAGGGAGGAGTCTCAAAGCCCTCCACGAGTAAACCACACTCATGGTTGGTGCTTGGGTTCATTGGACCGCGGAGCTTACTCATTCCGTAGCCCTGCGCCCAAGTGCGCAGACGCTCAAAGAGAGCGTCCGCCACTTTTGGATCATCCGCGCACTCGAAAAAACCCCAAAATGCGACTGCCTCTTTGTGAAACTGATTATTTGCCTCGTCAATCACGCCAACAATGCGTCCCACAGGCTCATCGCCTTGGTAAGCGAGCAACGCTTGCATGGTCGCGTGCTTAAAAAACGGATTTTTTCTCACATCAAGCACATCGCGGACAGCGATTCGCAAAGGGGGTACCCACTGAGGGTCGTCGGAGTTGTACTTCCACGCCAGATCAATGAACACATCCCAGTCTTTTTTTGTTTTGACCGGACGGACTTCGATTCCTACCATTTTCTATCCTCCGAGATCGAGCACTACTAAAGTGCTTGTGCGCCTTGATTGAGGAGAGCCGTCTGAGAGATCCCGAGGTTCTGACCAAAGTGCTGGCGCGCAAGATGAGCGAGCTGCTCTTGGTTAGACTTTTCGAGGATTCCAAACTCTTTGCCTAATTTCTCGAGCACTCCGAGCGCGTAGTCGAGCTCTTCGTCCTTGTGTGAGGCCATGTAGCTTGTACGAATCAGCGCGCATCCGTCCGGCACTGCTGGACGAATCACAGGAGTTGCAAAAACTCCATGCTCGTACAGACGCTGGGTAAATGCGAACGCCTTTAAGTCATCGCCAATGAGCAGCGGAATGATGGGAGTCGTGCTTCCCAGAGTGTTGTAGCCCATCTCACTTAAGGCCTTGCTCATCTTTTTAGCGTTTTTCCAGAGACTGCGAAGATGCTCTGGCTCAGTCTCGGCAATGGTTAAACACTCCAAAACGGCCGCAGCTGAGGCCGGCGGAATCGCCGCACTAAACATGAAAGGTCGCGCTTTGTGTTTGATAAATTCAATCACATCTTTGGTACCGGCTACGAACCCACCGATCGAAGCAAAGGATTTCGAGAACGTTCCCATCATCAGGTCGACTTCTTTTTGCAAGCCGAAATGATGAGGAGTGCCCTCGCCACGTGGCCCAAGCACTCCCAGAGCGTGTGCGCAGTCGCAGTAGACGCGTGCATTGTAACGCTTTGCGAGTTCTACAAGTTTGGGAAGATTGACGATATCGCCTGACATCGAAAACACGCCATCGGTCACAATGATCGCGCCGTCGTACTTGTCGCGTGTGTCTTTCAAGATTCGCTCAAGATCGGCCATATCGTTGTGGCGATACTTCAGCGTATCTCCTAAGGCGATGCGTGTGCCTTCAACGAGCGAGGCGTGGTTTTCGCGATCAAAATACATCACATCCGAGCGTCCGACTAAGCAGCCTAGCGTCCCTTGGTTTACAAAAAATCCAGTCGAAAACACGAGTGCCGCTTCGCGATCCAAAAACTTAGCTAAGCGATGCTCGAGCTCTTCGTGGAGCGCGAGATTACCGTTCAAGAATCGCGAGCCCGTGCAACCTACGCCGTATCGATCCAGCGCTTTTTTTGCAGCTTCGATCACGCGCGGATGATGAGTGAGGCCCAAATAGTTGTTTGACCCGATCATCACGCGCTTCTTGCCCCCCACCGTCACGGTCGAGCCCGTGGTCGCCTCAATCGGGCGGAAGTAGGGATAAAGTCCCGCCGCCTGAACTTTTTTGGCCTCGTCGTACTTATAGGCTTTATTAAAAATGTCTTTATTATCAGTCATTTAACAGAGGGCTCCCTTGCCTGAAATCTAGAAGTCACTTTTAAACGCATTTGGGCGGTTTAGGGAAGTGGTTTTATCAAAGGATGACGCGATGTGCAAACAAAGGAAGCATGCGGCCTAAATTTTCCTAAAGTTCCGTCAAAACTCTGCCGAAAGGTCATGGAGTTCGTTTTAATCATCGGGCGCAAACTCTCGGCAGAGGTAACACCCGCGTGTTGAAACGAGTGAGTTCTGCTTTGATGAAATTCATCGAACCGCTGTCCATCGGACAGACGGGGATCTCGCGCGCCGATTCGCAATCCCATGCGTTTGAGAGGTGGTCGCGTCCGGGGGACTCGCCCCCCGACAACAAGTCTCCGCCCGATAACGTAATCGAGCTCCGCAAACTTGAGGACGGGAGAAAGGCATGCATTCATCCGCCCAATCCTGGGCTTGCAACCTCTCTTTACGAGCTTTTAAGTAATCTCCACACCCAAAGAAGAACATTGTTCCGGCGCATGGGCCTTAAACGCTACTCAGATCAGGCAAAAACGAGCTCAATGAAAGTTCGGAAAGGAGCGCTCGTTGACGAGAACCACTAAAGCGCTAAGCAAAGTGTCCGCCGAGTCGTTCACCCCCTAAAAGATGAAGATGCAGATGAAACACACTCTGCCCGCCGTCCTCGTCGGTGTTGATCACGCTCCTAAAGCCGCCCGGGAGTAGACCCTGAGCAATCACGATTTTTTGGGCCGCACCAAAAAGAGACGCGATCTGTTCACTGTCCACATCCATCAGCGTACGGGCATGCGCTTTCGGAATCACAAGTAAGTGCACTTGCGCCTGGGGCTGGATGTCACGAATACAGATGACCTTGTCGTCCTCGTACACACGCGGCGCGGGAATCACTCCCTCAATGATTTTGCAGAAAACACAATCAGCACTCATCCCTTGAGTCTCTCAATTTGTGCTCCAAGAGAGCGCAGTTTCTCTTCCATGCGCTCGTAGCCACGGTCAAGGTGGTAGATGCGATTGACGATTGTCTCCCCCTCTGCAGCTAAACCCGCAATCACTAAGGATGCGCTCGCACGTAAGTCTGTTGCCATCAAGGGTGCGCCGATGAAGCGACTTTTTCCACGAATGATCGCGGTGTTGCCTTTAATGGTGATATCCGCGCCCAATCGCGTGAGCTCAGGGACGTGCATGTAGCGATTTTCAAAAATCGTTTCCTCAATCGTTGAAGTTCCATCCGCAAGACACAATACCGCCATCAGCTGCGCTTGCATGTCAGTTGGAAACCCTGGAAAAGGCTGTGTGCAAAAATCAACAGCTCTTGGGCGCGCAGGGGAGTGAATCTCAATCGCATCTTTCGAACGCGTCACCGCTGCGCCTGCCTCCTCAAGCTTCACTAAAACGGACTCCAGAAACTCGGGCTCAACCCCCTCCACCCGCACTGATCCTCGGGTCGTCATCGCCGCTGCGAGGTAGGTGCCCGCTTCAATTCGATCGCCGATGATCGAATGCCGTGCCGCACTTAATCGATCACGTCCTTGGATCAAGATACGCTCCGTACCAGCTCCTTCGATCTGCGTGCCCATTGCGCTCAGTAAACGTGCAAGATCAACAATCTCAGGCTCTTTCGCACAGTTCTCAAGCACACTCTCCCCTTGTGCGAGTGCGGCTGCCATCATGAGGTTTTCAGTGGCGCCTACGCTTGGAAAATCAAAAACCACTCGAGCGCCTCTTAAGCGCTTGGCACTCGCAAGGACATAGCCCTGCTCGAGCTGGATTTGCGCGCCTAGTTTTTCAAGTCCCGCGAGGTGAAAGTTAATGGGCCGAGCACCGATTGCACAGCCTCCAGGCAGACTCACTTTTGCGCGCCCAAATCGTGCAAGGAGCGGCCCGAGTACGAGCACGCTTGCGCGCATCTTTCGGACGAGATCGTAGGGCGCCTCCTGAGAGAGAACGTTTGCGGCGCAGTACTTCCAACTCCCAGCTCGGGAGGTCGTGACTTCGACACCCATTTGCTGCAAAAGCGCGTGCGAAGTACGGATGTCCTGAAGATCAGGAACACGATCAAGCTCCACAGTCTCCTCAGTGAGAAGCGTGGCAAACAGGATCGGTAACGCTGAGTTTTTTGAGCCACTCACCTTGACCGACCCGCGGAGCGGAACCCCGCCCGTGATCCGAACTCTATCCATGTCGTACTCCTTGTGCAATCAACAGGCGTGGACGGCTTGTGAGATCATTTCTGCACTCTACGTGCTCGAAAGCCGCCTGCAGCAGCTGGATGATCGCATCGGCACGCTCGTGAGCTATTTCAAGAACAGCCATCCCTCTCGGGTGAAGCAGTCGGGATGCTGACTCTGCGATCGAGCGATAGAAGTAAAGAGGATCTCCGTTCTCTGGGATCAACGCTTGGCGAGGCTCGTAGCGAAGGACTTCGGGTGAAATCTCATCCCCTTCCTTAAGGTAAGGGGGGTTAGAGATTAGGAAATCTGCTCGTCCCTGAAACGCCCGACCCACCTCAAGCGCGTCTGTAGGAGTGATGATCTCTAATCGCTCCCTCCAGCACTCTCCCAAGTGGAGTAGAGCGTTTTGTTTCGCGATCTGCTGCGCCTCAAGCGAGACTTCGGTCGCATGCATCCTTAAGTGAGGCAGCGCGCGCAGCAGCTCAATCGAGAGCACTCCGCTCCCAAGCCCCACCTCAAACCCCAAACGGGGATCAAGCTCTTTTAAAAGACTTAAAGACTCAGAGATCACGAACTCTGTTTCAGGTCTTGGAACAAGCACCTGAGGACCGACGCGGTACTCATGTCCCAAAAATGATTGCACACCCAAGATGTACTGCAATGGCTCACCGGCCAAGCGCCTGCGAACTTGCGCACGAGTGCGCGCGACTAAATCGGGTTGAAGCTCCTCATCCAAACGAAAGCTTAACTCCGATCGTCGCAGACTCCTGCCGCCAAGAGCATCACAGACGATCCAATCGGCCTCATGACCAATATGTGAGCGCGACTCCTCGAGGAGTTCTCGTGCCTTCATCATCCCATGCCCTGCGCCTTCAGCGCTTCCATTTGATAATGAGCTTGGAGGCGATCGAGGAGCTCCTCGATATGTCCTTCCATGTAATCGGGCAGCTGATAAATCGTATATCCAATCCGGTGATCGGTCAGACGTCCTTGTGGGAAGTTGTAAGTCCGAATTCGCTCACTTCGATCACCAGTGCCGACCATACTCTTTCGCGCGTCGCTTTGCTCTTTTGCAGATTTCTCCTGCTCTGCTTCAAGAAGTCGAGAACGCAAGATCTTCATCGCCTTGTCTTTGTTTTTGTGTTGAGAGCGCTCATCCTGGCAAACCACAACGACCCCCGTCGGCAGATGCGTAATTCGAACAGCCGAGTCCGTCGTGTTGACACTCTGTCCGCCTGCTCCGCTTGAGCGAAAAACATCAATTTTAAGATCAGCCGGGTTGACGTGAACGTCGACCTCCTCGGCCTCTGGCAGGATCGCAACCGTGACGGTCGAAGTGTGAATTCGACCTTGCGCTTCGGTCTCAGGTACTCGCTGAACGCGATGAACGCCCCCCTCATACTTAAGGCGACTATAAACGCGACTCCCCTCAATCATCGCAATGATCTCTTTGAACCCACCGATCCCCGTTGGGTTTGTAGAGAGGACATCGACCTTCCAGCCCTGTCGCTCGGCAAATCGCTGATACAGTCTCCAAAGCTCTCCTACGAAAAGAGCCGCTTCTTCCCCACCTGCACCTGCACGGATCTCAAGCATGATGTTTTTTCCATCGTTAGGATCCTGCGGAAGTAAGAGAATCTGCAATCTCTTCTCACTCACGGCGAGCTCGGGCTCAAGTCTTTTAAGCTCCTCTTTGGCGAGCTGGGCGATCTCCTCATCCTTCTCGATGAGAAGCTCTTTGTTATCGGCGTAGTCTTTCTGGAGCTGTTTAAAGCGCTGATACTCCGCGACGAGCTCGATCAAACTGGAGTGCTCACGCGAGAGCTTTCTAAACTCACCAGGACGATCGGCGAGCGCGGGGTCGGCGAGTTTGTGCTCTAACTCACGAAATCTAAACTCAACACTTTGTAGTTTATCGAAAAGTCCCATTTTGAATTTACTCTAAAAACTCTTTCGGATCCGCGCGCACCGATCCTAACTCGACGAGGCGATGGATTTCAAACTCTTCAAACCCCGGCGCCTGCTCAATGTTTTGTCCCTCAGTCGACTGACGACGTGGTGAGGGGACTCCTTTTTCAAGGCGCACTGCATGTCGAAGGGCTAAAATAGCTGCTTGAAGCTCTCGCTCCCGCGGATCCATGCGGAGCAGCGCTGAGAGGAGAGCGTAAGGAAGCAAAACCACCGCTCCGACACGACCTGAAAGGCGCAACCCGAGGCGAAGCCACTCCTCAGAAATCATCATCGCAGGCAGCACAATCAAGGCTTTTGTCCAAGATGTCCATCCCACAGTCTGAGCCGTTGCGCTTATCACTAGCACTACAAAAAGCAAAAACACTGCAGAGCTTAGCTGATCTCTGGATCGACCAGGCAATCCTCTACGAACGGTCTCAAGCTGCAGATCAGCACCACTCTCAAAAGCACCGAGCGCCCGCACAAGAGCACTCTGTAACCGAAAGCTCGAACGCCACGCCGACGATAACCTCAGAGCCCCAAGATAGCCGCAAACGAGTGCGAGCTGCGCCGCAAGTTTGATCAAAACAAACCCCAACGTCTCAGGATCGGGCGCTAAAGCCGACGCCACCATCTGAGGCACGAGCACAAACAGTACGAGCGCAACAAGAGTTGCACTCAAAAGAATAAAGCCCGCCCCCACCTCTCGGTGCGACTCAGTAGAATCAACCACTGAAAAAGACTCGCCCAATAATCGCAGAAAACTCACCCACTCCCAAACCCCTCGAATGAAAGGCAGGCGTGCTAACTTTGAGTCCCGATAGGCCCAAGGCGCGCTGCGGATGAGCGCCGCAGAGCTCGACCGCATCTGGGTTTGCACCCAAAACTTAGGCGAGCGGAGCATGATCCCCGACGGCGTTGCAAATCCGCGAAAGCGCGTCAAGTTTAGCCGCTCATTCCTTTAACAAAATCGAGGTTCGTTTTTGTGTCTTTGATTTTATCGAGCAAAAACTCCATCGCATCGAGCGCGTTCATTGGGTGAAGGATTTTCCTTAAAATCCAAACGCGATTAAGCACTTCGCTTGGAATGAGAAGCTCCTCTTTTCGCGTTGCCGATTTTGCGATGTCTAAACAGGGAAAAACACGCTTCTCCATCAGCTTACGATCGAGATGAATTTCAGAGTTCCCCGTGCCTTTGAACTCCTCAAAAATAACTTCATCCATCCGCGATCCGGTGTCCACCAATGCAGTCGCAATGATAGTGAGAGAACCTCCCTCCTCGATGTTACGAGCGGCCCCAAAAAATCGCTTAGGCTTATGAAGCGCGTTTGAATCAACACCGCCAGAGAGAATCTTTCCAGACGGCGGGACAACCGAGTTGTAAGCGCGAGCAAGTCTTGTGATCGAATCAAGTAAGATCACAACGTCATACTTGTTCTCCACCAAGCGCTTCGCTTTTTCGATCACCATCTCGGCGACTTGGACATGCCGTGAGGCTTGCTCGTCAAAGGTTGAGCTCACAACCTCGCCCTTCACAGAGCGCTGCATGTCGGTGACTTCTTCGGGACGCTCATCGATGAGCAGCACGATCAACTTGATTTCTGGGTTACTCGCTGTGATCGCGTTCGCGATATCTTGGAGTAAGACGGTTTTACCCGCGCGCGGAGGAGCAACGATGAGACAGCGCTGACCTTTTCCAAGTGGCACCAAAAGGTCGATGATACGCGTGCTGTAATTGCGTGGGTCAAACTCCAGGTTGATCCGCTTGTTGGGATACAATGGGGTCAGGTTGTCAAAGAGCGTTTTCTCTGCATTGACTTCGGGCGCCTGAAAGTTGACTTGCTCAACTTTGAGCATTGCAAAATAGCGCTCGCCCTCTTTAGGTGCGCGGACAGAGCCACTCACCGTATCGCCAGTGCGGAGTCCAAATCTTCGGATCTGCGATGGCGAGACATACACATCATCGGGTCCAGGGAGGTAATTGTAATCCGGTGCTCGAAGAAAGCCGAATCCATCCGGCAAACACTCCAGCA
Source organism: Bdellovibrionia bacterium (assembly GCA_044352155.1). Classification (GTDB taxonomy): domain Bacteria; phylum Bdellovibrionota; class UBA1018; order UBA1018; family JBILEK01; genus JBILEK01. The sequence goes on from JBILEK010000040.1 coordinate 12,392, forward strand.
CACCGTCTGCGAAAATATGTTCGTCTTTCTCAGCTTTCTTTTGAAGAATCGCGAAAATCAGATCCTGCTTGCGCATGTTGCCCGCGTTCTCAAGGCCTAAGCTTTTGGCCAAATCCAAGAGCTCTTGAATCTTTTTGTCTTTAAGTTCTTTCAGATGCATCGCTGACTCCACGAGCGGTTGAGGGGGCGTTCAAAATGTAAGGGGGGAATGGAAAGTGAGAAACAATCGACGTATACTTTGTGGCTAACAAACACTGGCCAGGGCCGTCAAAGGGAAAATGGGCTATGAAATGGGGCGCGGGAATCTTGATTTTAGCTATCGGTCTCAGTGCGATCGCACTCGGGCTGCCTTTGCTGCTTTTTAGTATCAGCCCGCTTGATCGCTCCTCCAGTAATACGATCATCATCGAAATCCCCAAGGGCTCCGGTCCACAGAAAATCTCGACGCTCTTGCAGGAAAAAGGTGCGATCTCAAGCGCGTCTCGTTTTCAGCGCTTAGGAACTCTCACGCGTGCGTGGAAGAGGGTGAAAGCCGGCGAGTACGAGTTTACGCCGCGCATGACTCCGCTCGAAGTGTTTCAAAAGCTCTCAAGCGGGCAATCCAAAACCTACGCCCTGACCGTACGCGAGGGTGATAATCTCTACCAGATTGCTCAAAAGCTCAAAGACCTTGGTCTTCCGGCCGCACAGACTTTCATGCAGACCGTATCTCGTCCCGAGTTGGTGCGCACACTTCTGGGGCCCTCTGACCCACTCCCACCAAGCCTTGAGGGCTATCTGTTTCCTGAGACCTATAACATTCCTCGCTCGATCACTTCTGAGGATCTCGCTCGATTGATGTTTGGGCAGTTCAAAAAAGCCTGGAATCCTCTGTGGGAGTCTCAAGCAAAAAAATACGGCCTCTCCCGACACGAGCTCGTCATCCTCTCTTCGATTGTGGAGAAGGAGACCGGCCTTGCGGATGACCGACCTCTGATTAGCGCGGTTTTTCACAACCGTATTCAAAAGGGAATGCGACTACAAAGTGATCCCACGACCATTTACGGGATCATGCATCGCTACGATGGCAATATTCGTAAATCAGATCTCCTCGAGCGCACTCCCTACAATACCTACGCAATCCCAGGTCTCCCGCGAGGGCCAATCTCCAATCCGGGTACCCTTGCAATTGAGGCCACACTCAACCCAGCGCCAGTGGACTACCTGTATTTTGTTTCGCGCAACGACGGGACCACCGTATTTAGTCGAAATCTTCAAGAGCATAACTCAGCGGTACGACGCTTTCAGATGGATCCAGCTTCACGCGCAGGAAAAAGTTGGCGTGATCTTAAGACTCAATCGCCGAACGCGGACGGTGGAGTAAAGCAGTAATCACGGCAACGGTTGCGCCAACGATTGCCCCAACAACCACATCGGTAACAAAATGCTTTCCAGCCTGCACGCGCATGATTGCGGTCACGCTGACCAGAACAAAACCAACAAAACATGCTGGAATGAGCCATTTTCGAGAAGCCCCCAGACCCAAAAGATGCGTAAACAAAATCGCACAAGCGAGCGCCGAAAAGCTCGTGTGCCCGGAGTAAAAAGAAGTATAGCTCATCGGGATCCCAGCCGAGCCAGACGGATCTACGTAAACAAAAGGTCGGGGTCGCTGCACAATCAGGCGTACAATCTCATTGAATGCTCCATTCATGAATGTCGCTTGAACACCAAGCACGCTCGTTGTGGCGATCATGCTGCGAGCGCTTGCGATCGTGAATCGTGATCGTGCACTGAGCACGTAACCGATCGGCACGATCAGAGCGAGCACGCCTGAGAGGTATTGAGTTAAAGTTGAGAGCTCATCCGCAAAGCGAGAGCCTGAGCCAAAGGCCGTGCGATCAATCCAGAACAACTGATCAGGAGAGCATGCAGCGGGGTTAGACTGACACTCTAATGTGCTCACCCAAGGTCTCAGAGCAAAAAGAGCCCCCCACAAAAGCAAAGGTAAGATCGTTAGCCCCCAATCCCGCTGCGTGAGTTGAGGAGTGAGTCGAAGTCGAAGTATCATCCCGCTGAGGCGATCCAAGGGGTTTGAGCCTCCATGATCTTTAAGAATGGAAAAACCGGATTACGATAAGAGCGCTCAAGCTCAAGTAACTTGGACTTTAAATAAGTCTCTGGCTCGCACACATCGTTTTGACCCATGAACCCACCTAAAGCTCCACACGATGAGATCACACGATGGCAGGGGATCAAAAGAAGAAACGGGTTACGTTTAAGGGCTTGACCTACCGCTCGCATCGCAGAGGGCTTACGAATTTTTTCAGCAACCCAAGCGTAGCTTCGAGTCTCTCCGTGAGGGACTTCGAAGGTAGCTCGATAGACGGCTCTTTGAAACTCTGTCAGCGGAGCGAACTCTAAGATCTCCAAGATCTCCTGGCGCAGCGGCTCCCCGGTCGAAAAAAAGCGTCGAAGGTCCGCTCTTAAGTTCTGTATCAAAACCGATGGCTCACTTTTCTCAACCCCGCGGACGCCCAAACCCATCTCAAGAGCAAGTTGAGGGCGATCCCGCTCTGCAACCCATCCCTGACCAATTCGGATCTGGATCCAATCTAATCGATTGATCTTTCCGGCGCTCGATACAGCGATCCGCAAGGTCCCAAGAGGGACCTGGACGTCGTGGAGTTCTGGATTTTCAGAGACATTCCAAGCGCTCAGCAAGCGGATAAAAGTTGACACGTGCTTACGGGAATTTCAACTCGAACCCTCACACCCAGAGCGTCAAAAACCTGGCTCATTGCGCTAACGTGGCGAGCCGGCTCGGCGCGTAATTTCCCAATCATTCTGCTTGCTTATCTAAGATCATCTATGTAAGTTGCGGCCCTTCTTACGGGGTTCGCAACAGGGGGTTTTTGAAGTTTGGCGTCTTATCTAGCGCTCGCTCGAAAGTGGAGACCATCGCAGTTTCCAGACATTGTCGGCCAAACCCACGTCGTCAAAACCTTGTCCAATGCGATTCGCTCCCAGAGAATACACCATGCTTATGTATTCTCTGGCTCACGCGGGATCGGTAAAACCTCAATCGCTCGGATATTTGCGAAAGCCGTTCGCTGCGAAAACATTTCCCTGAAGGATGGCTGGCTTCTCTCTTGTGATGCGTGCTCCAACTGCAAGGAGATCGCAGCAGGCACGAGCGTTGACGTCATGGAGATCGACGGGGCGTCCAACAACGGTGTAGACGCGGTGCGCGAGATTCGCGAAGGCGCTCGCTTCCTCCCCTCCGCGGGGTCTCGCAAGATTTATATTATCGATGAAGTACACATGCTCACGACAGCGGCGTTTAACGCCCTCTTAAAGACTCTTGAGGAGCCCCCCGCACACGTCCTGTTCGTGTTTGCCACAACAGAATCCCATAAAATTCCGGCCACCATTCTGTCCCGCTGTCAGCGTTACGATTTCAAACGCGTGACCACCGCCCAGATTGAGGGACGCTTAAGCACGATCCTCCACGAAGAGAAGATCACCGCCGAGCACGGGACCCTTCCTCTGATCGCTCAGGGGGCTGACGGCAGCATGCGCGACGCGCTTTCTTTACTTGATCAAGCGATCGCTTTTTGCGGGAACACACTCACGGAGAAACTGCTGCGCGAGTGTTTTGGTCTTTTGGAAGCTCAGTTTTCAAACGAGCTTGCCGAGAAGATTTTGTCTCGAAAAACCTCAGAAGCACTCCTACTCATCGAGCGCGCTTATCAACAAGGGTTTGATCTCCGTGTTTTGCTCAAAGATCTGATCGGAGTTTTTCATCGTGTACTGCTAACTCAGGTGGGAGCGATCCAAGTGCTTGGCGCGGAGCTCGGCGCCGAAGAGCGCACATCGCTTGAGCGACTAGCAAAGCTGCGGACTCTTGAAGAAGTAGAGCTCATCTTTCAAGCGCTTCACGCGGGCGTTGAAACGATTGCTCGCTCAAGTCAGCCACGGATCACACTTGACGTTTTAGTTCTTCGCTGCTGTGAGGCTGATGCGCTTATTTCGCTCGATACGCTCGACACAACTGGGAGCCCAGCACTCTCCGTGGCTCCCGCTCCCACTGTCGCTCCCGTCCCAACTCCAAGCTCCAATGTGGTGCGCACCTGGGAGGGATTGATTGAGCATGTAAAACGCTCTCGCCCCATCCTCGGAACTCTGCTTGAGCATGCTGCTTCGGTCGCATTACCTGAGACGCACGCACCGAAGTCTGAACTCAAAATTTGCTACAAACCTGAAGAGTCCTACCGCTCCGAGCAACTCCAGTCCAAGCTCTACTCTCAACAACTCGCCCAGCTCACACAAGAGTATTTCGGGCGACCGACCGTGATTGAGATCTCTTTGAAGCACGTTACCGAAGAGAGTCTTGCCGAGAAACGTGAAAAACAAAGAAAACTGCAACAAGATCGCGTGACAGAGTCGGCACGATCTCATCCCATCATCCGCGAAGCTCGTGCACTTTTTGGCGGCGAGCTAGGTCCGATCGAACTGGTTGAAGATGAGGAGGGCGATCATGCTCCATCCTCAAGCTAAACTCACTTCGCGCGACCCGCTGTCAAAGCTGATCTTTGAGCTCGCCAAACTACCAGGGATTGGTGAAAAAACCGCGACTCGACTTGCCTATCACATTCTGAAACAAGACGACGGATACGCGCACGCACTCTCAGATGCGCTCTTGCAAGCCAAGACCTTGGTTCGGCTCTGCGAGGACTGCTTTGCTTTTACAGATTCTGAGAAGTGTTCGATTTGTACTTCTCTAGATCGTGATCGCCAGACTCTTTGTGTGATCGAGCGTCCTGCAGACTTAAGCTCGATTGAGCGCGCACACACGTTCCGCGGTCTCTACCATGTCCTGCACGGAGTGCTCTCTCCGCTGGATGGAGTCGGCCCAGAAGAGCTTCGGATCTCGCCTCTCTTAAAACGAGTCGCTCAAGGGGGGGTTCGTGAAGTGATTCTCGCGCTCAACCCAAGCGTAGAGGGCGATGCAACCGCTCTCTATCTCACCAAGCTTTTGAAACCCCTTGGTGCGCGGGTCTCTCGACTTGCTGCGGGGATCCCCGTTGGTGGGCAGTTAGAGTTCACAGATCGTCAGACCTTAGCGCGCGCGATTGAAAACCGTCTGGAGGCAAGCGGATGAGCCTCATCAACTACGTGAGCAAGGAGATCCACTGCAAGATCGTGTATTTCGGCCCGGGGATGGGCGGAAAAACAACCAACGTCCAATACATCTACGACCATACTGGTGCAGAACAGCGAGGGAAATTCACCTGGATCCCTGGGGAGAATGAGCGCACGCTTTTTTTCGATTTTCTCCCGCTCGCCGTAGGCGATGTCAAAGGATACAAAACACGATTCCACCTTTACACAGTCCCAGGACAAACGTTTTACGATTTTTCGCGCGACTTTATTCTCAAGGGAGTCGACGGAATCATCTTCGTGGCCGACAGCCAAGAAGAGCGCATGGAAGCCAACATTGAAAGCAAAGAAGCACTTGAGAAAAGCCTGGATCAAAACGGGTATGAGTTTGGGAAGCTGCCGGTCGTATTTCAGTATAACAAACGCGACCTCCCCAACCCTGTTCCACTCCAGGAATTAGAGGCGACCCTGAATCCGACACGGAGGCCATTCGTTGAGGCGACAGCCAAACGTGGGATCGGAGTCATGGAGACCCTCGAAAAGATCAGTGAAATGGTCTTACAGAACCTCAAAGGGGGAACAACCTAGAATGCTAAGAAAAAACATCATCGCTCGTTTCAAGAAGGTATTCGAAGCTCAGAAAAAAGGGATTCTCTATAATGACCGCGTCATCCGAGAGGATTTCACAGTCAACAACGACGATCGTTATGACGAAATCGATCAAGCAACGACTGACGTTGAGCAATCCATGCGGATGCGTCTCAGAAACCGTGAGATCCTTTATCTCAAGAAAATTGACGAAGCACTTCAGCGTATCGAAGATGGAATCTTTGGAGAGTGCGAGGTTTGCGAGAACGATATCGAACTTCGTCGACTGGAGGCACGCCCAACGGCCACTCTTTGCGTTTCATGCAAAGAAGACGAGGAGCGAAAAGAAGTGCTCACCGCTGCCGGTCGTAAGCACAAGTCCTTGGGCGAGACTTTCTCGCGCTCCTACACTTAAGGTCCACTCCTGTTTAGGGTCGGTAAGAGAGTATGCTCTTACCGACTTTTTTGCTCTCTACATCAGATGCTGGAGTTTGGATGCGGATCGAATCTTGGAGCGGTTTTCGCGAGTCATCTGTCGAATGTGCTCAAGACTTAAAGTCTCAACCTTGCGAGATCGCTCTACTAATCGATCGCCACACAAAACCCAGTGTCCTTCGGGAGGAGGCACATCAAGGTCCTGCTCGAAAATCTGGTTAAGCTGAGCCGTTAATCCCTGACTCTCAACCATCACCATCGTCTCAGAGTTATAGAACTCGCTGCGGATATTAAAGTTATGCGAGCCGAGAATCACCACGTCATCATCGATGATCACGGCCTTAGTGTGCAGAGTGCGGCCGGGCCACTCCTGAACTTTGCAGCCTTCGCGCTTCTCGATTTCTTGAAGATTTTTGTGCCCTTGCCACTCATGAATCACAACGCCCTTCTCCGCGAGAGGGAGATAATGGCCAAGCGCCCCGTAGTAGGACCACGTCCCAATGTCATGACTCTTTAGTGAGTTAGTGATGACCTCCACCTGAACGCCGCGCTGAGCGGTGTCTTGAAACAGCTTCTCCATCTGAGGCGAGAGCGTCAGATAGGGGATAAAAAAGCGCGCGCGCTTTTCAGCCTTGCCCAACAAAATTCGAAGCGTTTCATAAAGCGGAGATTTGAACTCGCTGGGCTGATCAGGATCCCGATCCACCATGGGATTCGTATAAATAAAACGCGCCGGAACTGCACCCATTGGAGGATGATCCTCTGAGGCGAGGGGGAAATAATTGGTGTTCTTAAAAACATCCATCAACCCTAGGTCGAATTTCATTTTTCCAAAAAGCGTTTTAAAAATCTGCGGCCTAACTTCGTTTTCGAAATAGACGCTCTGAAGTGAGCTGATAATCTGTTTTTCTTGAGAAGGAAAAGGTTTCAAACTCTTTAAGTAAGCTCCAAGCTGATAGGTCTTTAGAAATGCGCGCATCGCCTCCTGAACAATAGGGCCTTGAATCAAGAAGTCCGTATCATGCCAGCCCTCCGGGTCCTCACCGCCGTAAAGGTATTGATCGGAGATGTTGATCCCGCCCAAGATGAGTTTTTTTCCGTCAAGAATCAGAAGCTTTTCATGAAGATTGAATCTCCCGATTCGATGAGACCAAGACTCCATCCAAGCTGGATCGTTCCAGAAAATCAGCCGCCCCGAGGAAAGCGCTTTGAGTCGTTTGTATTGTTTGGTTTTCAGCAAATCTCCCGTAGAGGCAGGTGAGCTCCAGTCCATCAAGAGACGAATCTCAAAACCAGGCTCTTTGGATTTCGCCTCATACAGATCAAGCATCTGCTGACTTGATCGATCGTTGTACCAATACGGAATCGCTTGAAATAGCGTGCTTTGAGCCTCGGAGATCTCTTTGATTCGCATGGGGCGCGAAGTCTTGCCTAAGTGATACAAATCGACCCGATTTAAGGTACGCGGCGAGCGCGTGACTCTGTCTAACTGCGCTTGAAACTCATCGCTTCCCAGTGCTGAGGCGAGCTCGCCCGCCCACGCATTGGCTCCGACCAAGCCCCAAAGGGCGCACAAAAACCCAAGCCACCTAAAATCACCACCACTCTTCGCTATGCTCCGCATGCATCGCTCCTGCGGACGAAGAATTACTTTGGTTGACTTTATAAGTCAACTTATACTTAAGTATTTGTTATCATTTGATTAAATCGAGATATCCACTGCGATTCCATAATGATCTGAGAGGTGCACTTGATCCTTGCCGTGGGGGAGCGTTTTACGAAAAGCCCGCTCCGCATGATCCACGCGTGCCCGCCGGCCCTTGCCTGACCACCACACATAGTCGAGACGCTGTTTTCCGACTGCCGCTGTAAGGCCTGTAATCCAAGTGTTTTCCCGTGGCACATACGTAAATCCAGCCAAGTCATCGCCAACTGCACCCGTGGACTGCATGTGCTCACGATAAAGATCTGAGAACGCTCCGAGCTCCTGAACACGACGATACTCCTGCGTGTCCTGATCGGCGTTAAAGTCTCCCATCAACAAAACGGGATCGAAGGGACTTTGCTCCCAGATCCAAAACAAAAGCTGCTGGATTTGCTTCAGACGCGTGCGTTGCCCAGGATCTCCGGAGAGGTCTTTCGACCAGGCGTTGAGATGTGTATTCACGACAACAATCTCGCGTCCCGACGGAAGCTCTACACGAATCATCAGCGCGCCTTTTTTAGCAAAGCAATCAAAGCCAACGCAGTCCTCAAACTCAAGAAATCTCACTTGTTTTATCGGGAACTTCGAAAGTGTGACAAGCCCGTTTGCACCCATCAGTTGATGAGGTTTTGGCCCATGCGCATGATACGGAAAACCTGACTCATCAACCAGTGCGCGTGTGTCTCGATCCCATGCCTCTTGAATCACAACGATGTCATACGCAGAGATTTGCTGCGCAATTACAGGGTATCTCCATCGCTCTTTTCCAGCTTTTGAGATCGCCGGTGGGAGTCCAAAAATGTTGTAAGTCAAAACCCGCAAACTCTCAGCACGTACGTCGCCCGAAAAAGAGACGAGCGCCGCCACCAGTACGAACAAACTCTTCATGAGCTCCCCTTCCATGGGTAGTTCTGCTTCTGTTTATTGTATCTTTAGTATTGGATGCAGTGAAAGCGTCAGTTTTATAACGTCTTGGTTCACTCAACTGATGTTTAGGGTGCGGGGTCAGGATGGCTCCGTTTGTATTTTTTTCGAAATCGACCAAGGTCTCTCCGTGCGCTTGTTGTGCGAAAGCATCAAAAAACACTGTGTTTACAAGGCAGCCGCGGTGGCACAGCTCTCGCTACCTTTAGTCTGCGGAGGCAGTGAGAGGGAAGACCCCCTCTCCATCTCGGTGAAGCAAGGAGCTCAATATGTTTAAGCACGTTGCTCTAAAAGCCCAAACGATTCACACACCGTTTGCTTCAGCAAACCTCCCCGCCCATCGCCGCGCTTTTCTCGCGTGGCTTCGTTGCTTTCTAGCGCGACCCTAAAAAAGCCCTCCCCTACCCAACGGATTTATCGCATTTCACGCCACACAAAAAAATGGCGTGGATATCTGCACAATTTTGATCTCGCCTCTCACGGAAACGAGAATCGAGAAAAACCACGAAGGAGTTGCAGTCATGGATCAGGCAATCGTGTCCCAGTTTGAGATGCTTTTCACTCAGCAGCTCGGATCGCTGCAATACAGCCAGGAGGTTGTGAACCCTCAGTTCCACCTCAACGGCGACGATCTCATGGACGAGCTTGACATGACGTCAAGCGAGCTTGAGCAGTCGATGCGCATTCGACTGAGAAACCGGGAGGCACTGTTTGCAAAAAAAATCCAGGAAGCCCTGGCGAGGATTAAGGATGGATCCTTCGGAATTTGCGAAAAGTGCGAAGAGGATATCGAGCTACGGAGGCTCGAAGCCCGCCCCACCACCACTCTTTGCGTAAATTGCAAAGAGGAACAGGAGCGACGCGAGCATCATCACATGGATGGCCGCAAGCACAAGAGCGTAGGCGTAAAAGTGAGTTTGAAGCTTCTCGCTTAAAGCCTGCACACCCCTGCATCGAAGGGATTCGACTGCAGTAAACTCAGAGCATGGATGCTCACCCCCTGATGAAAGTACTAGTCCCTCCCTCAGGATGAGGGAGGGACTAGACAAATTGGATACAGACTAAAATTTTTGAACGAGCGTAAGGTAGAGCGGCAGTCCGACAGTAACATTCAGCGGGAAAGTGATCCCAAGCGCCATGGGGACAAAGATACCCGGGTCGGCTTTCGGAAAAGCGACTTTCGCTGCAGCAGGGACTGCGATGTAAGACGCGCTTGCTGAAAGTACGGAGAGCATCAAACGATCGCCCTCAGACTGGGTGACCCAACCACTCGCAAATGCCGCGACACTTCCGAAAAGGATCGGAAAAAAAAGTCCCATAAAAATTACAAAAGCACCGTTGGATCGAAAAGCCTGAAGTCGACGTGCCGTGGTCATTCCCATCTCGAGCATAAAGATTACTAAGAAACCTTTGAAGATATCTGTAGTAAAAGGGCGAATTCCTTCAGCCTGCTTTGCGTTTGCAATCGAACCGATGAACAGACTTCCTAAAATCAAAAACACGCTTCCGTTCGATAAAGAGTGCTTAAGAATAGATCTGATACTTTGATTTCTCTTTGAGTCTCGATCATGAATCTTCATCAATAGAACCGAGACCACGATCGCTGGCGCCTCCATCAGTGCCATGACTGCGACCATCGAACCACTATAGGGAATTGAAAAAGTCTCAAGATAAGATGCAGCAGTGACAAAAGTGACAGCGCTCACTGAGCCATACGTTGCAGCGACTGCAGCAGAGTCTTCGGGCTTGAGCCTGAAGCGTGCGACAAAATAGACCACAACTGGGATCAGGAGCGAGGCCGCAAGACCAAAAGCCAAACTGCCCACTAACTCACCGCTAAACTCCTGATGAGCAAGCTCAAGTCCTCCCTTGAACCCGATCGAGAACAGTAAATAAACTGAGATAAAGCGGATCGACGGCGCTGGGATTTCAAGATCGCTTCGGACCAAAACAGCACACATGCCCAAAAGAAAAAAAAGCAGCGTCGGGTTACTGAGATTGGCAAAAAGAAGTTCGCTATTGAGCATGCTTAGAGATTGAAGACTCTATCCGCCGCACCATGGGAGTCAAGAATACGGATAAAAAAAGGGTTCTCTTCGACTTCTCGAAGAGAACCCCTCTCTTAAGCCAACCTTGGCCTCGGATGCGCAGTTACTGCGTCCCGGAACAATCCTTCGTCTGCAAGGCCTTCAGGATGTTCAAACGGCCTCCAGTGACCGTCTTGCCGCTAAGCGAGCTGACTTTGTCCACTGAGCACAAGAGAACTTCTTTCACTTTCTTGTAGTCCCAGCTTGGGTTGTACGACCAGAGCAGAGCCGCTGCTCCTGCAACGTGAGGACAGGCCATCGAAGTGCCGGAGTTCGACTGATACTGGTTGCCAGGGATCGAGCTGTAGATACCCGCTCCCGGAGCGCCTAAATCAGTTGAGACCTTTCCGTAATTAGAAAAGAACGCCATTCCGTCACTGTTGTCGGTTGCGGCGACAGCGATCAAATTATCGTTGTCAAACGCAGCCGGATAGGACGCTTGGCTCGGAATGTCGTTGTTTTTACTAGAGTTGCCAGCTGCAGCCACAAAAAGAACACCTTTGGACTGAGCGCGATTAATCGCGTCATATAGCGCTTGATTGCCTGGATCCGAAGGTCCGCCCCAACTATTGGAGAGCACTTTAGCTCCGTTCTCAACGGCATAGTCGATCGCCTTGATCGCATCAGCCGTCGTGCCTGAGCCCTCACTGGAGAGAAACTTCAGCGCCATGATAGAGACTTGAGGAGCAACACCAGCAATGGCTTTCCCGTTGAAACCCGTCGCTCCGACAGTTCCAGAGCAATGAGTTCCGTGGCCCTGATCGTCAAAGGGGATGCCGTCATTATGGACGAAATCAAAACCAACAACATCGCCTCGAGTTGGATTTGGGTTGCGCCACATATTGTTGGTTAAGTCCTCGTGGTTGTAGTCGACGCCTGTATCGATCACAGCAACCACAATGGACTTGGATCCCGCGTGAAGTTTCCACGCTTCGGGAGCCTGAATCTTTAGAATTCCCCAAGCCTTACTTAGGTTTGGATCTGCAACCGGAGGATTAGGGAGCGCTGGAGGATCCTTCAGTTCAGGGCGTTTTGCTGGAGGAGGGGGAGGAGGAGGCTCTCCGCCGCCGCCGCCGCCGCCACCGCCGCCATCACTGTCTTCGCAGCCGGGGGGAAAGTCGACCCCAGGGAAAATGCAGGGTAACTTCGCATTGGGATCACAACCTGGGATCTCAATTCCAGGAATACAAGGAATCGGAAGATCAGCGTTACAGCCGATCGCTTCGGTTCCTGGAACGCAGGGGATTTCCGAGACCCGCTCTTTCAAGCGGTCGGTGATGGAGCGCTCCGGAATGGAGAGAATGTAGTTAGGTTGCGCGTACTCGACGAGCTTGCTGCGATTGAGCTTTTCAAGCGCTTGCTCGGTACTGACTCCTGCCTCGAGAAT
>JBILEK010000085.1:0-8731 GCA_044352155.1 Bdellovibrionia bacterium
CCGTCACACCGACATGAAACACGCTGAAGTAACTCCAAAGAAGGCATTCCATGGAATTACTTTGCAATTTCAAAACCTAACTCCGCCACGCACACCACTTTTACTCACTGGGTGCGGCCAGTTTCTAAACTCTTTACGGAACGCCTTAAGTGCGATTAAAATGCAGTATGCTTTCACTTCACATCCTTAAGACTTTCGTCGAGCTTTCGATCCTCACCTCACTCGCCTCTACAGCTCCGCAAAACTTTCATGCTCTCTCCGCGACTGATATCGATGGAAAGTCAGTGCCCATGTCGCGCTACAAAGGCAAGACTCTCCTCATTGCAAACACAGCATCGGGTTGCGGATTTACTCCGCAGTACAAGGGACTTCAGGCTCTGCAAGACCGCTATGGAGCGCAAGGGCTCGTGGTCTTAGGCTTTCCAAGTAATGACTTTGGAGGCCAAGAGCCCGGAACTAACGCTGAGGTCAAAAAGTTCTGTACGCTCAACTATAAAGTGAGCTTTCCTCTGATGAGCAAGGGCTCGGTTAAAGGCCCAGGTAAGCAAGAGATCTATCGCTTTTTGACCCAAAACTCTTCCACTGGCGGCGAGGTGATGTGGAACTTTGAAAAGTTTCTTGTCTCCTCAAAAGGACAAGTCGTGAATCGCTTTCGCTCCAATATCGATCCCCTCTCACAAGAGATTGCAAAAGCGATTGAAGGTGAGCTCAACGCCTCATCGCCTAGTAAAGCGTCACCGTAACTTGCTCCGGCACGACCCGAAACAAGCTCACATCCTTCGGGAGTGTCACTTGGACGGGGATCTCGTACGTACCCGGAGGACGCCCTTTCAGATCAATGGCCGCAAAGACGCGAGTTTGATCTAAACTCTTGATTGACTCAGCCCCGGCACGAACAAAAACACTGACCGCGCGCTCAGAGAGTCGCACTTTGTACTCTGTCGTAAAGCGAATAGGCACGTTTTTGATCCTGAAATTCGCCGATACAGGCTCAACACTGAGCGCGACTAAAGGTGAATCCCCTTCGATCTCGAGCCCATCCCGCAAAGCCTCAAGAGGCACTTTCTCAATAAAGTTTTGTCTCAGGCCCGAGAGATCAATAGGCAAGGTCACAACCTCACGCAAACTCTGCACGCGGCTTTGAGGGCCTTTGACCTTATAAGTTGCAGGTTTTACTTCCGTGCGAGTAAGGCGTAAACCCTCCGGCAAGCTCCCGCGGTACTCGACGCGGACGGGCACCTCTTTAGTTCGGTGTGGCTCCAGGCGCACCGTTACAAGCGAAGGTGATACGCTGAGCACTCGGACGCCGATGGGCACTCGAATATTGTCTGAGAAAAAGCGAAACGTCACGTCTCCCGCTTTTTCTTTCGCAAGATCAACCACAATCGGATCCTCAGCGCGATCCAAAAGACCACGCAAAACGGCCTTAGGACCGGAGAGCCTGAAACTCACGTACGCGGGCACTTCTTGTGAAAGAACGAGTTCGTCCGGCAGCTTTAACTGCAGGGGCACTGCTTTCTCACCTTCGATGCTGCGAGAGCCCAAAACCACCACCCAAAGCACGATGGCAATCAAGACGGAAAAAACCTTTGCAGTAAAGTTGTTAAAAAGCGCAGTCATTAGCGCTTGAAACCGCATCATCGATCCGTACTCCTACGCCCACGGTTTTTGATTGCCTGGATCCATCCACGCATACGTTTGGGAACTTGGCGTGAGGAGGCCGATAGATCTAAGAGTGCTTCGAGACTTTGTTTCAGCTCAAGCTCGTTGAGGTTGGTTGTGATCTTGCCGTTTTTGACAAGATGGATCTCCCCTGTCTCCTCTGAGACGACAACCACAATCGCGTCACTCTCTTCCGTGATCCCAAAAGCTGCGCGGTGGCGAGAGCCGTAGCGTCGATCGATGTCAGGGTCTTTTGAGAGCGGCAGAAAACACGCAGCCGCTGCAATCCGACCTCCTGTGATAATCACAGCGCCATCATGGATCGGGGAATCACGATGAAAAATCGACACCAAAAGCTCTGCGCGCACTTTGGCCTCGATCTGCGAGCCTGTTTCGATAAAATTTTTAAGCGCAGTCTCACGCTCGATCACAATCAGCGCGCCGACGCGCTCCTTAGAAGCGTTGGACGCAGCACGCGAGATCTCCTCGACCATCTCCTGCTCTTCCTCATGGTAGGCGGAGCCCGGCATGAACGGATTGCGGCCCACGTTCGTTAGCGCGCGCCTGAGATCATCTTGAAAAAGCACGATCACAATCAGGATCAGATAATCAAAAAAATGAGCAAGTACCCAGTGGGTCGTAAACAGCCCGAAGCGACTTGCAAGAAAAAAAGCGATCCCAAGGATCCCCAGTCCCGTGAGCATCTGCATGGCACGCGTGCCTTTGATGAGCAAAAGCACACGGTACACGAGAAACGCCACAATGCCGATGTCCACAAAGTCCATCGGTCGGAGATTGGCTTTGAGATTGGTAAACAGCTCGATCAAGTCTTCAGCCGCGTTTCTTGGTTAGGCCGGTAAAGGCGCGGGCGTACCGCCAGATCCTTCAGGCTCGGGGTTGCTGCCGGTCTCAGTAGGAGGAGGGGTCGGCGCCACAGCCTTGCGTACGATTTTCTCGCCACGCAGGACCTGCTCTACTTCATTAGAGTCAAGAGTCTCAAACTCTAAAAGCGCGTTAGCCAGGGCATGGAGTTTTTCCAAGTTCTCAACCAAAAGCTCTTTTGCACGACGATAATTACGCTCCACAATCGTGCGGATCTCTCGATCAATCGTTTGAGCTGTCTGCTCGGAGTAGTCTCTTGGACTTGCGATGTCGCGACCGAGAAACACTTGCTCCTGCTTGGATCCAAACGAGAGCGGTCCGAGCACGTCGCTCATGCCCCACTCACAGACCATGCGTCGCGCGATGTCGGTTGCGCGCTCGATGTCGTTTCCGGCGCCAGTTGTCTTTTGATTAAAAATCAGCTCCTCGGCAATCCGGCCACCCATCATGAAAGAGATGAGGTTTTCGGCCTTCACTTTGTCCATTGAAAGGCGATCCTCTTTGGGAAGAGTCTGAGTCACCCCAAGCGCACGGCCCCGCGGAATGATCGTGACCTTGTGAATCGGATCGTTGCCCTCAAGCAGCGTCCCTACAATCGCGTGCCCCGCTTCATGGTAGGCGGTGGTTTTCTTTTCTTGATCCGAGAGAACCATGGATCTGCGCTCTGAGCCCATGAGGACCTTATCCTTAGCCTCTTCGAGATCACTCATGTCGATGCTCTTTTTGTCCTTGCGAGCGGCGAGGAGCGCGGCTTCGTTGACAAGATTTTCGAGATCAGCGCCCGAGAACCCAGGTGTTCCGCGCGCGATCGTTTTAAGATCCACCGCCGCGCTCATCGGGGTCTTGCGCACATGGACTTGCAAGATTGCCTCGCGCCCCTTGATGTCTGGAGTGGAGACAACGACACGACGATCAAAACGACCCGGCCTTAGAAGTGCGGGATCCAAAACATCAGGACGGTTGGTTGCCGCAATCAAAATCACTCCATCGTTGGACTCAAAGCCGTCCATCTCAACGAGAAGTTGGTTCAACGTCTGCTCTCGCTCATCGTGCCCCCCACCTAAGCCGGCACCCCGCTGTCGACCGACGGCATCGATCTCATCGATAAAAATAATGCACGGGGCGTTTTTGTTGCCCTGCTCAAAGAGGTCGCGCACGCGCGATGCACCCACGCCGACAAACATCTCGACGAAATCGGATCCAGAAATCGAGAAAAACGGTACTCCAGCCTCTCCAGCCACTGCGCGTGCGAGGAGCGTCTTACCTGTGCCAGGGGGGCCCATCAGGAGAACTCCCTTAGGAATCCGCCCACCAAGACGCGTGAACTTTTTAGGGTCTTTTAGGAACGCGACAATCTCAACGAGCTCGTCTTTAGCCTCTTCGGCTCCTGCGACGTCCTTGAACGTGACTTTTTTTGCATTCTCAGTGAGGAGTCGCGCGCGCGATTTCCCGAATGACATCGCTTTGCCTGATCCGACTTGGACCTGCCGCATGAACAGAAAGAACACCAAAAACAACAACAAGAGAGGAAACCAAGAAATCAACATCGTCTGCCAGATCGGCGTTTGCTGAGCTTGCTCGTAGTTGGGAGTGATTCCGTACTTCTCGACAGTCTCAAAGATGCGTGTATTTGAGATATCCGCATTGGTCTGGAAATGACGCTTCTGCGCCTCCCCTTCGGTCGCCTTAAACGTACCCACAATGAGGTCGCTCGACTTACGAAACGTGACGTCCTCAACCTTGCCTTGCTTTAGATACTCAACAAATTGAGGAAAAGTGATTTCCTCGCGTCCCCTTTTGCCCGGATCAAACGCCTTAAAGAGTAAAGCAAACAAGAAGATCAAAGAGATCCAGAGCAGGACGGTTTTATGTGCGGGTTTCATATGTGTTTAGAGTCGCGACTCCTGTGCTTAAACTAGCACAGGACTCGAAAATAGAGACCAAAAATAACGACCCGTACTGTCGGGATTCAAGTGTTTTTGCGAGGATTTGACGCGCTTCGCGATTCTGACGCGTACATCCGAATCTCCCAGCGCCCGCTCTCTGCACGCACACGCTCCGCGATCCATCCCGATGGCAACTGAATCCGTTTTGCCCCCCACGCGTGAGGCACGCCTGCGTCGGCTTCACGAACCTCTAACAGCCATTGATCCAGCACGAGACGGTGCGCTCGTTTCATCCTCACTCCGCGCTGCTCTAAGTTCTGGGCAATGCTCTGGGTAATATTCTGTGCGATGGAGCGTGAGAGTTCTCCTTCGGGAGACTGATCGGAGTGTGTATCCCGCTGAGCCCTAAGTCCCCACTCCGATAAGTGCATCTGCGCCTGCGGAAAAATCTGCGCAAGCTCAGGCCACAGCGATAGCCGCATCCGGGCGCGCAAGAACTTGGGGTCACGATTGCTTCGATCGTCGCGAGGGATAAGATTTTCCTCTTTGAGAAACTCCACCAAGAGCTCTCGAGGCGCTCTTAAAAATGGTCGAATCTCGACGCCATCGGAGACCCGAATCCCCTCCCCATGCGTCCGAAGCGCACCCGTACAAGCACGCCAAAGCACGGTCTCAGCGAGATCTTGCTGCTGGTGGGCGGTCAATACCCGCACCTGAGCACCGCGCTTACGCGCCTCGGCGCGAAAAATTGCCTTGCGGAGCATCCGAGCCTCTTCCTCGCCTGAACGACGCGATTTCTTGCGACTCGTGAGCGGCGTGGGGAGTCGGTGCGTGATGCACTCCACACCCCAACTGCGCGAAAACTCTTCTACAAACTTCTCGTCCGCATCTGACTCCTGCGCGCGCCAGCCATGATTGATATGCAGCAAACGGATCTGCTTCGCTCCGCCGGGTGCTATTTTGCGTCCGTATTTTAACAAAAGCTGCGCAAGCGCGAGCGAATCGGTTCCGCCAGAGCACGCGATGAGGATATCCGAACTTATTGGAAGCGAAACCTGGAACTCTCGGAGCAATCGAATCGCTTGCCGAATCAGGATTCCTCCCGCTTCTTTGGGCTTTGGGTACATCGCAGATTCCTTTGGTAACTTAGAGTCCCGGCTCTTGCCAGGGGGGACCCGTTTTTTCGGATTGAATCCCTTGGCTTGCAGCGGTATGCCCTTCCGTACTGCACGTTCGGCTCGGTAGCTCAGATGGTTAGAGCGCCGCATTCATAACGCGGAGGTCGGCAGTTCGATCCTGCCCCGAGCCACCATTTGAGACTCTGTGACTCCCCTTCACTCTTCTGTTTTGTCGTACATCCTTTGGAATCGGCCTTCTGCACGAGCGATGGTGTTTGTTTTTTCGCTCGTGGGGTGTCTGTGCGGACTTGTTGCGCCGTATTATCAAAAAGCGTTTATCGATCACTTGCTCGTAAACACTCCTGCGGTGTCCGAAGCGTTCATCTCTTTCGCGCTGATGCTGGCTTATCATCTCCTTTTTCAAAGCAGCTTATGGATTGCAGCGCGTGAGTCCATCCTCGCTCAGCGCGATCTCGCAGATCATCTGTACCAAAAAGTACTCAACATCCGCGGGGCTCTTGTTGGAAGCGCCCCTCCTGGAGAGGCAGTCTCTCTTTTTGCAGTCGATATCCCAGGTGCTACAACGCTCTTGGATCAAAACTTAGCCACCGGGGCGTCGATCGTGTTTCCGCTTGTTCTTGCGCCCCTCGCTCTTTGGCATACCTTTGGGATCCCGCTCAGTGGGAGTTTTGCGACGCTGGGAGTTTTACTTCTCATTCACGGCTTTTTTGCCTGGCGGCAGAGTCGTTTTTTTATCCGCTTTAAGCAGCTCGCAGCAGAGCGAACGGGTCGAGTCGATGAGTGGGTGAACAATATCCGGGCACTTCGAATTCTCGGGTGGACGGAAGAAGCTGAAAAACGCATTTTCGATGTGCGCACTCGCGAGACGGAGAATCGAGTACGCATGGTCACCAACGGCCAATTCATGAACTCCATTGCACATGCGTCGACATACCTACTGAACATTGGCGCCGTTTCTTATGTGATCTATCGCCGGAGCTCCGTAACGCCAGGCGAGCTTCTAGCGCTTCTTTGGCTGATTGGTGTTTTTTTGATGCGTCCATTGCGCAACTTACCTTGGTTTTTTGTAATGGGACTTGATGGACTCTCCTCGTGTCGAAGGCTTGATCGCGCGCTTCAGTTATCGCTCCCCCCTCCGAGGATGGAGACTCCTCCCACGCCGCTCTCACCGCCGGAGCCAGGACTTGCGCTGGAAGTGCGCGGCCTAACGCTTGAGATCCAAGGACAAAAGCTCCTCGAGGAGATTACGCTCACCGTCCGTCAGGGCGAGTGGCTTGCGGTTGTGGGTTCGGTCGGAAGTGGGAAGTCCTTGCTTCTTCAATCTCTCATTGGAGAAACGCCTGCGCGGTTTTATCGCTTCGCCATTGACTCGAAAGAGACTTCAGGACCGGTTCATCCTTGGGTTCGCTCCCACTTTGCCTACGTTGCGCAAGAGGGATTCACAATGAGCTCAACCTTAAGAGAGAACTTATACTTAGAGTACGGCGCTTCCAGCTTGCAGGATGCTCAGGCGCTTCGCGCTTTGGGCGAAGCGCAGTTTAATCCTAGTCACGAAGGCGTTCTTGAAGGGCTTGACTCAGAAATTGGTGAGCGAGGAGTCAATCTCTCCGGTGGACAGCGCCAACGTGTGGGGCTTGCGCGAGCGTCGCTGGCTCAGCGCCCAATCCAACTGCTGGATGATAGCTTGAGCGCTCTGGATGTCGAAACCGAACGCGCCCTTGTACGCGACCTGCTCACCGGTCGGTGGAAAGCAAGCACCCGCATTCTGGCCACCCATCGCCTCAGCGTGCTTGAGCTTTGCGATCGCATCGTTTTTTTGGACCATGGACGCATTCAAGATGAAGGCACTCTGGAAGAGCTTTTAGAGAGAAATACCTCGTTCCGTGCATTCTTTGATCAGTCCCAAGTGGAGCCTCTTCATTGAAAAAACTCAGCGCGTTTCAAGAGCAGGAGAGCAGCTTTGGAGGGCGCTTCGGATCAAGCGTGTTTGATACGATTGCTCAAGCCTACCGACCTTTTTTGGGTCGCACTTTGGTGCTCATTGCGTTTGGGCTTTTGGGTCGCGTCCTTGTTCTCGCGAACGTCAATCTCCTTGGCTACTGGGTGGATTCCACATGCAAAGGCACAGGATGCAAGCCTGCTCCTTGGGGAATTGCGGATTTCTCCTCAAGTGACTACATCGCAGGACTGCTCGGACTCACTTTGGTAGGGTCTGTTTTGCATCTTTTTTTTCGCGTTGGGTTTTCGCGTCTCTCCGCCCTTGCGATTAGCCAAGTCTATGACGAGACAACGTTACGGACGTCGCGCTTTCCGATGTCGTTTTTTGATCGTAACCCTGCGGGTCGCGTGATCACGCGTTTTGCGAGTGACTATAATAACGCGTTTCGTATTTTTGGGGGTCCTCTTGCTGAGTTTCTCTCCCTTGTGTTTGATCTTTTCGCCATGGTGATCCTCCTTGGTGTGGCGAGTCCCTGGTATCTCGCAGGAGCTGCGTTGATTGCAGCTCTTCATTTTGGACTCTATCGCCTCAATATTCATCGCTTGCGCGCTGAGCGCCGGGCGGTTTCAGCCAAACGCTCACCTGGGATCGCGCACTTTGCAGAGACCGCTCGGGGAGGAGCTACGATTCGAGCTTACGGACGGCAATCCAACTTTCATGCTCGCTTTCATGCTCTCAATGAGCAGTACTTGCACCAACGCCTTCGCACTGTAAGCTTAGTCTCACTTTTTTCAGGGCAGATGGGAGTGCTGAGTGCGTTGATTTTTTTATGCACCGCTCTCTTGAGTGCAGTGCTAGTGAGTCGGGGAGTCTTAAGTCTGGGAGCTGTGGGAGTTGCGTTTACTTACATCGGTCTATCCACGGCAGTGCTTCAGTCGTTTTTTGACTGGCTTTCGCAGTTTGAAGAAGCGATGACCGGCATGGAGCGTCTCGATCAGTATTTACGATCCCCACTGGAGCAAGGGGCAGCACTCCCGACGAGCGCTCAGTTCCGCACAGGTCACCGAACGATGGACTCAAAAAACCTTCACGAGCCCCCCTCACCCGCACTCGAACTTGAAGTGCGAGATCTGTGGTTTGGATACCGAGAAGATTTGCCTTCGGTGCTCCGGGGTCTTAGTTTTAAAATTCGCGCAGGCGAGAGAGTGGCGCTGATCGGAAAG
>JBILEK010000041.1:0-23691 GCA_044352155.1 Bdellovibrionia bacterium
ATTAAAAAACACATGCGCAAGTACAACTGCTCGAAACGAGTACATCCACTCAGTCTCAATCCCCAAACGCGCGAGAATCCCTGAGCCCCCAAGCCATGCGACCCACGCCGAAGAGGCGACGAGTGCCGGCACCGCCCAGGGCAAATTCAAAAATCCGCGCGCAGACGCCGAAAATTGCGCGCTCCGCTGCATCTCCGCTCCCACCCAAAGACCAAGCGGCAAGCCAATCAAAAGCGAAAGCCCCGCACTCCAACTTGCTTGCCACAGCGTCGCACGCACCGCTGGCAAAACTGCGGGCGAAATCAACGCATGAAGCGCGTCTCCCGAGAGGAACACGAGGGCCAGCGGCACCAAATATAGAAGTGCCCAGACCCCAAGTGCGCAAAATGCAGCAAGCTTCACTGCACCCAAGTCGCCCACTCCTCAAGCGCAGACTCAATGCCGAGCCCTCCCCACTGGACATCACGCGCGCGAAACCCTAAGGGCAAAAGACCCGCGAACTCCGACGGCCACTCCGCCTGTGGCAAAAACGATGGAAACATCCAGTTCGTCTTAGGGATTTCGCGCTGAACGGCTGCGGACTTTAGGAACTCTTCGAATTTCACTAAGCACACGCGCGTTTTATCGATACGAACGTGCGACTCCAAACGAACAAGTCCTTCCTCCTGAGTGAGCGTCCCCTCGCTGGGAATCACTGAAACATAACGGCCCTTAGAGTCTCCGTTAGCGCGGTGGTAGGCCTGACTTGTGACGTAGCTCCAAACGATCGGAGCCTCGCCCTTGGTGAACAGGTGGTACGCTTCGCTCCATCCCGGAGTCAGCGTGAGCCACTGAGTGCGCAACTTTTTCCAGTACTCAGAAGCATCCGCACCCCACACCGCCCGCGTCAGAAGCAGAAACCCAGTCCCCGCCGTCGAAGTACGCGGATCCGAGAGCACGAGCTTTCGGCGGTACTCGGGCTTGAGGAGATCGCGCAGTCCTTTAGGCTCGGGGATTTTGTCTGCCGCTAACTGATCGCGATCGATCATCAAGGCAAACGGTCCGTACTGGACGGGGAGGAGTGGCGCGTTTCCCCAAAATTTTTTCCCGCGGTTCCAGATCGATTGATCCACCCCGAGCACTGCGTGCGCAATCGCCTCTCCGCTTTTTTGATCTAGCTCGAGCTGATTGAGCGCTTGCGCCGCATTCTTAAATACGGTGAAGCGGACCTTGCACCCACTTGCGGGCTCAAACGGAGCGAGAGTCTTTGAGAGCAAACTTTCAGGCCCCATGAACGTATCGGTCGCGTAGAGGTGGAGGTCGTGAGGGACATCATTTTTTTTGTTCGAAGTACATGCTCCGAAAAGAAAAAATACGAACAATGAAAGCGCGCGCATAAAAAAGAAGGACTCCTTACGCCAGCATAATCTGGTTCAAGTTTAAGGGTCGCGCTCCTGCGCTCCTGCAGAGCACTTCACGCCTCTCAGCTTCGATTCGTCGGCGAAGCTCCCCCGTCACTGTATTGCAGCGAGACTAGTGTACGTCTGGCGTGGGGTCGGGGCGAGAGTTTTCATCCGTGGGCGCGTTTGCGTCCTGCTTGAGCAGACGCAGTTTGCTGGGAGTCCGTGCCTGATGGTGCTCGGGGTGGAGGCGCCATTGGATCTCGAGATTTTGCAGATGGGTTGTTGTCTCTTCTTGGCGCGTCTTCACGTGCACGGCGCCGTTCTCGAAGAGCGTGACCTGCGCGTTCTCGATGAACGTTCCTTCTTCGCCCGGGTAGAAAAAAATGACGCGCTCAGCGATCCCTTGTTTGAGAACCCGGCTTCGCGGTACATTCAATTGATTTCGTTCAGAATTAAGCCAGCCCCACATCTGAGTCACGGTGTAAGCCTCTTGTTGCGACAATTCAACAAAATGATTAGACCTGGGCCCCAAGATGAAACTGCGGGAGCGCAAACTTAGCCCCACCATCGCTCGAACCAATCGCGGGGATCCTCGAGTCGCCGCGCTGCATCAAGATATTGATCTTATGCAAGAGATTGAACGTCTAAAGCGCGACAAGAACGCCGTCATCCTCGCCCATTACTACCAAGAGGGTGATATCCAGGACGTCGCTGACTTTGTGGGGGATAGTCTCGAACTTGCGCGCGCCGCACAAAAGTCCTCCGCCGACCTCATCGTCTTTGCCGGAGTTCACTTTATGGCTGAGGGCGCAAAGATTTTAAACCCCACGCGCCGAGTGATCCTCCCCGACTTGCGCGCGGGCTGCTCGCTTTCTGATAGCTGTCCGCCCGAGGCGTTCGCGCGGTTTCGCGCCGAGCACGGTAATCCTTTTGTGATCTCGTACATCAACTGCTCAGCTGCGATCAAAGCGCAGTCGGATGTGATCTGCACTTCGTCAAACGCCGTGCGGATCGTCGAGCGCGCGCCCCGCGATCGACCTTTGCTCTTTGCTCCAGATCGGAACTTAGGCGCCTGGGTCACTCGCCAAACCGGGCGTGAGATGCTGCTCTGGCAAGGCGCGTGTATCGTGCACGAGACGTTTTCGGAGTCGAAGATCGCTCTTCTTCAAGCCGAGCATCCCGACGCCGAGCTCATCGCGCACCCCGAGTGCGAGCCGCGCTTGCTTGCGCGCGCGGAGTTCATCGGCAGTACCTCAGCCCTCTTGCGTTACGTGATCGAGAGCCCGGTGCGCA
Organism: Bdellovibrionia bacterium; assembly: GCA_044352155.1. Taxonomy (GTDB): domain Bacteria; phylum Bdellovibrionota; class UBA1018; order UBA1018; family JBILEK01; genus JBILEK01. The sequence continues at coordinate 2,676 of JBILEK010000041.1, forward strand.
CGTTCATCGTCGCAACTGAAGAGGGCATCCTGCACCAGATGCGTAAGCGCGCGCCTAACAAGAGCGTCATCCCCGCTCCTCCCAACCAAGCGCACTGCGCGTGCAATGAGTGCCCCTTTATGAAACTCAATACGCTCGAAAAGCTCTACCTTTGCTTAAAAGAAGAGGGACCTGAGATCGATGTGCCCGCCGACATCTGCGAGCGCGCTCGCGTGCCGCTCGAGCGTATGCTGGAGTGGTCGCAGTGAGCGTCTCGCTTGATCCAAAAAAAATGCGCGCGGGCGAGATCTATCGACTCATGATTGGCGCTATCGTTCCACGCCCGATTGCGTGGATTTCGACTATCTCTGCTCATGGGATCACTAATCTTGCCCCTTTTAGCTACTTTAACGCGGTTTCAAGCTCCCCCCCCGCTTTGAGTGTATCGATTGCAAACAAACCCGATGGCTCAAAAAAAGACACTTTAAGAAACATCGAAATCACTGGCGAGTTTGTCGTCCAGATCCCAAGCCTTGAGCACGCCTCGAGCGTCAATCTCACCGCCGCTGATTATGATTCTGACACGAGCGAGATTGAAGCTGCAGGACTCCACACACTCCCGTCGGACCTCATCCGTCCGCCGCGCATCGCTGACACAAAAATCCAGCTCGAATGTCGGCTCCTTCACGCACTCCCAGTGGGCACGACGACGCTTGTCGTCGGGGAGATCGTAAAGTTCCATTTCGCAGACGATGTCCGTGCTCCAGACGGGACGATCCGTCTTGAGGCGCTTGACCCCCTCTCTCGCCTTGGGGGGCTTGAGTATGGAAAAACACGCGAGACGTTCGAGCTCCCGCGAGTTAAACTCACCCCATGAAACTCGCAGGACTTTTCAACCACTTTGAAACCGAAGCGATCCCAGGCGTTCTTCCAAAAAACCAAAACTCCCCTCAGCGTGTCGAGCGGGGACTCTACGCTGAGCAACTCTCTGGCTCGTCTTTCACCACGCCTCGGCACCTCAATCTCAAATCCTGGCTCTACCGACTGCGCCCCTCAACGCTGCACTCCACACAGAAATCATTGGAGATCCCAAGTTTTCGCTCTGCTCCTGACTCCGAGGGTGTTGTGCATCCCGAGCAATTTCGCTGGAGTGCGCCCCCTCGCCCGAGTGCGCCGGTTTCGTGGATTGAAAGTCTTACAACGCTCGCAACTGCAGGGGATGTGAGTCTAGGACGTGGGTGCGCGACTCACCAGTTTTTTGCATCCACGTGGAGCAAGACTGAATTTTTTTCGAATGCCGATGGCGAGATGCTCTTTGCGCCTGATCTCGGCCGCCTACGTCTAGTCACGGAGCTTGGCACACTTGAGATTGAGCCAGGTCATATCGGCGTCGTGCCGCGAGGGATGAAGTTCCGAGTAGAGCTCCTCGATGACGGTTGTCGAGCGTACGTGATCGAGAACTACGGAGCTCCGATGCGGCTCCCAGAGCTTGGGCCCATCGGTGCCAATGGGCTTGCGAACCCGCGTCACTTTTTCTCGCCTGGGGCTGCGTTTGAAGATGTCGAGACCGACTGCACGATCACGACCAAGCTCGGGGGCAAGTTTTGGACGTGCACCCAAAGACACTCGCCCCTGGATGTCGTTGCTTGGCAAGGCAACTACGCGCCTTACCAGTACGATCTGTTTCTGTTCAACACGATTGGAACTGTGAGCTTCGATCATCCGGATCCGTCGATCTTTACTGTACTCACGTCGCCGTCTGACATGCCAGGTGTAGCGAACTTAGACTTTGTCATCTTCCCACCTCGCTGGATGGTCGGTGAGAACACCTTCCGTCCTCCCTACTACCACCGCAACGTGATGAGCGAGTTTATGGGGCTTTTAAAAGGCGTCTACGACGCTAAGCCCGATGGCTTTGCGCCAGGCGGATCAAGCCTGCACAACTGCATGTCAGGGCATGGACCCGATGCCGCAACTTTTGAGAAAGCTTCCTCAGCCCCACTCAAACCCGAAAAGCTCTCAGACACGATGGCGTTCATGGCCGAGACTCGCTATCCATTCTCAGTCACGCGTGAAGCGCTAGGATCCCCGTTGCGTCAGCGCGATTACCTCGCGTGCTGGAGTGGACTGAAGAAGCAGTTCCGTTAGAAAGCCTAAGTCCGCTACTTGTACTCCCAGCTCGTTCCTTGCGGCGAGTCCTTGATGACGACCCCCTGCGCGAGAAGCTCATCGCGGATCTGATCTGCGCGCTTGAAGTCCTTGCTCATGCGCGCTTGGAGGCGCTCTTGAATCTTCGCTTCGATCTGCTCTTTGGTTGGCTTTGCTCCGGTACCGGGGATCGCGGAGCGGGTCTGTCGGATTCGCTGAAGGTCCTCAAGCGCTGCCTCTGGCGTCTTGAGACCAAATCCCAGGATCCCACCGATGTCCTTTTCGATGATCTCAAGCAAGTGCTGAGCACCGATGACTGAAGTCCCAGTCGTGCTCGCCCGCGGCTCGGCGAGCACGCGATTAAATTCGCGGATGAGCGAAAAAAGCACCGCCATGGCACCTGGCGTGTTGAAGTCGTTGGCGAACGCGTCGTCAATCTCTTTGTGGGCCTTAGCGCAATCCGCAACGAACTCACCCCAAAGACTTTCAGCGCGCATATCGGGCGCAAGCGTACGAGTCTTCAAAAGCTCAAGCGCTTTCTGTTTGGCCTCGTAGATGCGCTTGAGTCCATCGAGCGTGTGCTCGATCGTCTCTTCTGAAAAGTCCAAAATCGAGCGGTAGTGCACGGTCAAAAATGCATAGCGAGCGAACTCACCGCCAAACTGGGTCAGGAAATCACGAGCATTAAATACGTTTCCAAGCGACTTGGACATCTTCTGTGAAGAGAGCTTCAAAAACGCGTTATGGAGCCAGTATTTGACAAAAGGTGCCTTGCCACTCGAGCACTCGCTCTGCGCGATTTCGTTTTCATGGTGCGGAAAAACAAGGTCCTCCCCCCCGTGGTGCACATCGATCTGGGGTCCAAGCCATTTGGACGCCATTGCCGAGCACTCGATGTGCCAGCCAGGACGGCCCGCACCCCAAGGACTCGGCCAGGAGGGCTCACGAGGCTTTGCGGGCTTCCAGAGCGTGAAATCGTGAGGATTGCGCTTATGATCGTTGATCTCAACCCGATGTCCGGCCTCAAGCTCCTCGAGGTTGCGTTTCGAGAGCTTGCCGTACTCCTTAAAGCTATCGATCGAAAAAAGCACCTCGCCTTTGACCTGGTATGCGTGCCCACGGGCGATCAGCGCTTCGATGATGTCGATCATCTCCGAGATGTGCTCGGTTGCTAAAGTCTTGTGTGTAGGATCGAGCATGCCTGCGACGGCGTAGTCCTTCTCGACTTCCATTGTGTACTTGCGCGTGATGTCCTGGGGGGTGACGCCCTCTCTGTTAGCGCGATCGATGATCTTGTCGTCGACATCCGTGTAGTTGCGCACAAACGTGACTTCGTAGCCTACGCGCTTAAAATAACGGTGGAAAAGATCTGGCACGAGTGCCGCACGCAGGTTCCCGATATGAATGAATCCGTAAACCGTCGGCCCACAGGAGTACATGGTGAGTTTGCCGGGAGTGCGCGTCTGGAGCCGTTCTTTTTTGCCGGTCAGGGTATTGAGAACTTTGATTTCACGTATGGATGCCAAGCGGAGTCTCCGCTTGTATTACACGAGAGATTCAGAGCAATGACAAGCCGAAATCAGCTCGCGAAGATCGTCTGGATCTCTTGATCCACTTCAGTCTCAGGCATCTTCTTGGCGAGCGAGATCTCACGCACAAGGAGCTGCTTGGCTTGATCGAGCATCTTGCGCTCCCCGAAGGAGAGATCCTTAGACTGACGGAGCACAAAAAGATTACGAAGGACTTCCGCGATCTCAAACAGAGAGCCTGTTTTGATCTTTTCCATGTACTCGCGGTAACGGCGATTCCAGGTCGTGTTGTCGACCTTGATTTCGCGGTCTTTAAGGATTTGATAAACTTTTTTCACTTCTTTATCAGAAATGAGACCGCGCAAGCCGACTTGGCCTGCGTTATCGGTTGGAACCATGATGGTCATTTGGTTCTCGAGCACTTGGAGGACGTAAAAGCTCTTCTTAGCGCCGCCGATGAGCTTCTCCTCAATGCGCTTGACGACCGCAACACCATGAGCAGGATACACCGTATTATCGCCGACTTTAAACATGCCTGGAGAACCTCCGATGGCCCATTTGAGAGAAACCACAAATCGCGTAGGGCCGCTGCATCTACCCGATCCGATTGCCAAAAAACCCTTGAACAGATCCTCTCGCAAACGGTTAAACTTGTTTTGACCGTCGCGCATTCTACCGGAGTCGACGCCCTTAGTCAAGGTCAAAACCGACACAGAGGCTCGCCATTCAATAGCCGCTGTTGATTCTAGGGTATTGAAACTTTAGGGGATTTAGGCCTCGCTCGCACGCGCTAGATCGTATCCCAAACAAACTTCTCGTTCTCAAAGGCGTGCATCGCAAGCGACTTAATGAGCTCGTCGTCGTTGTTGTCGATCTTGTTGAAGTTACCCTTTACGCGACGACCACATTGACCCGAGAACACTTCAAGAATCTGAAGCTCCATCTTAGCTTTTTCGATTCCGTGATCTTGGATCGACTGATTCACTCGACTCAAAACACAGGCAAGCGCGAACATATCGATCATGATGTCTGCTAGGCGCTTGGTCGCAAACTGCTTTCCGATGATATTCTTGCCGTGTTTGCGCAAGATCCGATCCGCTCCGATGGAAAGATCTTTCACCATCTCCTCAAACTTTTCTTGATGCGGTTGGAGCGCTGGATGAAGCTGCGTGAACCGCTCCTTAGCGCCACTCACAACATTTGCCATCGCCAATCGCTTTGCGGCGTACTCAGAAATCACTCCGAATCCTTTGATCGGATCGTTAAAAATTCCTGAAACGGAACTCGCCAAATCCTTCAACTGCTTACCGACGTCGTTCATCGCAGTTAAGGCGATAAAAAGCCTTAAGATATCATTGGTGCCCTCGAAAATTCGATTAATCCGGCAGTCGCGCATGATGCGCTCATAGGGAAACTCGCACATGAATCCGTTTCCACCTGCGATCTGGAGCCCTTCATCCACCGTGCGCCAGAGACACTCGGTTCCAAAAACTTTTGAGATCGCAGCCTCAACCGCGTAATCCTCATATCCCTGATCAACAAGTCCAGCGACCATCGTCACAGTCGCCTCGGTCGCGTAGCACTCCACAACCATGTGTCCGATTTTCTGTTTGATTAACCCATAGTCGGCAATCGGTTTTCCAAACTGCACTCGCTCTTTGGCTTGTTTGGTCGAGAGGCGAATAACTTTTTTCATCCCACCGATCGTACCGCCTCCAAGTCCCGTGCGGCCGGAGTTGAGTACTTTCATCGCGACTTTAAATCCCTTACCCACTTCGCCGAGTACATTTTCTGAAGGAACTCGTACTTTATCCAAGTGAACTGTTGTCGTCGAGCTTGCACGAAGTCCCATCTTGTCCTCGTGCGGCCCAAAGCTGACTCCTGGCATATCTTTAGTCACAATAAACGCGGTGATCATGCCGTCCTCTGCTGAGGCTCCAGTGCGGGCAAAAACTGTGTAGAAGTCAGCAATCCCGCCGTTAGTGATCCAGAGCTTGTTACCAGTAATGACCCAGTCGTTTCCTTCGCGTACAGCATGAGTTTTGATTGACGCGGCATCTGACCCTGCTCCTGGCTCAGTCAAACAAAATGCCGCGATCATCTCGCCGGAGGCCAGTTTGGAGTAATACTTTTTTTTCTGCTCATCACTTCCAAACAGAAGCAATGCACGCATTCCAATCGAGCTATGCGCACCAATAGTGACGGCAACGGAGCCGTCGTGAGTTGCAATTTCCTGAAGCGCTCGAGAGTAGGCTTGGCTCTTCAATCCGATCCCGCCAAACTCCTCCGGAATCACGAGCCCAAAAACACCCATCTGTTTCATCTCTTCGATGAACTCGCTTGGAAACTCACCGGCACGATCCCATTTTCGAAAGTCGTGCTCATGTCCGTTGAGCCAGTCATTGATCACGGGGAAAAGATTTTTTAACGACTCCGCCTCGGAAGTCTGCATTTTCGGAAAAGGAAGAATGATCTCTTCCTCAATCTGACCCATGCACAATGAGCGCATGAAATTTGCTGTTTTTTTATCAATTGCCTTGCCGTTCTTGTCCGTCATGAGTCTTAAGCCCTCTGTGATCATGATGAAGCGACTCGATCACAATGACAATTTGTCCTTTGTTCGATCACTGGCATCTTGCGCTTCTGACAAATTGTCAGATGCGTCGCAACACACTGCCCTTGCCAAGCGCACTCAGTGCAGTTGGCGAGGAGTGCGCGCTGGCACCTGGGTTGCTCTAATAGATGTGGGGGATCATGAAGGAGCGCATTCACAAAATCATTGAGCGCGTCAAATCTGTGGCAGCCACAGTGCGACAGAAGCTCCCTTTCAAAAAAGGCTCTGAGGATATTTTTCAAGATCCCACAACCAGTGAGCCGACCCTCTCTTCCATCCCCTCACCAACAGAACCACGTGCTGAAATTTACTCTGTCGTTTCCGAAGAGCCCACTCGAGACTTTACCCCGCGCTCACAAACGGATTGGAAACACCGCATCCTCCCCTTGCTTGAGGAGGGACGAGAGAGAGCTCTTACGTTTATACGCAAACGCGGAGTGCGCTATTGGGGTACGGTCTCGACGATTGTACTTTCGACTTTTTTCTTATCTGATCTCGTGAGCTTGATGATTGAGCGACTCATTCCAGAGCCTCCAGCACTCCGATCGAGTGGCTCGTTTAAAACCGAAAACTCTCGAACCTCATCGGACTTTGACTCGATCATTACTCGAAATCTTTTTAACAGTCAGGGCAAGATCGCAGACGAGGGAGATGTTGTCCCCGACAACACTCCGATTCGAACAACGCTTCCTTTGAATTTGATCGGCACAGTTGTTCTGCAAGATGCATCGCTTTCGCTTGCAACGCTCGAGGATCGATCTGCATCCCGAACCTATCCGGTGAGGATCGAAGACGAGATACCGGGCAAGCTCAAAGTCATCGCAATCGAGGCGCGAAAAGTGATTTTTCAAAACCTCTCGAGTCGAAGAGTCGAGTTCATCGATCTCCCAGAAGACCGCAACCAGCCTTCAATCACTCGCGCAGCTCCAAGCGCTGGCCTCACGAAGCCGGCAATCCAGCAAACGGCGAGCAACAAGTTCATGATCCCACGCTCAGAGCTCGAAAGCGCACTTGCTCCAGCCAACTTTAATCGAATCATCACTGAAGCGCGTGCTGTACCTTATAAAGATGGCGGGTATCAGCTCTTTCAGATTGTACCTGGGAGTATTTACGAGACCTTGGGCCTTAAAAACGGAGACGTCATTAAGGGATTCAATGGTGAGCCAATCAACGATCCAGCCAAGGCCTTCTCACTGCTGACAAGTATCAAGGAAGCCAAAAGTGGCGAACTTCAGATCGAACGCGGCGGTAAAGCCGTCAACATGGTTTACGACATTAATTGATGAGGAACAGCAAGATGACCCAAAAACTGCTTGAGCTCGATGCGCAAAGACCCCGAAGCTTTGCACTGCTTTGGATCCGGATTTTGTCGGTCTCATGCGCTGTAATCAGCCTGATTGGGATTTTGAGCCTCTTTTCTTCCCTAGCACTCTCTGCGGACCCTCCTGGCAGAGGATTTGAGGGTGGAGGAAAAACTTTTACCAATCCGTTTGCAGCCCCTCCATCGACAGATCCGTTCTTTGAAGACGAGCTTGAGGAAGAAGAAGCCGGCACAGGAAGTGGTGCGTTCACAGGCGGATCAGGCGGAGGGCCTAAGAATATTGGTGATCGCCCCTCGATCCGCGTTGGAGGTGGTCGCAACCAGAACGACGTTCCCGATCCACGAAGAGGCGCAAAGCCCGGTGCCATCATTGTGGGCGGAGATGCTGGTGGTGGCGTGATCTCAAACACGGATATTCGTCAAATCGCAATCGACCCAGACTCAGGCGCAGGCGGCAAGGAAGTCATTACTGACTTCAACTTTCCAGACGCTGACATCATGGACATCGCAAAGACTCTGGGCAAACTCACAGGCAAAAACTTCATCCTCGACAACAACGTCAAGGGACGTGTGACGATCATCTCAAACTCACCGATCACCGTTGCAGATGCTTGGCGAGCATTTTTGACCGCACTTGATATCAATCAATTTGCACTGATCCCTTCAGGAAAGCATTTGCGCATCGCACGTCAGCGCGACGCTCGCGACAAACAAGTTTCCACTTACGTAGGAGAAAACTCACCCGCAACCGACGCCCTGATCACTCGGATTTTTGCGCTCAAGTTCATCTCGGCTGAGGAAGTAGCTCGCGTTTTTCGTAGCTTTACCTCGGGGAACTCTCGCATCATCCCGTACGAGCAGACCAACTCGGTCATCGTAACGGATACGGGCGCGAACATTTCGAAACTGGCTAAGATGCTCGATTTTCTTGATGTCGAAGGGTTTGACGCCGGAATCGAAGTGATTCAAGTCAAGTACGCCTCTGCGGTCGAGATCTCGCGCTTGATCGATACGCTTTTGCCAGGCACACAAGCGGGCTTAGGAAATGCTCGCCCAGGAGGCGCTCGTCCAGCCGCTCCCATGGGCCGAGGATCGACGTTCTCTGCTCGTCGCACAAAAGAAGGCGGGATCATCAATAACGTGATCGCAGATGAGCGCACGAACAATCTCATCGTGCACGCCAACACTAAGGGAGTAGAGCAAGTGCAAGAGCTTGTTCGACGCTTGGACAAGAAAGTACCCGCTCCCACAGGGGGCGGCAAGATCCACGTCGTCTATCTTCAGTTCGCCGACGCCGAAGAGATCGGGAAAACTCTCAACGCCCTCTCTCAAGGTGGAGCTCGCACAGGAGGCGGAGGTTTTGGATTTCCTCCTCCCGGAGGTGGCGGAGTCGGCGTAAATCCCACCGAGACAGTTTTGTTTGAGGGTCAGATTAAAGTCTCTCCCGATAAAACTACAAACTCTCTTGTTATCACAGCCTCGCCTTCTGACTTCGCAACTGTGCAGCGTGTGATCTCAAAGCTCGATATCCCGCGTGATGAGGTCTATGTCGAAGCCGTGATCATGGAGATGTCAGTCAACCGTGACTTCAATTTCTCAAGTGCAATCGCAGGGACGAAGCCCTTTTATGGTTTCGTTCCAAACGGTGACCTCGCAGGCTACGTCAACCCAGCCACTCAGCTCACGCAAACGGGCTTTATCCTGCCGTTCGGCTCTGGCAACAAAGTTGATGTCAATGTGGGCGGGACGACTCAAAAAATCGATAGCGTTCTGGGTTTGATTAAGGTTTTACAAACCAACGCCAAAGCCAACATCGTTGCAACTCCGCAGATCTTAACGCTCGACAACAAAGAAGCAACATTTGAGTCAAACGAGAAGATCCCTGTTCCGACCTCAAGTGTGTCGACGACTGGAACCACAACTTCTCTCACGAAAGAGGATGTTGGTCTCTCGATCACGATCAAGCCACAGATCAACAAGATCTCAAATTTCGTTAAGCTCGATATCAAAACCAAGCTTGCTGACTTTTCAGGTCGACAGCTTCCAGCTGCGGTCGCCTCATTGGGTCTTGCAACCATCGATCGGCGAGTCGACACGAGCGTCGTCATCGCCGACAAGGACACCGTAGTCCTCGGCGGCCTGGTTCGCGACAAGCAGACAGAGACTGTCGCAAAGGTGCCGATCTTGGGCGATATCCCGGTGTTAGGTTGGCTGTTTCGATCGCGCGAGACGCAGATGCAAAAAACCAACCTCCTCATCTTCATTACGCCTCACATCGTACGTCAGTACGAAAAGGTGCGTGCACTTCTCGACCGCAAGCTCAAAGAGCGCGATGACTTTATTGAGAAATCTGCGGGCGGTAACGATGCCCATCGTGAGTACCGTGACGAGATGATCCGCAGACTCCCGGACATGCAAGAGATCTTAAACTACAAACCATCCAAGGACTTCACGCTCAACGACGAGTCAGAGCCTACTGAAAACAACGATGGTCGCCCGTTTTCTGAAGGCTCGAAGTCCAAGGCTCCACCGCCGGCTCCGTTCATTGAACCTTCGCCAGCGCCCATCACGAATGCAGAGATCCCAACTAATCAAGCGCCAACGAGCGAGTAATTTATGACTCAACAAGCGCAAGCTCAGACCCAGCAAAACTTTCCCAAGCTTGGACAGCTGCTTCTGAAGCTCACCTCTCTCTCAGAAAGTCAGTTGAGCGAGGCTCTTGAGATCGCGCGCTCTGAGGGAAGGATGCTCGGCGAAGTACTTGTTGAGAAAAAATTCGTGCTCCCCCACGAGCTGATGCGAGCGCTTTGCTACCAGCTCAATATCCCTTTCATGGAGGATCTCAAAGCAAACGAGATCGACCCAAAACTTGTGGATCGAATCCCCATCAATTACGCCAAGAGTAATGATGTGCTTCCTTTGTACTTAAGACCCTCGGATATCGGTGACATTTTAGTGATCGCCATGTCAGACCCCTTCCGAGAGACCGTAATTGAGGATCTCAGAGTACTGCTCAACTGTGAGCTTGAGGTTGTGGCCTCAACGAGCATGCGGATTCAGGACGCGATCAACCGCGTTTATGAAAAAAACACAGCGAAACTCGTCGATAAAATTGATGCTGAGTTTGACGACAGCTACGATCTTGAGGGGCCAATCGATATCCTTGAGGCGACTGAGGATGACGCCCCGGTTAAGAAGTTCGTCAACTCGCTCATCTTTCGTGCCGTTAAAGAAAAAGCATCCGATATCCACATCGAGCCATTTGAAAAAGAGTTCATCGTCCGCTATCGAGTGGACGGAGTTTTGTATGATGTAATCCGTCAGCCCAAACGTGCGCACTCCGCAATTTCCTCTCGAATCAAGATCATGGGTCAGCTCGACATCGCTGAAAAGCGACTTCCTCAAGACGGACGAATCAAGATCAAAAGCGCCGGCAAAGACATCGATATCCGTCTCTCCACTGTGCCCACAATCTATGGTGAGCGCATCGTGATGCGCCTCCTCGAACAAAGCGGAAAGCCACTTGAACTTGATCAGCTGGGCTTTTCGGAGGAGTCGCGCACGCAGATTGAGACACTGCTTCAGCGCAAATACGGGATCATGCTGGTCACAGGACCTACAGGGCACGGAAAATCGACCACGCTCTCGGCCTGCCTCATGCGACTCAACTCGCCTGAGCGCAACATCCTCACGGTCGAAGATCCCATCGAGTATCAGATCCAGGGCGTCAACCAAGTTCAAGTCAACTCCAAGATTGAGCTCACTTTCGCTCGCGCGCTAAGAGCGTTTCTGCGCCAAAATCCTGATGTGATCATGGTCGGTGAGATTCGCGATAAAGAGACAGCAGAGATCGCGATTAACGCCTCACTCACAGGTCACATGGTGCTCTCCACTTTGCATACCAACGACGCAGCCGGTGTTGCGACCCGATTGATCGATATGGGAGTCGAACCGTTTTTGATTGCAAGCTCGCTCTTAGGGGTCATCGCGCAACGATTGATCCGCAAAGTGTGCACAAAGTGTCGAGTGCCCCACCAACCTTCAGAGGTGGACCTCGAGCTCATGGGACTTCGATCTGTTCCACCAGGCTCAACGATCTTTAAGGCTGCAGGCTGCCCCTCATGCTCACAGTCAGGATACTCAGGTCGAACGGTCATTCACGAACTCATGATGATTGATGAAGAGGTCAGAAAACTCATCATCAGAAACGCAGACGCCGACTCGATCAAAAAATCATCCATCCAACATGGGATGCGCACTCTACGAGAAGACGGCGTACTTAAAGTCCTTAAAGGAATCACGACGATCGATGAGCTCGCTCGCGTGACGCATGCGGAGACTTAAAGAGTGCCTATTTTTGATTACAAAGGTGTAGGTGCCACCGGAAAAAACGAAAAAGGCACAGTCGAGGCTGAGAGCCTCAAAGCTGCTCGCCTTAAATTAAAAAAGCAGCGCATTCTCGTAACTCAAATCACTGAAAAAACTGCTGCAACTCAAGCCCAGTCAGGTGGGATCCCTTTTATCGGTAACCGAATCGGCCTTGCCGATGTAACCAACTTCACTCGACAGCTCGCAAGTCTTGTGAAGGCTAATATTCCTCTTGTCGAGGCTCTCACTGCAACGATGGAGCAGTCCGAAAAAGAGAAAGTAAAATTCGTCCTCGAGCAGGTCCGCTCAGCCGTCAATGAGGGCTCAAGCTTTGCTCGTGCGCTCGCCCAACACCCCAAGGTCTTTGACAATATCTATATCAACATGGTCGAAGCCGGAGAGAGCTCAGGGACTTTAGGTCTGGTTCTCATTAAGCTTGCTGAGCTCAAAGAGGCTCAGACAAGACTTCGAGCCAAAGTTGTGAGCGGCGCCACCTACCCAGTTCTAATGATGGGATTTTCAATTGTGCTCGTCCTAGGGATTTTTGCTTTCGTCATCCCAAAGCTTACGAAAATCTTTGTCTCCATGGGCAAGGAGATGCCTCTTCAGACTAAAGTGCTGATGTGGATCAGCGACGTGATCCTCAACTACTGGTACATCCTTGGCCCAGTCGGGTTTATTTCGTTCATCGTTTTCCGAAGCTACATCCGATCCTCACGTGGACTACCACGCTGGGATCGATTCAAACTCAATGCTCCAGTCGTAGGCAAGCTCACGCGCATGATCGCGCTCACGCGCTTCTCGAGCACAATGGGCACGTTGCTCTCCTCTGGTGTGCCGATTCTCTCCAGCATGTCGATCGCACGCAATCTAGTCGGCAATGTCCACATCGCTAAGGCGATCGAAACTGCGCGCGAAAACATCACCGAAGGTCAGTCGATCGCTGAACCCCTTAAGCGCTCAGGTGAGTTCCCACCGCTCGTGATCCACATGATCGCAATCGGCGAAAAAACAGGCGAGCTCCCGAATATGCTGCAAAACATTGCTGAGAACTACGAGGAGCAGGTCAACGTCCAGATCGAGCGAATGACGGGGCTTCTGGAGCCCATCATGATCATCGGGATGGGCCTTTTTGTCGGAGTCGTTGTGATGTCAATTTTTATGCCCCTCATGGAAATCACCAACATCAAATAAACATTTCATCAACCAAGGAGAAAAAATGAAGCCCTATCTCACTCAACCAAAAAACAACCGCTCTGGTTTTACTCTCGTCGAAATGATGGTCGTCATCGCCCTGATCGTACTGGTGGGCACATTTGCAACAGGACAGATCATCTCTCAGTACAACAAATCCAAAGTCAACGCGACCAAAGTCCAAATCAAATCACTTGCGACTCTCCTGGATCAGTACCGCTTGGACTGCGGATCCTATCCGACCACCGAGCAGGGACTCGATGCTCTGATCCGCAAGCCCGAGGGCGGTCGTGAGTGCAAGAACTACAATCCTGATGGTTACATGAAAGGCAAAAAACCGCCGGAAGACGGGTTCGGAAATGCATTCGAGTACGAGTCAGACGGGAACACGTTTGAAATCAAATCACTCGGCAATGATAACGCTCAAGGCGGAGAGGGATTGGATGCTGACATCTCGTCCAAAGACGCAGGCTAAATCGATTTCCATGATCTCTGACGAGCGTGCCTTTACGCTCGTCGAGATCATGGTTGTCGTTGCGCTGATCGTACTCATCATGGGGATCGCGATTCCGAGCATTCTGAACGTCGGTCGTATCTCCAGCAATGCTGCCATACGCGGTATCGCAACCACTTTGAAAGAGACCTACAACTCCACGATGGTCAAAGGCAGGGTGCATCGCGTGGTTTGGGACCTCGAAAACAGCGAGTACTGGGTCGAAGAGGGTCCAGCCACGATCTTGCTCGATACCGATGAGAGTCGCGAAAAGGAAAAGCGACGCTTTTTTGGTTTTGCTACAGATGAGCGCAAACCTAAATCGAAGTTCTCTCAAGATGAGACGATCACTCGAAAAAAAGTCTCCCTCCCCACTGGCATCAAGTTCGAGGACGTCCGAAACGAGTCAGCGCGCGACCCGATTAAGAGCGGAGTCGCGTATACTCACTTTTTCCCACACGGAGTCGCTGAGCAAACCGTAATCCACATCAAAGACACACAAGATCGCTCTACATCGCTGATTGTGAGTTCTCTGATGGGGAAAACGATTCTTAAAGAAGGCCACATCACCCTGGAGGAAGCCTTTGGCCAAAAGCGCTAAGAGCTCCAGACTCTCGGGCTTCACTCTTCTTGAAGTGTTGATCGCGCTTGCCATCATGACTGTGGTGCTGACTTCAATTTTCTTAATCCAACAATCAAGCATCGAGGCCACGATTCGCGCACAGCAAATGAACACCGTTGCCATGCTTGCGAAAAATCTGATGATCGACACAGAACTTGCGTTCCAAGAGAAAGCGTTTACCGATCTTAAAGATGAGGAGCGTGGCCAGTTCCCCGCACCTCATCAGGATTACTCCTGGGAGCGTAAGATCAAGGAGGTCAAGTTTCCGAACTTAGGTCTCAGTGCTGGATCAGGCGACGGTGAGGATTCAAATGCTGAAAACCCTCAAGCCGAGATGCTTGCAAAGCTTGTTTCAAACTTTTTGTCAAAGTCTCTTCGCGAAGTCAGTGTCACGATCTCGTGGCGTAAGGGCTCTGGAACCCAGAGCTACGCAGTTGCAACCTATTGGGTAGATCTCAACCATGCATTTTCGATCACCGAATAATCCACAGAATGGATTCACGTTGCTTGAGCTCCTGATTGCGATGTTGATTCTCACTTTTATCAGTATCGGCATCTATCAAGCGACGACCAGGACGTTTGAGCTTAGAACGACGCTGATGGGTCGTGGAGAGTTCTACAACGAGGTCCGTTTGGGAGTGGGGATTGTGGAGCGCGATCTCACTCAAGTGTTCACTCCTCTGAATCTTTTTTCGAACTCAATGAAGGATCCCACAGAGCTCGCCAATCTCGGGGCACAAGATCGCAATGCCAGCAAATTTTGGGGCCCCATCTACGACACTCGAGGGATGCGCGCTGCTCGCTTTGAGGGCCGTGAGAGCTCACTTCGGTTTGTGAGCTCCTCACATAACCGCGTCTATCGCGATAGCTTAGAGAGCGTGTTCGTCAAAGTGAGTTATACCCTCGAGGAGGATCAACTCCTCGGAGCAGACCTTCCGGGCACCAAAGTCTTAATGAAGTCCGAGCAAAGCAACGCTTTTGATATCGAAAGAGACGAAGATCCCGCACCCAAGCGCTTGCCGATCTTGCGAGGGATCAAAAAACTCTCCCTTCGCTACTACCGTAAAGCGACTGACAAATGGGATACAACTTGGGATAGTTCGCGGCCTGAGTTTCAGGATCTGATTCCCGATCTCATCGAGGCATCGATCGAAGTCGTTGGTCTCAACAACCTCCAACACGAAGGGATCTATCGATTTCGGCCTGAGAGTCCACAACAAACTCTTCATCCGAGCTACTGATGTCTACACTTTGGCGTACGCTCAAGAGTCGAATCAAAAGTAGCCTCTCTCTTGAGGAGCGAGGGGTTGCGCTGATGATGGTACTCGCCGGGATGGCGATTCTATCTGTTTTGGTGACTGAGTTCACTTATGTTGCTCAAGTCAATCAAAAGATGGCTTACGATGCCGCTGATCAAGTCAAAGCGTACTACCTCGCAAAAAGTGCGATGAAAGTTTCACTTCTCAGGCTAAAAGCCTATCAAAACGTTAAAACCTTTGCGGCCTCAAATGCAGCCGCAAGCGGTCTGGTTCCTCAAAAAGTGCTTGAGATGATTTGGAGCTTTCCACTCGCCTTTCCGCTCCCAAAAGACGCCCCGGGTCTCACGCCCATTCAAAAAGATCAGATCCAAAAGTTTAACGACGAGACAGGACTTGAGGGATCCTTTACCGCTCGCGTAGAGTCAGAGAGTGGGCGCTTCAACCTCAACTCCATCCTTCCAGGCATGTCGCTGGCATCGACTTCGACCCCAACTCCGAGCCCCTCGCCTTCGGCGTCTCCCGTTGCGACTACAGCGCCCTCCCCCTCTCCTACTCCGACTTTCGATCAAGCGGCCGCACACAAAAGTCTCAACGACTATCTGAGCGCCCTTTTTAATAACAAACTTCAAGACGATGAGGACTTTTCACGCGCCTATCGCGACTTTAAGCTCGATGAGCTCTTAGACTCGATTTTGGGATGGGCTGATCGCACTTATGATTCGCGCCAGTACCCAAGAAACCACCCGATCCCCATCAAAGGCGCTCCGTTTTATTCGCTCAGCGAACTCCATCAGATCCCTTACATGGATGAAACACTTTTCGAGCTTTTTTCGCCCAATCTGACTGTGCTTTCGACTTCAGGTCTTAACGTCAATCAGATGTCAGAGCCGATTCTTCGTGCGCTCATTCCGCAGATGTCCAAAGAGGAAGTGCAGGAGTTTTTTAAGTTTCGAGACGACCCTGAAAAAGATAATCAGTTCAAAAAAATTGAAGAATTTTACGACTATCTCAAGGCTCAGGTCGCCTCCTTTCGCGGAAGTAGCGCTGAGATTGACGATTTTCGTGGCGAGCTCAAGAAACGTGGGGTCGAACTCGTCGTTGATCACCAAGCGTACCGCATTATCGTGCGAAGCAATGTGCGTCAGGCCACAAAAAACCTTGAAGCTTGGGTCCAGCTGACGCCCAAAACCAACGCTCCTGCCGCACCTAATGCGAAACCAGATTCTGGAATCCAAATTCTATTCATGAGAATCTTATGACGAAGGGAATTTCATCATGCGAGCCCTAGGAATCGAACTCACCCCATCTCGCGTCCGTGCAGTCGAAATCGAGCGCTCCTTGGGTCGCTACGACATTCAGGACTATCATGAGAGCCCTGTAGAGCCTGGGACAACAGCTGCGCAGGTGGCGACTCGCCTGATCCTCTCTTTACCGAAAAAACCAGATAAGATTGCGCTCGCCCTCCCACAAAAACTGGTGACATCAAGGAACGCCACTTTTCCGACCAAGAAAAAAGACATGATCCAAAACGCGGTCGGCTTTGAGCTCGAAGATGAGCTCCCCTTTGATCTCGAGCACGCGATCCACGATCACACGGTGGTCTTTCAGGTGAAAAACACATCAACCGTCCACATCGAGGTCACACTCAAAGCTCACCTTGAAGAGTTTCTTAAAACTCTCAAAGAAGCACAGCTTGACCCAGAGATCGTGACTTCAGAGGCTTGGGCGTTTCGAACTTTTTTTCAGCGTTCAGTCGACAAAATTGACTCAGCCCAACCCACTCTGCTTGCGTATGTGAGCGCAACTGGATGTCATCTCTGCATCCATCACAAAGGGAGTCCTGTTTTAAGCCGAGAAATCAAATGGGGCTATGACTCCCTCACTCAAGCGATTGCAGCCCAGTTTGCAATCTCAGCACAGGATGCCGAAAAAGTACGTAACGATAGCGCTGTGATCTTAAGTGATGAGCAAAAAGCTTTAGCAACACCTGAGCAACAAGCTCTCTCAGAGTGCTTACTCGGATCACTTCGAAAACTCGCTCTTGAGGTCCGTCAGTTCAATCTCTCGTGCAAGACTTTGATCCAAAACGGCTTCCACGAAGTCCAACTTTCAGGAGGACCGGTGATGATCGCTGGCTTCAGAGAAGCTCTGGAGCAGCAGTTGGGAATGCCGGTTAAAAACACTCGTGCTCTGAGCTCCATCTCGCCCTCGGGTGTAGCTTTTTCTGAATCTACGGATGCGTATTTTCTACTTCCTGGAGCGCTCGCTTTGGTTGCGGCAGGACTCGAGAAAACTCATGCCATCAACTTCCGAAAAAACGAGTACAAAAAACAAGCCCCGTCTACTCAATCATTTCAAATCTCATCTGTCCGAGGACCTCTTGCGGCGGTCTCAACAGTTTTCTCCTGTTTTTTACTCAGCATGGTCTTGCAGGCCAGCATCTATGGATCCAGATTAAAAGAAATGGACTCCCAGATCGATCGTAGTCTGAGGACGTTGCTCCCCAAAGCTCCAAACAAAGCCAGTCTGATCTCCCGTCCAGCTGCACTTAAAAAAGAAATCGAGAACAAGCTCAAACTCCACCGTGAGCTCGCATCACTTTATGGCAAAAATCCTCATGCTCCACTGCAGTTTTTAAAGTCGCTCTCTCAGCGCGTAGATAAAGGGATCACAGTCGATATGATTCAGTTTTCAGTCGGCTCCTCAGCCGACAAAGAGTACCAGCCCGCTGCAAAGACAGCAGCAACGATGACTTTTTTAGTGATGAACCCGCAGATGGTGGATCGCCTTGAAAAGTCCTTAAAAGATCTGATGCCCGATCTCCAAAAAGGAAAACTCGAAGAAGCTCCCGCTCTCGACGGTACTGGAGCGAGGATTAAAGTCACTTTCACAGGCACACCTAAGGAAGATAGCTATGGCACTTGAGTTGAGAGAAAAACTTGAAACGTTAAAGACCAATATTCTTGAGAGCGAGGCTGTAGAAAAACTACGAGCCAAGTGGCAAGAGCTTGATCCTCAAAGTCAAACGTATCTTAAGTGGGCGGGTACAGCCTCAGTGCTCCTCGTCTTTGGAGGCGCATCGCTTGGGACATTGATCTGGGTGCGCGGACTTAAGAGCGATCTTAATGCAAAAATGGAAGTCCTCACTCTGATCAATGCTGCAAATCAGGAGTTCCGCAACCTACAGCAACTGACCGGCGATCGCGCCGCAGGTGGAAAGCCTATTTGGAAAGAGGTCGCAAACTCTGCTTTGTCGCGTGCCGCAATCGATCCTGCGAGCGCTGAGGTTGGGGGTGAGAAAGATCTAAAACCTGGCCCATCTTCAACGGAGACTCTTTTTGAAGTTCAACTCCGGCGGATCAATGTTCGGAAGCTCGTGAGCGTGGCGCATGAGCTTGAGAGCAACTCTGAGCACCCCGTTAAAATTCGTGCACTACAAGTCGAGACCGATGGAGGCGATGGACATTTGAACGTTAAGCTCTTTGCCTCGGGCTTTGCAGTCAAGGAAGAGGGCCCACCGAAATGAGCTCTAGCTCTGAGGCCCCATCCACTCCTCGTGCACAAAAACTTTTATCCGCCGCAAAGTGGACGGCATTTGGCTTAGGTTGCTTGATTTTCTTTTCGCTTGTGCAGTTTCCAACCCAGAAAATTAAAAGCTACATCCAAGGATCCATCACTGCGACACTCGCTCCTTATGGCCTCTCTCTTTTGGCTCAAGAGTCGGATCTATCGCTGTTGTTTGGACCGCGCTTTTCGATGAGCAAAGTGACTCTCACGATGCCCCCCCCTCAAAGCACAACACTCAAAATCGAAGAGCTCATCATCCGCCCGTCGCTTCTTTCGATGGTGATCGGAAGAACTTCTGCCTCAATCACCTTAAAGCTAGAAAAAAAGGGACGCATTGAAGCCGACTTTTCGCTCAAAAAAGATGACTACACGATCGCGCTTGAGACTCGAGCGTTTGAACTGGCTCAGTTACAGCCCATTCTATCGCTTCTCAATCCCTCAACGAGCAGTGGGACTGGTATGGGTCAAACCATTCTCCCAAAAATCTCAGGTCAAGTAGAGCTCGATGCCGATGTGACGGGTAATCTGCGAAACTTAAAAGAGCTCAAAGGTCAGATCAAACTAAAGGTCGCGCCTCTGTCCACAGAAGAGGCTAAGATCATGAGCTTTGATCTTCCCAAACTCACCATGCAGTCCTCCGAAATCCAAATCGAGTTTCGTGAGTCCAAAGCGTTAGTGAAAAAATTCATGATCGGTAAAGCACTCCCCGCTGACAGTCTCCTGATTGAGATCTCTGGAGATGTGAAACTGGGCTCGCTCTACGGCCAAAGCGAGCCAAATTTGAAGGTCAAATTCAACTGGAGCGATTCAATCCCAAAGACTTACACAGGCTTTCTTGACGCGATGCTTATGACATTCAAAAGTCCCGACGGATCCTACCAGATGTCGGTTACGGGAACACTGGATGCCGCGCGGATCGCGCCTTTAAGCCCCTAGCTTTTTGAATCGTCCTAGGGGACATTTCCCCCTAAACTATGATGAACGCTCCTTCTATTCCCGTGACCCCGACTCTGAGCACTTCTCCTGAACTCTCTCAAGAAATCGAGCGCGCGCTCGAGGCGGCGCTTGAGCCTTGCTTCAAAAAAGGGACGCAAGAGAGCCCAAAAAATCTCTCCGACTCGATTCGCTACAGCCTGCTGGCCCCAGGTAAACGCATCCGTCCGCGCTTAGCAGTCGCATGCGGTGACATGCTTGGGATCCCCCGCCGAGCTTCACTTGCGGCCGGAATTGCGATTGAGATGATTCATTGCTTTAGCCTCATCCACGATGACCTTCCCTCGATGGATAACGATGACTTTCGTCGTGGACGACCTTCAAATCACAAAGTCTTTGGTGAGGCGATCGCACTTCTTGCAGGAGATGCGCTCATGCCCATTGCATTTCAAACGCTCGCTGATGCTCGTCAATGGGTCGCCGCCGAAAACGTGCTTCGCTCCCTCCACAGACTCACCGAAGCGATTGGGCCTTTGGGTATGGTAGGTGGTCAGGCCGCAGAGCTCTTGATCGGCCAAAAACCTACGCTCGAGAGTCTCTATGATCTGCACGCCGGAAAGACGGGCGCGCTTTTTCAAGCCTCGCTCATGATGCCCAAGGATCTCGCAGGCATTACTGACGACTCGCAAGACGGACACTCGATCCATACTTTTGCAACCGAGCTTGGGATCGCGTTTCAAGTTGCAGACGATCTTGACGACGCTAAGCAAGATCTCGGGCACCCAACGTTTGATGGGTTTGACGGATCAATGGCACCTCCGACAAGTGTCCTTCACTACTTAAAGCCCGTAGAAGCAAGCGAGCGCTCGATCCGCCGACTGAGCGACGCAGGCTCACAGCTCGAAAAACGCTGGGGCTCAAAGTCTGAATCCTTACTTAAGATCTCGGGCGAAGTTCTAAAATCTCTTAAAATCTAGCCGCACGCCGTG
>JBILEK010000008.1:0-54923 GCA_044352155.1 Bdellovibrionia bacterium
TCCCCAGCCATCTCCTCCTACAAAAAAAGCTTTTGGTGCCACTGTGCGGAGGCGTGCGATCGCTTGGGCGGTGACCTTGGAGTAGTTTGGAAGAAGAATAAATTCCGGCTTGAGGCTAGAAATCTCATTTGCGATCGCGGTCAGGTCCGGCGTCTCGCCCATGATGGGGAAGGACTTAAGTTTTCTTAGGCCGTTTGCTTTCGCGCTTTCATCAAAGCTCGCAGCAAAGTCGACACAGGCAATGCAATCCTGACTAACGACGCTGAGATAGGTGGCGGCCTTCTTTGAGCGCGCTCTTGCCTCGCGGGCAGCGATCTTTGCCATTTGTGCGTTTGATGGGGCCATCGTGCGGTGTAGAGGACCGAGATCAAAGACCTCCTTCGCTGAGGCCATCGTGCTTAAGGTTGGAGTGGAGCCTGCGCCCTTTGCAAGCAGGAGGTAGTGGTTGCTTCGGCGTGGACCCACGAGCAGCCACGCGCCATCACTCGAAGAAGATTTCGCGCGTTCCATTGCTTCAAGTCCGTCGGTAGCGTTGAAGAAGATGCTCTTGGTCTCAAGACGGTAGCCACAGTCCGCGAGCCGTTTCTCAAGGAGCGCCTTTGCGGTTGAGATCGTGCTCTCGTATTCTTTTTGAAAACGCTCAGAGGATGTCGTGTCCTTGGGGGCCAGTCCTTCGAAGAAGTCGATGCGTACGGGAATGGGTTCCGCAAAGGACGATTGGCCGACTAAAGCCAGGAGGAGTGCAAGGCTCGTCTTCATTGCGCCTTCTTCCAAATGAGAATTGCTCGTCCAAACGCCTCTTGTGGAGTGGTGAGGCGGAGGATGTCACCACTGAGTTCCGCGTATCGAATCATCACGCGACCTATACGCTCAGGATTCGAAGCTTGAGTCACCTGATGGGTGATTGTGCTCCCGCTCATCTGGTATGTGCCGGAATAAAAGAGGGTGGAATCAAACCGATTCTCCGCCTCGGTTTGTTCCGGGTCGTTCTCAATCGTCTTATTGATCGAGACACTCATGTGGCCTGTCGGCGCGTAAATCAGGAGGCCGTGGGCATCGCGTCCCCAGTCGCGCACATTGCCGCTCGGGTCTTCGATCTGAAACTTCTCAAGGGTCCAAGACCCTAGGACTTGATCCAAACTCATCGAAACTTCCTCCGAGTTGTGGGGGCGGTACTTCCTATGTTGAGACTCTTGGTAAGTCAAATGCCTGGAAGCTATCGTGATTTAAAACGGCCGTGAGACTCGGCGCCCGGAATAACGCGAAGCGCCTTTGTGGCTTTCCCTCTGAATCGCTTTGCTTCACCAGGGAAGACGGAGATGGGCTTTGCACTGAAATCTGACCAAGGGTGCTTATCGGCTCTTTTGGGGCCGCCGAGGCAGCCCAAGGCCAGTGTGACTGCGACAGCAATAGGTTTTAGACGCATGTTTAGACTCCTCCTGTGTTTGTTCGCCGCTCCATTCGAAGGGGCGAATCTAATGCAGGGTCCATGTCATCTGGTTTGGAGAATTCAGCGGAGAAGTGGCCGGGGCTAGGTTTGTAGCCAAACCGTAGCCAAAAGTAGCCAACTCACGTAACGGCAAGAAACTTTCCGTAACGCTGCCCGAAGAACCGAACCGAAAAGCCCTTGAAAACTAGGGTTATTGTTTCGGTCGGTTACGTTTTGTCTGGAAATTGAAGGCGAATAAAATGGGGTGACCGAGGGGACTTGAACCCCCGACCCTCGGAATCACAATCCGATGCTCTAACCAACTGAGCTACGGCCACCACAGAAATTCAGAGTAAAGGGAGGATTACGCGCTGCCTGCGTTTCTGTCAATTTCGAGCTGACGAGCTGGCCTCAGGGTGCTGCGATGCGGCAGCGCCCAAAGACTGGAGTCTTGACCAGGGTTGACATGAGCGCCGAGTCATTCGAAAGTGTCAAAATGCTGAGTGGAAAACATTTTTTCGTTCTAGCCCTGGGAGTCACAAGCTTTGCGTCGGGAGCGTTTGCTGGTGTGTTCTCAAGCATTCACTACGTGGATGCGCAAAAGTTCTCGCTCGGTATCGAGCCGGAGCTCGTGTTCTCAGAGCCTGCGGGAGTGGCCGCGAATTTTCGCTATAACCATGGCTTAAGCGAGTTCTTAAATGCCGGTCTCCTGCTTGGGACCGGGGGTGGGAGTCGTGGGTTTCGAGTCGGCGGAAACGTGCTGGCTGAGTTTTTTCCTGACGTCGACGCGCAACCAGCGTTAGGCGTGAGCTTGCAGATGCTCTACGTGCGCGCGTCGGCGCTCGGACAGCTTGAGCTTTCGGTTGCGCCGTATGTGCGAAAGACTTTTCACGCAGGATCGAATCAGTTTCAGCCGTACGTCGCCGTGCCGTTTGGGACTGCGTTTCGGGGTGGCGAGTACCGGGGGATCTCGACTTTTGTCGTAGGATCACAGTTTAAACTCAGTGCTCAGGTGAGTGCGCTTGCTGAGATGGGGGTCGCGCTCAGTAACACTGATACGTACCTCTCGGGCGGAGTGCTTTACTATTACTAGTGCTCGTTGGTCGGAGTCAAAGTTCTCCGATTTGAAACACGTTTGCGCCGTCGCGCTTGATATCGATGAGACGCTCTCGACGCGCGGAAAGCTCACGAGCGAGGCCTACGGGGCACTTTGGAGTCTAAAAAAATCAGGCTTTATCGTCGTACCGATCACAGGTCGGCCCGCAGGCTGGTGTGACATGATTGCGCGGTTTTGGCCGGTGGACGCGGTTGTGGGAGAGAACGGGGCTTTTAGTTTTTTCATGCAAAACGGCGTTCGAAAACGGATCGACACTCCCGCAGGTATGGAGCCTGCGCAAGCGCGCGCGAGGCTTAAGGCCTTGGGCGATAAAATTCGTGCGCGTTTTCCCGCAGTGACTTGGGCGTCGGATCAGTCCTATCGCGAGTATGATCTCGCGATCGACTTTTGCGAAGATGTTCCAGCTTGGGAGCGCGCGGACATCGATGCGCTCGTTGCTCTTTGTGAAAGCGAAGGTGCACACGCGAAAGTCTCAAGCATCCACGTCAACACGTGGTTTGGTGAGTACGACAAAAAAGCTGGTTTCTCTCACTGGTTGGAGCAAGGAGCGCCAGGGCTTACGGGCAGTGCGCCTGCGCTTGAGGAGTGGATTTTTATCGGCGACTCACCGAACGATGAGCCGATGTTTCGGTTTTTCCCAAAAAGTGTTGGGGTCGCAAACCTCACAGTTTTTGCCGAGCGTTTAAAGTATCCCCCCATGTGGATCACGCAAGCTGAGAGTGGGGCAGGTTTTGTTGAGATGGCGTCGCGATTGATCAAAGCTCGATCCGAGCCTTAGCTCTTAGGGACGACGCCCCAGCGGACCTCGGGGTCACTATTTTGCAAACCAAAAAACTCTCTTAAGTCCTGAGGCAGCCGTGAGCGGAACTCAAGTGTTTTCCCTGTCACTGGGTGCTGAAACCTGAGGCCCGCCGCATGGAGCGCATGGCGTGGGAGGATCAAGCGCGACTCCATCTCAGGAGTGAGTTGACGGGGGATCGAGAAGTACGCTTCTGTCTCGACTTCGACATGGGTATCGAAATCGTCGTTAAACTGCTCGGGGAGGGGGTTAAGCTTTGCACGCGCGGGGTCGTCAGGCTGAAAGAGTGTGAGCGCATGAAAGTCGGAGATACTGTAGAGCTTATCGCCCACGATCGGCAGACCCGCTTCGGCTAAGTGTACGCGGATCTGGTGCTGGCGCCCTGTTTTTGGAAAGCACGCGATGAGGGAGAACGTGCCGCGCGGGCGTTCAGTGGTTTTGAGGGTGCAAAACGAGGTGAGTGCAGATTGGCCGCCTTCGCTCTCGGAGATGACTCCCATCTTGAGCTTGATGGGAGAGTCTTTTGTGCGCCCCAGCGGAAGCTCAGAGACAAACTCCTCGTGCTCGGGTCTACCGCGTACGATCGCAAGATAGAACTTCTCAGTTTTGCGATCTGCAAATTGCCGAATCAGGTGGGTCGCAACCGCACGATCTTTCGCGAGGACGAGGATCCCACTGGTCTCACGGTCAATGCGGTGAACGAGGTAGTACTCGCGATCGGCTGACATGGGCCGCGTGAACCCGGCGGTCCTGAGGTGGATCAATAAAGTATTGAAGTAAAAACGCCCCGCCGGGTGGACCGGGAGATTGCCGGGCTTCTCAATCACCAGCAGAGCGTCGTCCTCAAAGAGCACCTGGTACTCGAAAGAGACTTCAGGCTCAGGTTTGCGCGGCGAGGTGACGATGATCTGATCGCCCGAGAGAAGCTGGGAGCTAGGTTTCAGGCGTCCGACGCTGTGGTGTGAGCCTGCGCGGAGCACCTCGACGGCTCCGGACTCGATCGCGCGTTTGATCTGCTCGCGCGAGCGCTTGCGGTAATAGCGCTTGAGGAAAGCGTCTAAGCGCTCACCGTCAGCTTTGGGCGTCACGGTATGGCTCACCACGAGTTTGTCGGCGAAAAGGGAGTGGGTGACGTCCATTGCGCTCTATTTAACACAGCGCAAAGAGATGTCTAGTAGCGGGATTTCATGAGAAACATAATCACTTCTCGCGCGCTTGCCTCGTCGTACGAGTAGCGCGATTTCATTGTATCGATCGTGCGGCGAGCGAGTTGGCCACCTTCGGAGTGCTTGTCGAACTCTTCAGTGCCAAAGACTTGAAGGGCGTTGTGCATCTGAGTGAGCTGTGTTTTTTGGGACTCAAAAAAGTGCTTTTCTAGCTTTTTCCAAAACTCTTGAAAGACTTTGCCGTAGACGACGGGCTTACCGGGGTGATCGAGCGACCAAGCACCCAGAGTGGTGAGTACGTTTTGCCGAAACGCTGCAAGCTCTCCGATCTCCTGGGGCGCCTGGACAATCTTTTCAAACTCGTTGATCAAAGCAGTGTCAGGATCCTCGGGTTTGCCGGTGACGGGGTTATGAATTTTCTCTTTTTTAAGCAAGTGAGACAGATGCAAAACATATCTGCGCATAAACTCTTCCCACTGGGCTGAGTCGTAAAGTCCGATCGAGTCACGCACCTCGTGGTCGATTTTGTTGAGGTACTCGGAGCGAACAACGTTAATGAACTCTCGCGTGTCGTGGTATCCGTCTTTCACGTCTTGTTTGAGAAACTCATACTCACTCACGCGCTTGATGAAGTCCTCCATCGATCGCATCACAGCGAGAGGAGAGAGGGACTGATATTCAGGGTTTTGGGCTGCTTCAAACAAGATCGTTTTGATCTCGCGGGCTGAAGCCCCCATGCGCCCCTCATAGTAGGGGATGTTTGCATACTCCTCGCGTAGCTTTGAGATGTTTCTGCGCAAGATCTTGCGCTCCTCTGCTGTAAGGCCTTCGGGCATCTCGCCTGTATCGTAGAGGCGAGCTTTTTCGATCGGAGTCATGTTGCCGATGAGGGTGGAGATCTGTGGAGGGTAGTGAAGAGAGTTTGGTTTTTTGAGTCGCGTCAGCACGGCCCACAGAGCGACCGTCCAGGCGACGTGAGGGGCGACGAATTTGCCACCCGAAAACTGCTGAATCTGAGCTTGGTAAATCTCTTGCTCCTGATGCGCAGTGAGCAGATAGGGTACTCGGATGAGTTCGATCCGTGCTTTGAAACTAGAAAAATCTGGGAACTCTTTAAACGCATCGAGCTGAAGCTCATTGCTCGATCCCACAAGCAGAGTGTCGAGATAAGCGATCGACGAACCGACGTTGACCGATCCAGTCTCGCACGCAATGAGTAAGTACTTAAAAGAGTCGAGCGGGCGTTTCAGAAGATCGCTGTACTCAATCATCCCCCGGTTGCCCTCGACCAGGTCTCCTGAGAGCGCAAAGAAATTCAGATTCTGAAGCGCAGACGGCAGAGCACCAAAGTTACGGTTGTAGGTGAGTAAGTTGTACTGAGCATCCACGTGCAATTGGGGCTCGATCGTGATGAGTCCGCGGCGGTAGCGGCGAGAGTAGTAAAGGCGATCGACTTGTACGTGACGGAGGACTTTGCGGTAGTCGCCGCTGTAGGAGGTCAGAAGTGCATCAAAAATCATGCGATTTTGATGCGAGAGATCTCCCTGCTTGAGATAGTGCGGGAGCTCGCTCCAGGTTTTTTCGGCGCGAGCGCTACCTAGAAGTTTTTCAAGCAGTGCGCGCCGCTCGGTGGCTGGCACGAGGAGCAGGGGATGATCTCGTAGATCCGAGCAAAGTCGCGTAGCAATGTCCTCGTCCGGAAGTTTGGCGTAGCTCTCAAGCACTGAGTACTCGGAAGTACGATTGTTCTGGATACCGATGCTCCCTTTGGTCACTCGATCGTGAGGGAACACCCAACCAAACGAGTAGAGCGCACCTGGGCTTTCGTGCGAGTACTTTTCCATTCCTTCCATCAGTGCGTGGATGATCGTGCTTTTGGCACTTCCGTTTGGCCCATGCAGAAGAAGAAGTTTGTTGTTCATCCCCTGTTGCACGAAGTTTTGAAGCGTCTTGTAGATTTGTGTTTGCACGCGCTCATGACCGACCACTTTGGGGGCGATCCCATCGACGGGTTGATCAAAGAGCTTAAACCGGTAGAGCTCCCCATCACCCTCGATTCGAGTCTTCCCGTAGTGATCGAGCATGGAGAGAGCATATTGGGCGGAGCCACGGAGCTGCTGCTCGGGGCGCTCTGAGAGCAGCGCTAAGTACTCATCAAACGCAAGGACGCGTCGATTGGACTCGAAGTCCTTGCGGACGAGCGTTTCAATCCAACTCAAAACATCCGTGGTTGAGCCCATGGGTTAGTCCCCCTTAAGCCCTTAAGTTTAGCGCGTTTCGGAAGGGGCTGCGACCTCGATCCGCGGGTTTCGAGGGTCTCGGAGGGGGGCATCCAAAGAATTGACGGGCCCGATTTCGGCTAAGCGCTGCTCCACTGCATCGCGGATCAGCGTCGGAAAAAACCGCACACGCGCGCGCGAGAGTTTCGAAGTCACTACATCCCAGTGATCTCCTCCGCGAGCGACGTAATCCGGCACTGCAAGAGCGTACAGGGCTTGCTCGCGGATGGGTTTTCGCGCGCCCTGATCGTTGACAAGCTCAGCGTTGAGGAGTCGATTTTCTTCCCAGTTCTCAACCTCGCCGTCACCGTTGAGATCTTTTCGGGAGACAGGGGGTGCTTCAGGCGGAAGGACTTTGAGGGAGAGGCCTGAAACCTGAATCAACCCGTGCGCTCCTGAAGTAGCGATCTGGAGCACTGTTTTGAGCTCTCGTCCTGTGAGCTCAAGACGAGTCACCGAATTGTCGAACGGTAACGCGCGATAGAGAGTCTCGTAAGTGATCGGGCCTGCTTCGAGTTGCGTGCGAATTCCTCCGCTATTCATGAGTCCGATCGGAGTGTCTGCGTGGGCACGAAGTGCGTCAGCGACGAGGTTTCCAAACTCACTCTCGCTGCGTCGTGGATGCGAGACGGGACGCGCAGCAAAGCCTAGGGCTCGTCCCCGGATCTCACTTGTGCGCGCTAAAGCGGTATCAAGAGTTTGTTGCACTTCAGGGGTGGATACGAGCGATTTCCCTAAGAAAGTGGCGGGTACCGCGGTGGGGTTATCCGTCTTTCGAGAGTGAGCGCATTCGCCGGAGTCTTTGTTCACGCGCTCGCAGACTGGAAGAGGTCCGTTGATTCGAGTTTCGCTCGGGCGCACGCGTCCCGTTGCGGCGTCGATGCGCATCCGAAGCAAGTTCACGTACTGGCCGTTAGCCCCCGCTTGAATCACCGGCACGCCCGAAACCCAGTGGTGCACGATCTGATGCGAGTGACCAGCGATCACAGCGTCGAGGGTGCCTGGAGGGAGAGCTCTCAATAGAGTGACGATCTCATCTCTCTCGCCGCAGGGGAGAGCTCGATCAGATGGGGCATGAACTCTTTTGGGGGGCGTGGATGGGGCACTCTGTTCGAAGTCGCATTTGAGTCCCGCATGCGCCAGAAGGACGATGACTCTTGCGCCTTGAGCGCGGAGCGCTTGAGCCTCTGCGAGGATGATTGGGGCTTGATCTCGAAACTCAAGCTGCCGCACATGATCCGGGAGCGTTGTAGAGGGGGTGTCGATTGTCGTGATCCCGATCACGCCCACCGTCGTTTGGCCTAGCTGCACTTTCCGGCTAGGGAGCGTGTTGGGGAGCTCCAGTCTTTGTCCTGTTTTTCTATCAAAAATATTAGCAACAACAAAGGGATAGCGTGCTTCGCTTAAGCGTTGCTTGAGCGCGCCTAGAACGTCATCGCCTGACTTTAAGGGTGTCCCTTGGCCGATCGGGCCGTAATCGAACTCGTGGTTTCCGATGACCCCCATCTGAACACCCATGCGATTGAAAACTTCGATGACAGACGCCCCTTCGACGAGGTTGCTCTCGAGGGTGCCCTGCATGGAGTCGCCCGCTTCAAGAACCAGAAGTCGATCGCCGTAAAGAGAGCGTGCCGTTGCGATCATGCGAGCGAGCGCTAAGGCTCCGCCACTCTCGGTTCCACCCGGATTTTTTTGAGGAAGCAGCGCACCATGGAAGTCGTTAAAAGCCAGAATCGCAATTTCATCCGGCCCTGGCGTAAGGCTCGGTTTGGAGTGTGCGCAGGAGATCAGGAGTGCACCAAGCGCAAGTGTACCGAGGGAGCGCTTTAGTTCCATTGGACAGGGACTTCCTTGTGACTTCCGTCGGCGCGCGCGAGGCGGACGAAGCCGTTTTGGCGACCGAAAGCAAACAGGTCGCGCGTGATCTTCACGTCCTGGATGCAGTACTCGATGATTTGATCGATTTTACCTTCGCGCCACCACTCGATCGCTTGCAGACCGTCGGCACTTTTACCCACTCCGAGCGTCCCTTTCGCGACGGTTTCAAGCTTGAGAAATCGCTGACGCGTCAGAGTCTCTAAGTCGTACATCAAGTCAAACACGTCTAGCCGATCGGTCTTAAGCCCGTAAGACGCAAGAACAGGGAGGTCAAATCCGCGAATATTGTAGCCCACGATGAGGCGCTCCTCGCAGAGATCAAAAAGTTTCTGCAGCTCGTTTTCGCGAAAACTGAGTGTTTGATCCGTCTTTGAATCATAAGCACAAGCGACCGATACACCCAGGAGATGGTAGTTCTCAGCACCTCCCACTTCTTGGAACGTGCGCTGCGTTTCGATGTCGAGCACGAGAAAATGGCGATTCCGAAGAAACAAACTCGAAGGCACCACATCCTCCGAAAAGGGCACCGAATAGGGGTGCCTCCAGAAGGAGGGGTTCAGTTTGATGCGGGTGCCCGAAGTGCTCATTTGATCGTGCCGAAGATCGCGACTTTGCTACAGAAAGTCAAGAGACGCGGCCCGCCTAGAATCCCTTTGCCTGAGAGAATTGGTTCGAGTAGGGTGGCGAGTATGAGTTTGGCTCGGTCCGCGGAAAGTCCGCGCCTGTTCAAAAATCCTGTCCTTGAGCGTTTTTCGCATGTTCACCCTGCTGTTCCGGCACTCTTTTGGATCCCGGTGATTGCAGGACTCCTCTACCGCTCCGTGATGGTCCACGGCCTGCCTGCGTGGTCGTACGTAGCTTTGGGGCTCGGCGGTCTTTTGGCTTGGACGTTTTTTGAGTACGTGCTTCATCGTTTTGTTTTTCACGCCCGTCCTCGGAGTCCATCTTTGAAGCGTATGGTGTACGTGTTTCACGGAATCCATCACGATCACCCGAACGATTGGACCCGCTTGGTGATGCCGCCGGTTCCGGGAGTTGCGATCTGTCTTGTGGCCTATCTCCCGATGGTTGCGGTACTTGGGATCTACTCAGAAGCGTTTTTAGCTTTTTTTCTGATCGGTTATCTCGTCTATGACTACACGCACCTTTATGTGCACTTTGCCCAGCCCAAGCGGGGGTGGGGAAAGTTTATCAAGCAGTACCACATGGTGCATCACTACGCGGAGCATGACGCAAAGTGGGGAGTGAGTACACCGATTTGGGACTTTGTTTTCGGCACCTCAGAGCTCGAAAAGAAAAAGCCCATCGAGTCCACGCTCGGTGGTTTGAGTTCGTGATTTTGGAGCGCTCTTCCTCGAGCGCGGTTGCACGCGCTGTTTTTTTTTCGCTGATCTTGCTCCTTTTTGTTGCGATCCTGATGCCCTTGATCGTTCCGGTCCTGATGGGTGGGATTTTTGCGATCGTGCTTTGGCCATTTCATGCCCGTCTGTTGAAGCGAAAGATTCCCGCAGCCGTTTCTGCCGCTGTGGTCACTTTAGGGGTGTCGGTTTTGTTTTTTTTGCCGGCTGTTTTTGTCGGTCTTCAAACTGCAAAAGTGGTGCGTAACTACGCTTCTCAGTTTGGCCGAGGAGTGGAGCTTTTGGACTTTGAGACTTTTCTACCGCGCGTCGAGGAGCGCTTAAGTGCCCTTGTGCCCATGGACTGGAGTGGGACTCTTGCGAGCGCGCGCGAGTTGCTTGAGACCCTAG
Organism: Bdellovibrionia bacterium; assembly: GCA_044352155.1. Lineage (GTDB taxonomy): Bacteria > Bdellovibrionota > UBA1018 > UBA1018 > JBILEK01 > JBILEK01. The sequence goes on from JBILEK010000008.1 coordinate 10,417, forward strand.
GGAAGCGTGCGGCAGAGCTCATCGGCTCAGGGCTCGCGCAGATTCCCGGAGTCGTGATGGCGCTGCTCGTGACGGTGCTGAGTCTTTATTTCTTGTTGCTCGATGGACCACGTTTGCTTGCTCGAGTGCGTGCGCACTCGTTTTTTTCGCCCCAAAAAACTGATCGGATTTTAGCAGCGGTTCATGGTCTGAGCCGTGGAGTGATCGTTGCGCAGCTTGCGACTGGTTTTGCTCAGACTCTGGTGTTTAGTTTGTTTTGTTTTTTTGCGGGAGTTGGGCAAGTGGGTGTGATCAGTGTGCTGGTTTTTGTTATGTCGTTTATTCCTTTAATCGGCGCAGCCCCGTTGACGTTTGGGATTGCGCTTGTGCAGCTGCTCTCTGGTGCAACATCAGTGGGGATCGTGTTACTGATCGGGGCACTCATCGCTTCGACGCTCGATAACGTCGTCCGTCCATGGGTACTCAAGGATGCAGGCGAGCTTCATCCTCTTGTCGCGTTTATTGCTGCCTTTGGTGGGTTGCAGGTTTTAGGGCCGATGGGGGTTTTCATTGGGCCGATCGCAGCTGGGTTGTTTATGGTCACTCTGCGACTGATGGTGACTGAAAACTAAGCGCAAAGCGCTTAGGCCAGTTTTTTGACGTCGTAAAAAATCCTCTCGTCGCCTCCAAGTTTTTCGCGCTATTGTGGAGTTTCGTAACAAGGAGAGACTCCCTCATGAAACGCGTGTTTAACTTCAATCCAGGTCCTGCGACGCTCCCGGTTTCTGTCCTGGAGGAGGCCGCTCGAGGGGTCGTAGAAATCGGTGGCTCAGGAATGTCGATCCTCGAAGTCAGTCACCGTGGTCCGGAGTATGAGACTGTTCATTTTGAGGCGCAAAAGCGGATGCTTTCGCTCATGGGGCTCTCGACCGATCAGTACACGGTTTTATTTTTGGGAGGAGGCGCGAGTCTTCAGTTTGCGATGCTCCCGATGAACACGCTCAAACCCGGCGAGTCCGCCGATTATGTACACACCGGGGAGTGGAGCTCAAAGGCCGTGAAAGAAGCAAAGTTTTTTGGCAAACCCAACGTCGTTGCCTCCAGCGAAGCCGCGAAGTTCGCAAGCCTTCCGCATGAGATGAAACCCACACCCGAAGCGCGCTACTTCCATCTGACTACAAACAACACGATCGAAGGGACGCAGTTTTGGAGGATTCCTGATACTGGAGCGACCCCTCTGGTTGCGGACATGTCGTCGGATATGCTCGGGAGAAACCTTGATTTCTCAAAATTTTCACTCATCTACGCAGGCGCCCAAAAAAATCTGGGTCCCGCTGGTGTCACTGCAGTCGTGATTAAAAAATCTTTTTTAGAGCAAATGCGCGAAGACATCCCCTCGATTCTCTCCTACAAGGCGCACGACAAAGCCCAGTCGCTCTACAACACTCCGCCCGCGTACGGAGTATATGTGCTGGGTCTTGTGCTCAAGTGGATTGAGTCACAGGGTGGAGTCGCGGGAGTGGAAGCACGCAATCGTAAAAAGGCAGGCGCAATCTACCAAGCCTTAGATGAGCGTCCTGATGTTTACGATCCAGCCGTCACCGTAAAAGAACATCGCTCGCTCATGAACATCACGTTCCGTCTGCGAGATGCTGCTCGCGAGAAGGAGTTCTTAACGGGTGCTGAAAAGCTGGGTCTCATTGGGCTCAAAGGACATCGCTCGGTAGGCGGGTTCCGCGCATCGATCTACAATGCCTTCCCTGCCGAGGGGGCCGAAGTGCTCGCAAGTTATATTCGGAAGTTTTAGGCGCTAAAAAAGCGCGTAACTTGCTCCCACTGCGATTAAGAGTTTTTTGTACGAAAAAGACTGAGCAAAGTTTGAGGAGTTTTTTGTAAAGCGGACATCCCCGAGGATTGTCCATTTTTGGCTCAGCTTTCGGGAAGCATTCATCCCTAAGCTCATCGTCTGATCTGCGCGCGAGCCCGAAGAGCGCTTACTGTAATTGAGGGCTTGAAGGTCAACGAGCGCTGTGAGTTTTAGGGGTTCGTCCCAATAGATTGCATTACTCAATGTCGCACCAAAGCCTGTGTACGAATACTCTGATCCTTCCGTGGGATTCAGGTGAGCAGCAAGCGTGATGGAGGGATTCCAAAACCGAGATCCTCCGTCTTGCGTGCGTGTGATTTGGGCTGAAATCAATGGGCCTGAGCGATTGGCGCTCGTTGATGACTCTGAGTCTTGAGCGAAGTTCTGAAGAGTGCTTGAGAGCTGGTAGTTCATCGTGACCGTACGGGTGTTTTGAGTCTTAAGATATGCCGAGAGACCGACTGCGTTTTGGTACAGTCTGAACTTCGACGAGCCGTCCTCGGTTGATTTTTGAAACGTGAGGTTAGCTTCGGCCTTAAGTCCCATCAAAGAAGGGGAGAGTGGATTACGATTGAGATTAAGGCTTAAGAAATGCGAGGAGTACTGCCCTGACTCCGTTGCGCTTGCAAAATTGAAGTTCGTCGAACTCCGATACGCTGGGACCCATTGGAGAGAGTGGAGAGGCGAGGACATGTAGCCGACTCCAGCGCTCAACGTCTGTTTGATCGTTGATTGTCCGGTCGCTGAGCTCGAAGCGAGCGACTCCGGGAGTGCCAGGACGTTTGAGTCATAAGCGCTCTGGGTGCCGATGTTTCCGAACCACTGGCTCCTGTCTAAAGGTGCTAACGCTGAGGATGAGGCGGAGTGAATTTGCTCAGCGATTTTAAGTGTTTCAGATGGAGTCTCTTTTGAGGACAGAAGGCTCTGCGCACTCTCGCGCGCGAGTGAGAGGTTTTGTGTGGCTCCCGCCGCAAATCCCGTCTTTAAGTGGATTTGCGCAAGGTAAAATCGTGCAGGAGGTTTGAGATCATCCGCAGGTGAGCGTAAGACTTCCTCAAAGTGTTGCTCTGCTGCTTGCATTTCGCCTTTTTGAAATCGGATCATCGCGAGAAAAAAGTGCGAGGGCCCTATGTTAAATCCACTCTGCAGGGCATTTTCGAGATGCCCCCGAGCAAGATCGTAAGCCTGCTTGCGGTAGTGGATGACTCCGAGCTCAAAGTGGTAGGGCGCGATTTCTGAAGCAGGTTTTTTTTTGGCTGACTTCAGTTGGATCAGTTTTTCATAAGTGTTTTTTGCGTCTACAGTCTTGTTTTGTGCTTTTAGGTTTAAAGCGCGCAGCTCATGAAACTCTTCAACTTGTCCGTTCCTTGAAATGAGCGAGTCTAAACTCTTCACGCTCAGAGCGTATTTCTTAGCGTTGTAGTGCAACACGGCTTGGGTGTACTCGGCCTCCAGAGCGCTTGGGATCTCAGCGCTCGCGGAGGAAATGACAACCAGGGTCAAAAAAGCTGAAAGAAGGCGCGCCATGTTGCGTTGTTCCACTTGCTCAGGAGTGTAGCGCACACTAGACTCATTGCAATCAACGATGATGGAAAAAATGTTGGTTCATTTGCGGGCTTGGAATGGAGTTCTCACTGCAGCTTTAGCTTTAAGTGCGAGCGATGGATTTGCTGCAGTCTCGGCAGGCAAAGTCGCAAGCGTGTCAGGGAAAGTCCTTGCTCGAATCGAGTCGCAGCCTAAAGCTCCCACCCGTACGCTGAAGCCGGGAGATGAGATTTTTTCGGGCGATGTGCTCAATACGAGTAACGATGGGAGTTTGAAGATTCTTTTCTCCGATCAGACGATCATTGATCTAGGACCAAGCTCACTCTTTAAAGTTGATGATTACCGACTAACAAGTGGATCCGATCGTCAGGTTGATCTCTCAGTCGCGTATGGCCGTATCCGTGCTTCAGTGAATCAAAAAGTCGGTGATCGTGGCTCGTTTCGAGTGCGCACTAAAACTGCAACAATGGGTGTACGCGGGACCGAGTTTTTAGTGCTCTCGGATCTCTCCGTGTTTGCTCCCCCCTCGCGTGCAGATCTGGTCTCTGCTTCTGCAGTGGCTGCCGAGCCAAAAGCGCCCCCATCAAAAACTCAGATCGTCGTTTTAGAGGGCACGGTCGAAGTGGCTGCAAAATCCACTGCAGGTGGACAGCCCTCCTCTTCGGTCACTCTGACCGAAGGAAAAGCGCTCACAACGTCGAGCTCTGAGGCGCCAGTCAAGATTCAAACTCTTTCGAACACGGAGATCACTCAAGCCGTAAAAGAGACAAAAGTGGCAGACAATACGTTTAAGCAAGCTGTAGTGATTGATCGGAGCACGGACTCAAAGGGATCCTCTGGCACTCAAACCCTTGCTGCACTTTCTGGATCTTTTCAGTTACCAGCGGGGTTTGCGCCAAAACCGGGAGACTTAGGGTTGCCGGGAACGTTTGGAGCGGATGTAGGCTTTAATCAGGGCTATAATCCAGGACAGCTCATTGGAGCAGTGCCGGTTCGGGTGATTTTTACTTTTGCACCGTAAGCTTTTTTTTAAGGAGATCCATGTCTAAGCCTCAGGCCAATAAAAAAATCAGCACGGCAAGCACTGCAGAGTACTTTTCAAAAAACCTTCAGCAGGTGGGCTTCTCCTCACAGACCAAAGCAGTGCTCACAACTCTGAAAGAGGCTGTCGATAATGCGCTCGATGCATGTGAGGAGAGTGCGATTTTGCCTGAGATTTGGGTAAAGATTGAAAAAGCTGGCGCTGGATCGCTGAAGAATTCAGATCAGATCCGAATTACGGTCCTCGATAACGGTCCTGGAATCGAAGCTGATGATGTCCCTAAAGTGTTTGGTGAGTATCTTGCGTCTTCAAAGTTCGGGCGCGGACGCTGTTCGCGCGGTCAGCAGGGGATTGGGATCTCGGCGGCCACGACTTGGGCCCAGCTCACGACCGCAACCGGCGCGCGGGTGATCACTAAAACCAAGTCCATGCGCAAAGCGCTCAAAGCTCACGTTGAAGTCGACATTAAAAACAACAAAGGCAATCTACGCGAAAAAGAGACGATCGACTGGGATCGTCCGCACGGGACGCAAGTGGAGTTTTTGATTGACGGACGCATTCAAGTGAACGGCGAAGCCGGGATTCTGAACTATTTGATCGGTACGGTGCTTGTGAACCCGCACGTCACGCTGCACTTTGAGTTGCCGGACGGCCAGGAAGTCATGAAGCAAGATATCGAGCGGGTTTCTACGGCAATTCCGCAGGTGCCCGACGCAACTTACCCGCATCCTCACACGATGAAGCTCGGTGAGTTCATCGCGCACTCGCACTTGTTCGGTCGCGTGAAAACTTCGGCATGGCTTAAAAAAGGATTTTCACGGATCTCCGACATGGTTCTCTCCGAGCTCGTGAAAGTAGCAAAATTGAAAGCAGCGCTACTTGATAAAAACGTCGATTCCCTCAATGAAGACGAGTTTAAGCAGCTTTTTGTGGGGATTCAGAATCTAAAACTCATGGCGCCCTCGACCCAATCGGTGATCTCGGTCGGCGAAGAGGCGATGTCAAAGAGTATTCAGCGCTTAGGGAAGATTGATTTTTTCTCCGTCGTGACGCGTAAGCCGACCATCTGTGACTTCAAGCCTATTCAAGTCGAAGTTGCGATGGCGCGCTTAGAGGAGCGTGCGGGGGCGGATCAAGAGGAGCAAGTCCAGATCCTGCGATTTGCCAACCGTGTTCCCCTGCAGTTTGATCGCTCGGCCTGCGCAATTGCGCAAGCGATCACGAGTGTAAACTGGCGCACTTACGGTTTGCAGCAGCCTAAAAACGCGATTCCGCTGGGCCCCTACATCATCGCGGTCTCTGTGGTTTCGCCGTTTATCAAGTTTAAGAACGCATCCAAAGAGACGATTGACGCATCCGATGAGCTTGTTGAGGAGATCCGTCGTGCGCTGATGCAGGCTGGTCAAGTCCTCTCACGACACATCAAGCGTGAGAGTAAGGCGGCTGATCTTGAGCAAAAGATTCGACATATCGAGCAGTTTGGGCCCATTCTGGTTGATGGTCTTGCGCGAATCTTGGGCGCTCCGGAGAGTCGCAAAGCGAAAGCGCGCGAGGGGCTGATGAAGCTCTTGGGCCGCGACGCACGCGAGACAGAAAAGGCGCTTGGAGAGGCCGAGGCCAAGCTTGAGAAGATGAAAGAAAAGACCGCGAAAAAACTTGGTGAGTCCCAGGAGGCGAACGCTTAATCTATGTCACTCGCAAAAAGTTCGGCTGGCGATATTCCGAAACTAAGTAAAGAGCTCTGTAATCGACTGCTTTCAGATCTGGAGCGCGCCAAGCGCCCGGTCCTACACGCCACAAAGTGTTCGCTCGATAACTGCGAGTATGACCACAAGGTTGGCTACCTTACGCCCGGCAATAAAATGGTCGCAACCGAGCTCAACGTGAGCTCGGTGCAGAAAATGTCGCGTGCGATCTTTTTGCTCGAGATCCTTTTGCGCAATCTCGATGTGGGTGCAATCAACACTAAGCGCGAGATCTATTACATCTGTAAAGGAGAGGTGAAACATAATCCCGCCCTTCGGGCACTGGACTTTGCTGACCAAAACGAGTCCGACGATATTATCGATTTCATCTGTGAGCTTTTGGAGTGCTACCGCGAAGAGGTAAACTGCTACGCCAACGATCGCGGCGGTCAGACTTACTCACAGCAGCTCGTTGTGACGGAGACGCTGACCGATGGCACGACAGCTACGATCGATCTCTCAAAGCTCGGGACATCACCTTTCCAGCCCAAAAATCGTCCCCAGAACTTGAAGCTCTCCGCCAAGAAGAAAATCGACTTTTGCTTGATCGTCGAGTCAGAAGGCACGGCAAACACCTTGGTTGCCAATGGCTTCACCAAACGGAACAACTCGATCCTGATCGGTGCCCAAGGCGTGCCCTCGAACGCTGTTCGCGGCTGGGCCAAGCGGATCCAGGATCAGCTCAAGATCCCGATCTACTTCTTTGGAGATCTTGACGCGTATACGATGCAGAACATTTATCGTACGCTCAAAGCAGGCTCCGCAGCATCGCTCATCCGCAATAAGGATTTCTCGGCACCAGATGTGAAGTTTTTAGGTGTCTTACCTGAGGACATTAAAAAGTATGATCTCGCCGACTACCCTGTGAAAGAGCAAGATCCTCAGGAGGCACGCGCGTTAAAGAAAGCGCACGATGCTCTTGGGAATGATCCTTTCTTCAAGGACAAGCGCAACAAGGGACTCTCTGAGATCTTGCACTGGCTCATCAAGAACAAGCGTCGTTGTGAGCAACAGGCGTTCTTCATGGTGAACCCCAAGGACCCGATCATGCCCGAGAAGATCATCTTGGAGAAAATTAAGCGCGGGAACTTCGTCTAAGTGGATCAGGATTAAACGCAACTCTTAGGTTGGTGCTCGAGATGCTCCCATGAGTACCGCTGTTTTGAACGACTCCTCAAACGAAACCCAGAGATTGATATCGCTTTCTTTCAGGCCTTCTGCGCGAAGAGTTTCGCGAAGCAAAAAAAGCCTGCGTTGAAAGTGCCCCTCCAAGATCGGCGGCAGCTCTGAATGCGCCTTGTTGGGAGGTCGCGTGAACTCTAGCGCCACAAGCCCCGCAGAGCGCAGCATGAACTGGCCTTGTTTGCGCGCGATCGTGCGTAGGTCGCGCAAAGCTCCTTCACGCGAGGAGTCCGCAAAAAAAAAGCCGATGAGAACATCATCGGCTTGGCGCTCATAAAAGCGCAAAAGGATCTCTTCTAACCGCGCGGGTCCGAGGTGCTCTAAGAGCTCACGGAGTGCCGCGCGGTTAAAAGTCATTTATTGGAAATCGCGATCCATGACGGTCTTACGGCCGTCTTCTTGAGCGCGTGCTACGGCTTGATCGCAAAGCATCTTGACTTTGGCGGAGAGGACTTCGGCCACTGCAGCCGAGGTGTTCATTCCAGCTTTTTCCTTGATGTATTTTTTGAGCTTCGACACGACGACTAGGACTTCGCCGCCTTCGCCACCGGTGTTTTCGTCAGACATGGAGTTCTCCTTCGATTTTAATCGTTTTAGTTATTTCACTTCCAAAAGATCGACTTCGAACACAAGCGTGGCGTTAGGAGGGATCACTCCGCCTGCGCCAGTTGCACCGTAAGCGAGTCCAGGGGGGACTGTGAGCTTGCGCTTGCCGCCGACTTTCATGCCCGCAACCCCTTGGTCCCAGCCCTTGATGACTTGACCTGAGCCGAGCTGAAAGCGAAACGGTGTGGAAGCATTGAGCGAGGAGTCGAAAATCTTTCCGTCTGGGAACATGCCTTTGTAAAGCACGGAGACGGTCTTGCCTGCGATCGCTTCGCTACCATCGCCGACTTTGATGTCTTCGATCTTAAAGTCTCCGGAGTCCGTCGGGAGTGTGGCCTGAGCGGTGTCAGAAGCGGGTTGCGCAGTCGCTTGCGTCTGAGGGTTTGCTGGGTTTTTTTTGGTGCAGGCTGCAAGTGAGCTCATGAGTACGAGAGCAAAGGCGGCAGAGAGAGTCTGAGATGTTGAGTTCATGACGGTCCTTTCTGATCGGATTGTTTCGACATGAAGTGTTTCAGTCAACAAGAAATTAGACTACACTGCCATCTCATGACGATTTGGGAGGCGCTCCTTTACGGTGCTGTGCAGGGTGTCGCAGAGTATTTGCCGATCTCAAGCCATGCTCACTTGATTTTGCTGCCCCGCTTCCTTGGGTCACAAGAGTATGGCCTCGCGTTTGATGTGTTTTTGCATGTCGGCACTCTAGCCGCTACGCTGATCTACTTTCGCAAGGACTGGATCTGGATTGCGCGACATGCTTGGGATCGGCGGGTCAGCGAATCGCACCCGCGCTCCCTCTCAGTGAAACTGCTTGCTCTTGCGACTCTGCCGGCACTCGTTGGGGGAGTTATCGTAAAGAAACTCATGGGAGGAGTGCTTGATTCAAACGCAGTGATCGCCGGAGCTCTTGTGGTGGGGGGGCTCCTTTTGTACCTCGTCGATCGAAGCTCCAAAGGCATGCGCTCGCTTGAAAGCGCCACTGTGGCGGATGCGTGGAAGGTGGGGCTCTTTCAATGTCTTGCGCTTGTTCCTGGGATGTCACGCTCGGGCTCTACGATCTTAGGGGCGCGAGCACTTGGGTTCTCGCGAGATGCATCGGCACGATTTTCTTTTTTGATCTCAGCTCCCGTCATGCTTGCTGCAATCGTTTATGAAGCGCGCGATGTGCGAGTCTTACTTGAAACGCGTGTCGATCCTCTGATGCTCGGCCTAGCAACGCTCTCGTCGTTTGTTTTTGGAATACTCTCGATCGCGTTTTTGCTCCGCTTACTTCGAAACTTTGGATACCTGCTATTTGCACTCTATCGAATAGCGCTTGCGATCGCGATCGTTTGGATTTTAGGAGTGTAGGTCTTAGGCGACACAGGTTGACGCCTTTTCGCGTTTCGGGGGACACTTAAAGAGTAAGGGGTTTTGGCCACAAAATGAACCTTCTGTCTCGCTACTCGTTGAGTGTCCTGAGCGGACTGTTGGCGCTTTTTTTAGGCGCTCCTGCCCTTTCAGGGGAGACCTGCGCACGTCCTTTTGCGCAGGCTCCAATCTCAGGAGCGCAGATTGACGCGATCAATCAGCTCAACGAATCGCTTGCAAAAAAAGGCTGTGAGTCCAAGCTCAACTCCGCTCAAGAAATCGCAGTCATAACTGCTGCGTCAGAGATCAAAGAGCGGCTCGTTCGCGGCGACTCCCGAAGTTCTGCACGAAGTGTCTCTGAGCTGCTCTCTGAGCTCAGTCGGATCAGTGCGGACCCTCGTGGACTCCCGCAAGCAAAGGCGCTTGCGATTTTTACATTGGCACAAGAGCTTGATCAGTGGATTCGAGGAAAAGCCCTCGCAGGGCAGTCTCTTAGTGAGACGGAAATCGCCTCTCTAGCTCAGCTCTCCGGTAAGTCTCAAGGTGAGTTGAGACGCGGATTTAGTGAGCTCTCTGAGAGATACTCAGGGCTAAGAGAGCAGCTTTTTGCAGAGATGCACTCGCCTGAGGGAGTGCGGCAGGCACGAGTGGATGAGCGCGGCCGAATTGACTTCAGTGAAATGGACTTGCGTCAACTGATCCAGGATCCAAAACGAGTGACAGGTCTTTTAGAGGTGTTTCCTCCAGAAGTTCTTGCCGGTCTCAGAGATATGAGGCGGCAAGAGGTGATCGTCCATCAAGGGTATGCCTATCTTCCGCCGCTGGGGTCTCCAGAGAAATGTGCAGAAGTAGTCGCGCAGAGTCGCCCCCGAAGCGCCCAAGCGTTAAAGCAGTGGCAGGAGGATCGGCGCCTCTGTCGCATGAGTGTCATGCCGATTGAGCAGTATCAGCGGAGTGTCCATCAGCGACTGGAGTCTTTAGAAAAGCAGATTCCTCAATATGTCTCCGCCTCAAAACGCATGAACGCTTGGGCAAATACTTCAAGTAACATCGTCGCTGGGATCGGAGAGCGATTTGGAGCGCAACCGAGCATCACTGAGGATGAGGCAGATTGGAGAGCGCGTGGAGATCGTTTACGAGATACGGTGAACGAACTAAGGCGTTTGGGGCTTGAGTCAGGCAAAATGGCCGAGATCCAGCGGCTCTCGCTTGAGCTTTCAAAGCTCGATGCTCAAAATCAGTCTAAGGCGCTTTCGCAGATTGATAGCGCGATTCGAGCGACTTGGGGTGCGGTAGGGCTTTTGACGGGACTCGGTGCACTTTCAGGAGTTGCGCTCGTTTCAAGTGCGTCAGGCGCAAGCTCTCTTGCTGCAACAGCGACACTTGCTTCAAGTGCGGCCGGAAGCGCAGCGCTGATCGACCTTACGGCGGGTGCGCTGAAGGTTGGGACTGCAACGGTCGCGCGCTCGCTCACTGAGGGGGGGAACCCTTTTTGTTACGCTGCAGAGGCCTTTGTAGATCAGGCAGGAGATACGTTTGAGAGCGCTTTTAAGAGCGCAGTTATCGGAGCGCTCTCCGGTGGCGCTGCGGGTGGAGTTCAGGCCGCGCGTGCCGCTGCACTGACACAAAAAACTGCGGTACTCGGAAAGTCCATCGCAGTCGCGCAAAGAATCGCAGCCTCGGGTGCTGCTCAAAAAGTTGCTCAAGGTGTCCAAGTGGGCTCTGCGATTTATTTTGCTCAAAAAGCAGTCCGTGCAGGAGTGGCGGGCGCGCAAGAGTGTCTTGACTCAGTGACGCGCGCAGGGGAGGCGAGCGATGGAGTGGCAGCAGTCATGGAGTCGCAGATGGCGCAGGCCATTAGTCGGTGCTCGCAGGCGGGGATCGACTTGGTTGCGGCGACAAAGCAGAGTGTCGATGTCGCAAACCGCGGAGTGCAACTGAGCGAACGATTTAAGCCCGTACAAAAACAAGTGGAGAGTGTTCACAATTTTCTCAAGCGAGATGTCACTTTTGGGAAAGCAAAAGTGAGGGCTTCAGATGATAAACTTGTCCAGAGCTTAGATGAGGTAAACAAGAGAACCGATTTGATTAAAAAAATCGGAAAAGAAGGCATCGATGAGCTCGGGGAGCGCTCAAGTGGTGAGTCCACTGAAGCATCTCCCCGTGCGCCTTAACTGAATTGCTTACTGACTTTTTGCTAGAATCTTAAATCCAATCGTAAATGGATCATGGATCATTTTGTCGCCTAAATTTTGAAAAAACTTCCCTGAGCCGTACTTGATGTTCCAGATCGTACGATCGAGTGTCGCTATTCCAGAGAGCGTAGCTTGGGTGCGCTCGGCTTCAAACTTGACCGGAAACTTGATGGGATGAGTGGCTCCCTTGATGGTCATCAGTCCTTCAAGAGTATGAGTGTTTGCATCTTTGTCTGGCGTCGTGAGTGCGGTGATCTTGTTGACCTTGAGTGTGGCAGTGGGGTTTTGAGCAACTGAAAAAAAGTCATCAGATTTGAGGTGACCGATGAGTTTTGCGTGTGAAGAGTTGGTGCGCGGAATGTCAGTGACATCAATCGAATTCATGTCAGCGACAAGCTCCGCTCCTTTGAGCTCACCGTTAAACATCTGAAACGCTCCGTTCTTGAGTTTGATGGAGCCTTCATGAGCGCCTGTGACTTTGGTGGCTTTCCAGTTGAGTTGAGAGGCGTTGGTATCGATTGAGAAGGTCTTAGGCTCAGGCAAAAATCCTTTTGCCTTTTTTGGGTCGGCGGCGAAAGAGGGAATCGCTAAAATGCATCCAAGCGTCAGTGCAGAGACTAGTGTTTTCATCATGAAATTCTCCTATTTACCTAAGGCTAAGGGACGGCTCTTTACGGCTCAAGCTCGATGTGATAACGCTGTGCGTATTTAAGGGAGTGTACGGATGCGACGCTTAGGCTTTGTTTTAGCTTTGCTCTTGGTTTTGGTGCCAACTTCGAGCTCGTTTGGGTCGGAGGGGTTGGATCACGGAGAGAGGGCTGAGGTTGAGATTGAAGCGATTCTTAAGAGTTGTCGCGACTCATGGGACTGCATGCCTTCGGAGCATTGCTTGCGCGGCAGATGCGAGCCCAAAATCTGGCAATGTTACAACAACTTTGACTGCTCAGCGGGAGAGCGCTGTGTGGGGGGAGTTTGCCAGCGGCTCTAGTTGGCGGAAAGTCCCCCGCGCAGATTAGCGCCCCTTTTTTTTGTTCAGCGGTTTTCCTTGGACGATGTGCTGCTCGATGAGCTCTTTTTTGCTCGCAACGTTCTCAGCGCGTGAGAGTTCGATCAGGTTTTCGATTGCGCGGAGCTCGTCCTCAAGCTCCCACTTGGCCAAAAGCATGATCGCAAGATCTTCGTGAGTCTCGGGAGCTTTCATGCTTTCGTGGACTTTGAGTTTATGCCGGATTCCGAGCGAGCGTTGAATGAGCTCGAGTTTTTTGACTCGCTCCATTGACTCGTTGTTTTTTGCTTTTTTTGTACTCATGCTGACCCTTTCAGCATTTGTCGCAGGACGTAGGGGAGGATCCCGCCATTGCGGTAGTACTCAAGCTCATTGGGAGTATCGACGCGCACCTTTACTTGAAACGATTTCTGCTGACCTGCGGGGTCGGATGCTTTGACCAGAAGTGTTCCGCCCGCCTTAAGCTCGGTGATGCCGCGAATCTCAAAGCTCTCGCTGCCTTTGAGTCCATGGGTTTCTGCATTTTCACCGTCTAAGAACTGCAGCGGCAAAACACCCATGCCCACCAGATTGGAGCGGTGAATACGCTCAAAACTTTCTGCAATCACTGCGCGGATCCCTAAAAGCATCGTTCCTTTTGCAGCCCAATCGCGTGAGGAGCCAGTGCCGTACTCCTTTCCTGCAATTCCAATGAGCGCAATTCGATCCGCTTGATACTGCATGGAGGCGTCATAGATCGACATCTGCTTTCCTGAAGGGATGTGGGTTGTCACACCGCCCTCGACTCCAGGGACGAGCTGATTTTTTAGACGCACGTTTGCGAATGTCCCGCGCATCATGACTTCGTGGTTTCCGCGGCGTGCGCCGTAGGAGTTGAAATCGGAGGGTGATACTCCAAGGGACTGCAAGTACTGACCTGCAGGTGAGGACTTCGAGATATCTCCAGCAGGCGAGATGTGATCGGTCGTGACGGAGTCCTTCAGTAAGACAAGGCAGCGCGCACCCACGATGTCCGTGACGGGGGATGGGTTTTTTTCGATCGTCTTAAAAAACGGAGGCTCTTTAATGTAGGTCGATTGTGCATCCCACTTGTAGAGATCGCCGGAGGGGAACTGGATCGCCTGCCAGCGTGAGTCGCCCTTGAACACGTCCGAGTAGCTCTTTTTAAAAAGCTCTGAGGTGACGTTCGCCCTGACGAGCGCATCGACTTCAGCGTTTGTCGGCCAAATGTCTTTGAGGTAGATGGGTTTTCCATCCTTGCCCGTGCCGAGCGGATCCGTTGTGAGGTTGATTTTTACCGAGCCTGCGAGCGCATATGCGACGACAAGGGCCGGTGAAGCAAGAAAGTTCGAGCGAACGTGTGGGCTGATCCGACCTTCAAAGTTGCGATTTCCAGACAGCACGCTCGAGACGACGAGCTTACCTCGGGTGATGGAGTCTGTGATTTCGTCAGAGAGGGGACCCGAGTTTCCGATGCATGTCGTGCAGCCGTAGCCGACCAGGTGGAACTTGAGCGCCTCAAGCGCTGGCATCAGTCCGGCGGTCGTAAGATAGTCCGTCACGACCTTTGATCCAGGCGCGAGTGATGTTTTGACCCAAGGTTTTGTTTTAAGTCCCTTTTCAACCGCGTTCTTTGCAAGCAGTCCCGCGGTAATGAGGCCCGTGGGATTTGAAGTGTTTGTACATGAGGTGATCGCGGCAATCACAACTGAGCCGTGCGTGAGCTCAAATGTCTCACCGTTTTGGGTCGTACGCACGGAGTTGCCGGAGTCAGCGGGTGTTGCGCCCTTTGGCATCAATGTCGGAAGCGCCGCTTCGAAAGACTTATTCACTGAGGAGAGGGCGACGCGATCCTGGGGACGTGCAGGACCTGCAAGCGAGGGCTCAACCTTTCCGAGATCAAGCTCCAAGGTGTCAGAAAACTCGGGCTCTTTCGCGGATGGGTCATACCACATGCCTTGAGCTTTAAAGTACGCCTCACAGATCGCGGCAGCTTCGGTGCGTCCAGAGAGTTTCAGGTAGTCAGTCGTCTGCGAGTCGACCGGAAAGATCCCGATCGTTGCACCATACTCGGGCGCCATGTTGGCGATCGTTGCTCGATCGGCAAGAGTGAGGTTTGAGAGGCCGGGCCCGAAAAACTCAACAAATTTTCCGACAACGCCTTTTTTGCGGAGGAGTTGCGTGACGGTGAGGACCAAGTCAGTCGCGGTCGTTCCGGCCGGAAGTTTGCCTGTAAGTTTAAACCCTACGACTTCGGGGATGAGCATCGTCACAGGTTGCCCGAGCATTGCCGCCTCAGCCTCAATCCCGCCGACTCCCCATCCGACCACACCTAGGCCATTGATCATTGTGGTGTGTGAGTCAGTGCCAATTAAAGAATCGGGGTACACCCAAGTGTCCTGACCCACGGTCCCAGTCCATGCGACTTTTGCGAGAAACTCGAGGTTCACTTGGTGAACAATGCCCGTGTCAGGAGGAACGACAGAGAAATTGTGGAACGCACTTTGGCCCCAACGCAAAAACTCGTAGCGCTCCTCGTTGCGTGAGAACTCGAGATCTGCATTTTTTTGAAATGCGTCCTTCGTACCAAAATGATCAACCTGTACCGAGTGATCGATGACGAGATCGGCGGGCTGAAGTGGGTTGATGCGCGCAGGGTCTCCGCCCAGACGTTTGATCGCACCTCGCATCGCCGCAAGATCGGCGACCGCTGGAACACCCGTGAAGTCTTGGAGCAAAATGCGCGCAGGCATAAACTGGATCTCAGTGTCGGGTGTGGCTTTGGGGTTCCAGTTTGCTATCGCTTCGATGTCTTGTTTGCGAAACGCGATGCCGTCCTCGTTGCGGAGCAGGTTCTCAAGCAAAACGCGCATGGAAAAGGGCAAGCGAGACACTTTGCCGGGAACGCGCTTCTCAAAGTCAGTGAGAGAGGCGTACTTGAGAGTTTTACCGGCCACAGAGAGCGTCTTGTGCGTTTGAAACGAGTCGAGTTTTTTCATCATATGATTAGTGGCGAAAGCATAGCATCTCGATACGTTGACGCATCACGAAAATTCTTGACGAGACGGCAGATCATGCGCATCTTTTGGCCATGGCAATGTTCAAAAGGCTCTTTCTTTTTCTGGCAGTCAACATTCTGGTGATGGTCACGATTACCTTTGTGCTCTCGATGCTCGGTGTGAGGCCCTACCTCAACGCTTACGGCATGGACTATGAGCAGCTCGCGATCTTTTGCCTGGTCTGGGGGATGGGCGGAGCTTTCATCTCGCTTGGGCTGTCGCGCGTGATGGCCAAGATGATGATGGGCGTGAAGCTTGTGGATCCCAACACGGCAGACCCCGTGCTGCAAGAGTACGTTCAAGCAGTCAAAGAGAGCGCTCAAGCGGCCGGTCTCTCGAAGCTCCCTGAAATCGGCATCTATGACTCGCCCGAGCTTAATGCGTTTGCCACAGGACCCACAAAAAATCGCTCCCTTGTAGCCGTCTCTACTGGCCTCCTGCGTCGGATGAGTCGCTCGGAGATGCAAGGTGTAATCGGGCATGAAGTCGCGCACATCGCCAACGGCGACATGGTCACGATGACGCTGGTTCAGGGGATTGTGAACGCGTTTGCAATGTTTCTCGCTCGTGTCCTTGCGTTCGCTCTTGCAAACGCGATGCGCGGAAATCGCGACAACGATAATGCTGGCGCGAGTTACGGACTTCAGATGGTGTTCACGCTGGTGTTTGAGGTTGTTTTTATGATCTTAGGCACGATGGTCGTTGCTGCATTTTCGCGCTACCGGGAGTTTCGGGCGGATGCAGGAGGCGCGCGACTCATGGGACGTGACTCGATGATCGCGGCACTTGAAGCTCTCCGCCGCAATCAGCAGATCCGAGATCCGGAGCACGCAAGTCCGGCGATGCAAGCGCTTCAGATCTCAACCAAGCGCAGCTGGCTTGCAATGTTCTCAACGCACCCGCCTCTGGAGGATCGCATCGCGCGCCTCGAGATGATGCGCGGGTAGTCGTATTGGCTTGAAAACCGGCGTCCTAGGGTGGTAGCTCTGCCCCCATGTCGATGCACACTCAATCCAAGTCCCCTGTTAGCGCGTTCATTAAGCACCATTACCGCCACTTTAACGCAGCCGCCCTAGTCGATGCGGCTGAGGGTTACAACCGGCATCTTGCGCAAGGAAACAAGATGCTCGTTTCGCTCGCTGGTGCGATGAGCACAGGGGAGCTCGGACTCTCGCTTGCTGAGATGATCCGCCAGGATAAGGTGCACATGATTTCGTGCACGGGGGCGAACCTCGAAGAAGATATTTTTAATCTCGTCGCGCACACGCACTACAAGCGCATCCCGCACTACCGCCACTTGACGGCCGAAGATGAGCAAAAGCTCCTTGAGCAGCACATGAACCGTGTCACGGATACCTGCATTCCGGAGGGTGAGGCGATCCGCCGAATTGAGTCAGTGATCTTGAAAGAATGGAAAAAAGCCGACCAAGCAGGGCAGCGGTTTTTCCCTCATGAGTTTATGTACAAGATCTTAAAGTCAGGCGAGCTCGAGAAGTTCTATGAGATCGACCCTAAGAACTCTTGGATGCTGGCGGCCGCAGAAAAGAATATTCCGATCGTCGTCCCAGGCTGGGAGGATGCGACTTTGGGCAACATCTACGCATCCTACTGTCTTACCGGTGAGATCAAGAACGTGCACACCGTGCGCTCGGGCATCGAGTACATGACCTGGCTTGCCGAAGCCTACACTGCTCAGACCAAAGACAAGTCGATCGGATTTTTCCAAATCGGTGGCGGGATTGCGGGCGACTTCCCGATCTGCGTCGTACCGATGCTCGAGCAAGACCTCCAGCGTCCGACCAAGCTCTGGGGCTACTTTTGCCAGATCTCCGACTCGACGACGTCGTTCGGCTCGTACTCGGGCGCGGTCCCGAACGAAAAAATCACTTGGGGCAAGCTCGGTCCCGATACGCCGAAATTCATCATCGAGTCGGATGCGACGATTGTGGCGCCGCTCGTGTTTGCGTACGTCTTGGGCTGGTAGTTAGAGGCGCTGCGCTTCAAGCCAGATCTGCTCGATCCGAAGCGTATTGGCGTCTTTCGGATCGATGTCTTGTGCATATCTCAAACAGGACTGGATCAAAGGTTTAAGGGCTGCAGTCCACTCTTCTAAGAGTCCTAGCTTAACTGGTGACATGCCGGCAGGTGGATTCTTGCGCGTACGTAAGGATTGCTTCAAAAGATAGAGCGATGTACCGGCCAGGTGCAAGAACGGCTCAATCTCCTTAGGGTCTACGCTGATCTGAGAGAGCAGGATTGACTGAACTTCGGCAAGCTCGATTGCAAGTCGCCAAGCGTCTTTCTCGCCTTCGAGTGAGGAGAGATTGATGTTTTGGATGAGGCCTGCGACAAACGCACGCGGTGCGCTTAAATCACCTAAAAGCTGCATCCCACCGATACTCTGGCGCAGGAGGGTTGAGGCCAGCTCACCACTCGCCTGCAAGTCGCGCTCTAGGATCAGAGCTTGGTGGCGCCCTTGTTTATTGATCAAAATCCAGCGCTCCTGTACGCGATTGCGCGATCGATCCCAGCCCGCAAAATAGATTCCTTGCGGTCGCTCAGAAGTCGGCAGAACAGGATTACTCACTTCAAACCACGAGAGCTCCCAGTGGGAGGCTCCAAACTCGCGCAGCTCCTCTAAGTGTCGCTTGAGTGCGGACTCGCGCAAAGCCCAGCACTCGAGGATCCCTGAGAGAAGGCAGTGCCGAAGCTCCTCTTGAGTGGCCGTGCGCTCGGGAGTCTTCGGGCCTTCGATCACTAAACGCACATCAGGGATCTTCCAGCGCGCGATGAGCTTGCCTAAAAAATCCTTCGGAGGGCCTTTTTGGTAAGGAAGTGCAAAAAGCACTGGATCTCCCTCAAAGCGCGTCGGAAGCGGGGTGAGTGCGTAGTAAAAGGGCAGTGTTTTCCACTCCGTCGGGTTTGAGCTCTCACTGACGGAAAACCGCGGAATCTCCATCGAGCGCACGGATCGAGTGAGAGGATGTTCTTGAAAGAGTAAGACGACCTGCGTGATCGCAAACCCCGGGAGCCCTACGGCAAGCCCCCACGCAAAAATCGATGCTCCCGACGTGAGACGCTCTTTTTGAGTGAGCGTATAGAGGGCTGGTGAGCGACGGCGTTTACCGACGCGAAACCAGAGTGCTGTTAAGAGGTTGCGCGGTGAGCGTAGAGGCCTAAGCTGCGAGTTCAAGTACTGAAGCCCTAAGGTCCTCTGCCCAAGCGACGCTCCCAAAGTGGCAATCTGAACACTCCACGCCAAAGCGCAAAGTCCAGCGAATGCAGCGATTACCCCGAGTTTTGGATAGGGTGAGACTCCAAGAAATCGTACCGCCACCCAGTACAGAAGGATCACCCACGCAGCGTCGAGCAGTGTGGAGAGCAGGCGGAGGCGGAGTGGAGCTTTGCGGTAGACCGCTCGGGATCCGCGGACTTCGGTGGTTAGGGTCATTGCGCGAGAGAGTTTCCCATGAGCGATCGGGTGTCGCAAGGATTTGACACGTTGATTTTGGGGGTTACACTCTGTTTCGCGCATGATCCCATTGCATCGACTTAGTGGAGTGGAGTTTTTTTTGAATCCCGACCTCATCCTCACGGTCGAGTCCACGCCAGACACGCTGATCACACTCACCAACGGAGTTAAGCTTCTGGTCTTAGAAACCCCCGAGCGTTTAAGCGAGCAGATCCGGGTTTGGCGACGCTCAGTGATGGCGCAAGGAGTGGTGTAGCGAATGGACCTGACAACGTTTTTGGGTCTCCTGATCGGAGTCTCCGCTATTTTGGTGGGTCAAGTGCTCGAAGGAGGACATCTCTCGCAAATCCTTCAGCCCACAGCGGCGCTGATTGTTTTAGGTGGCACGCTCGGAGCGACACTCGTGTCGTTTCCAACGCAAGATGTCCTGCGTGCGGTGCGCGCGTTTCCGACTCTTTTTGGAGAGATGACATCAGATTTTAGGCGTCTGATTGATCAGATCGTTGAAATCGCTACGATCGCTCGAAAAGAGGGAGTACTCGCCGTCGAAGGGCAGCGCGAAAAAATCTCTCACCCTCTTTTACGAAAAACTCTGAAGTATGTCATCGACGGCTACGAGCCGCAGGCCGTGCGCGAGATCATTGAAGCCGAGATCGATCACGCGCTCGAAGAGGAGGAGGCCGCAGCGAAAGTCTATGAGAGCGCGGGCGGTTTTGCTCCGACGATTGGGATAATTGGTGCGGTTTTAGGTTTGATCCACGTGATGTCGCAGCTGGAGGATCCTTCGAAAATCGGTTCAGGCATCGCAGTGGCGTTTGTCGCGACGGTTTATGGAGTAGGGATTGCGAATCTGTTTTTGATCCCTGCTGGATCAAAACTTAAGCGCAAAGCCGCTATTCGCGCCCTTTCAAAAGAGATCATTAAGATTGGTGTCACGGGGATTCAGGAGGGTTTAAATCCCCATTTCTTGCGCGAAAAACTTGAAGTCTACGTCGAAGAGCGACTGAGAAAAAGCGCTCCAGGAGTAAAAGACGTTGGCGCGTAAGAGGCGTAAATCCGAGCCAGAAAATCACGAACGCTGGTTGGTGTCGTATGCAGACTTCATCACGCTTTTGTTCGCGTTTTTTGTGGTCATGTACGCGATCTCGCAAACGGATCTTAAAAAAATGCGCCAAGTCGCAGAGAGCATGAAAAAAGCTTTTCATGCTCCTCCCTCAGCTCCTACGACCGACGACTCGATGGAGTGGGATCGCGGAGCACCGCCCACTGAGGAGCGCAAGTCCTCTCCCGAGACGCCTCCTGAGATGGAGAGTCTCAAAGAGCAACTTGAGGAGAGCTTAGCGCTTTCACTGCCTGTGGAGGCGAAGGAGCGCGCGAGGGTCCTGCTGCAGGGCCAGGGGCTCGTGCTCAAGCTCTCAATGCCGGAGCTCTTTGAGCCGGGGCGTGCTTTGATCGCCCCGGATCTCCTCCCGCTTTTTGATCAAGTAGCGGGGACGCTCAAGGCCTCAGGATACGCCATCCAAGTAGAGGGACATGCCGATTCTCACGAAGCGAAGCTCCCAGGCGTACGAGACTTGTGGAGTCTCTCAAGCGAGCGCGCGTTAGGAGTGGTGAGGGATTGGGAGCGACGCTTGGGATTTGACCCTCAGCGGCTAAGTGTGTCTGGACGCGGCGCATCAAAGCCCGCGGCCGAAGGCAAGTCAGAGCCTGCACAAGCTTTAAATCGAAGAATAGAGATTTGGGTTCAAGCGGAGTGACAAAGCTTCTTGACGCGCCAGGAAGTGCGGCATAAGCCCGACACCGCAATGTCAAAAGCTCGCTCCTCACTCTGGGTGGCCCTCTGCGCGATCGCTCTGTTTTTTGGGGCTGATCTGGCGCGTGCCGAGCTAAAGGACGACAGTCTTAATGTCCGGTTTCGCTGCTACTATTTTACGAGCGCAACGAAGTATCTGACTTTAGAGATCTTAGTCGATTTAAATGATCGTCCCATCTACGCAAGCTCCACTGCGGTAAACGGAGATGAGAGCACGCTTCCGATTTTGATTGATCTTACTTCGGTAGATGAGTCGCGACCCGATGCGAAGTACTACCGAGGTCGGGGAATGAGTTTGCGAGTGGAGTCTCGGCGCACTCCTGTGAGCAATATCCCTTACTACTATGGGCAGCTCAAATGGCGGATGCTCGACCCGTCTGTTGTGTATGGCATGACTTGCACGACATAAAAAAACCCCCGACGGCCTTTGTAGGGGCAATCGGGGGTGTTTTAGACACGAGGACGTCTTTTTTGGGGAAGCCGTTTAGCGGCAAGTTCTCCAGCTAAAACCGTAGACAATCCCTGCAGAGATGTCGATTGAGTCCAGCGTGGAGAGCGCTACGGCGCTACGGTTGCTGTTGGTGACGTTCATGTTGGTGTTAGCGCGTAAGATGACTTGAGCGCCGCAAGGAGACCAGACTAGGGTTTCAGCAACGAGTGTGTTGCGGATCATGAAGTCTTGAGCCTGAGGGCCCTGAAACGAGCGCTGCACTTGTGGTCCGCGTGAACCTGCAAAGAAGTACTCGACGTTAAACTGGGATCGCGCTCCAGCAGGAAGGCCGTTAAACCCGCGGTAGTCGACTTGGAAAATGCTCACTTGATAGCCTTGGGGCACGATCACAGGGATCGCAACGTTACACGACTTACGATCGATCGTACGGCCTGTCGATCCACCGGCTTCAAGTATGTACCTATCAAACAGGAGCGAGAGGCTTGATGCATCGGGAGCGAGGGTCGCCGAAGCCGAGCCGGCGGGGCATCCGTTTCCGCCGTAGGAGGGAACGCCTAAGCGGACATTGTTTACTGCCAATGCTTGAGACGAGAGCGCCAAAGACAACAGAGCGACGAGCTTTTTCATAGTCAAAGTTACCTTTCACGTTTTTTCACATTCCCGTATTCGAGCACTGCCACAGTGAATACAGGCACAACGGTGGCTCCATTGAGCAAGGCTAGGGCCAGAGAGCTGGAGCGCCGTATTTGCCATTGATTACATAAACTTAGGGCAGAAAAACTGTCACTCTAGCCCAAGGGGGCTCTGGGGCTAAAGCGACGACTGGTGTCATTTGGGCCGGTTTCGTTATGGCACTAGGGGGGGGGGGTGCCTACAGCTTGAGAGCGGATCTAGTTTTATTACCGCTTGAGCTCTAACAGGGTTAAAGTCCGGGGCTTTCAATGGCTCGAACCCTATTAAGACTCCCTCTCCTTTGGATCGCTTTTTCGTACATCATCTTTGTCTGGCTCTCTTCGGTTTTGCTCACGGGGGATCAGAAAACCTACATCTCCATCGCCCAAGAGATGAGTCGAGCAGGCGTTTGGCTGCAGCCGCAGCTTTTTGGTGAGCCCAACTACCTAAAGCCTCCTCTTCAATACTGGATCACGATTGTGAGTTGGAAGATTTTGGGGATCTCACATTTTTCAACTATTCTGCCGTCGATTCTTGCGCTTGTGGGGACTTGCGCATTTTTAAGCGCGATTTCTCGAGAGTTTAAAGTCCGCCCTACGCAAAGTCCGCTTTTGTTTGCGGGAACATTTGGCGCTCTCACGTACGGACTGAGTGCTCAGATGGAGATTTACTTAGTGCTCCTAAGCTCTGGTGCATGGTGGATGATCCTGCGAGCTTTGCGTGGGGGGGGAGTCGGTTTTGTTTATGGGGCTTGGGTGCTTGGCGGACTTCTCTCGCTGCTTAAAAGTCCTCTGCACTCAGTGCTCTGGGCGTTAGGGGTTGGAGTCTATCTTGCTTTTAATCCTTCGGTTTTAAGATCCGCATGGAAAAAAGCGCGCACTCATCATCTGCTCGCTCCTGCGCTCGGAGTCTTGGTCGGGGCCTCGTGGTTTGTTGCGATTTGGGTCGTCGATCGTGAAAAGTTTCTCGACGTCTACGTCCGCTATGAAAGCATTCAAAAAATCACAGGCAATGGAAGTACGGCTCTTCAGATGTGGGGTGCGTTCGTGGTGGCGAGCTTGCCAACGGTTTTGTTTTTGCCGTTTGTTGGGGCTCGAAAAATTCCGAAAGAGCAGTGGACTTTGATTTTAGCTTGGAGTCTGCCGGCTGCGGTTTTTTTCTCGTTCTTTCCTTATCGCACCGAAACGTATCTCTTTGTGCTCGCTCCTGTTCTCGCACTTTGGCTTGACTTTGCGTGTGCCAAAAAAGAGCCCAGTCGTTGGAGTTATCGATTGATTGCGCTGAGTTTGTTGATTGCTGCGATGGTGCTGGTGTATGCGCTTGGAATTTCGCGATTGGTTGCGCCTTTTGCGATCACACTTCTTGCGTTGTTTTTTGTTTGTGCAAGCGCGTTTTATGTTTTTGGTTCTTGGCGGTACTCGGCGCTTGCTGCGGTTTTTATTGTTTTGGGTGTACGCACAGGGGTGCATGCTCTGGGCGAAAAAGACACCCATGAGTTTCAGGCTTTCATCGACTCAAGGGCTCACACGGAGATCGTGATGCTCGATCCGCATCGAAATATCTGGCACGAATGGGGTTGGCTTGCGCTTTTGACAGGAAATCTGGGCACTCGAGTCGCAACGGAAGAGGAGTTTCTCTCCGCTCTACGTGCGGGAAAAGTCGGCATTCGCGATGATAGCTTGTCGTCTTTTGATCAACCAGGATTTCAGGTGAGGCCTTGGTATCGGCTCAAGCGTCGCATCCAGTTTCCGACTGAGGAACTTCTAAAAAACCCAAAACAAGAGCAACTCCTCAGGCGTTTTGAGATCGTTTATCAATAGAGGGCTGTCCACCCTCGAGGGAAGACAGTTTTTTTAACTTTCCTCGATCTCCCACAATCCACAGAAGGTCTCCAGACTCTAGCTTCAGTGCAGAGTCTGGGTTGAGGATGCGTTTTCCGTTTCGCTCGATCCCTACAATCAAAGCGTGAAGCTGTTCGCGAAGACCACAGTCTCGAATCGCTTTACCCACGTACGGATCAGTGCTCTGAAGCTGTAGAGAAGCAAGACCAAAATTAGGATCCACAGGGGCAAGCGTGATCGGAGTCACGCTCTCGATCTGGGGGCGAGAACTTGCGAGTTGCTCGTCAGTGCCAATCAAGTAAAGACGATCACCCGGAAGCAAGATCTCGCCTCTTTTTGGCGCCAAGATCCTCGCATGTCCGCGCTCAATCATTGCGATCGTAACGCCAAAGCGCTCTTTGAGCTGACAGTCTTGAAGGGCTTTTGCGACAAAAGGTGAGCTGTGCGAGAGCGTGAACTCCGCAAGGGTGGCACTCCAAGGCGCAAGCTCAGGGAGCGCAGCTTTGCGCTCAAGTTCGAGGCGTTCGTTTTCGGTAAGATTTGAGATAAATCTGCGCTCAATCCCGCGATAGAGAGTTTCCGAAAACCGCGAGAAAAACGCTACCCCCAGTGCAGCAAGTGAAGTGACGACGACCCCAGAGAACGCAAGGACAGAGCTAAAATTAGAAAGAATAAACCCCACAAGTGCTGCACCAGTAACAAAGCGGACCATCACCACACCGATCTGCAAACGTCGAAGCTGCTCGGTGATCTCACGAGAGTAGGCGCTTGCGTGTGCGCGAATGCCGATAAAAACAGCCCAAAGAAAAGGCGCACAAAGCACGAGCGTGATCCCAAGCATTGCGGGACGCGCAGGGAGCCAAAGATCACTCAGCCAGCGTTCTGCATAGGGAAGTGCGTAGCGCCTCATCGCGAAGGTGATTGCCACAATGGGTACCGTATTGAGCACCATCTTTAAGCCATACGCACGCCAGAGGATTGAGAGAATGCGGCTCTCACTTGTTCGGGACATGGTGGCCTCGTAGCGGGAGAGCGATGACTTGACCGACGTCGGCAGGCGTCGATCGATCCACGCATGCAACGGATCAGCCCAACGAATGAGATAGGGAGTCGTAAAGGTCGTGATTGCAGAGACGGAGACTGCAATCGGGTAGAGAAAGTCGCTTGTGACTTTAAGGCTCGCGCCTAGTGTTGCGATAATGAACGAAAACTCCCCGATCTGCGCCAAACTCATCCCGGCTTGTACCGAGTGCCTGACGCTGCGGCCCGAGAGGAGAGCTCCAAGCGCAGTGCTGATAAACTTTCCAACAATCACGACCATCGTGATGAGCAGGATCGAGTCGATGTGCTGCCATAAAAGAGTAGGATTAATCAGCATGCCGACTGAGACGAAAAAAATTGCCGAAAAAAGATCTTTTACAGGATGGATGAGATGCTCGATCCTGCGCCCTTCGCGCGTCTCAGCAAGGAGCGAGCCCATCACAAACGCGCCAAGCGCTGCGGAGAGACCTGCTTCGGTAGCAACAACGACCATCATCAAGCAAAGCCCAAGTGCCACGATGAGAGTCGTCTCATCGGACATGTGAGTGCGCATTCGACCTAGAAGACTTGGGAGCAAATAGATGCCGAGCAAAAACCACAGGATAAGAAAAAATCCAACTCGAAACACCGAGACTAAAAGCTCACTCCCACCCAAGGTCTGAGACACTGCAACCGAGCTCAAGATCACGAGCAGCAAAATCGCGAGCAAATCCTCAACGACCAGTACTCCAAAAACTAAATTCACGAAATTGCGCGCTTTAAGTCCAAGCTCATCAAAAGCCCGCACAATGATCGTAGTGGAAGAGATCGAGAGTATTGCCCCCAAAAAAAGACTATCCATCTTAGACCAGCCCAGGATTTGGCCTGTCAGAGCTCCAAGCCCCAGCATAAGGAGAATCTCAAAGATCGCAGTGATGGAGGCGCTTTTTCCGACACGACTTAACTTTCGAAAGCTAAACTCAAGCCCCAACCCAAAGAGCATGAAAATCACGCCAATCTCAGCCCAGATGGCGATGCTTTTTTGGTCTTTTACCGTGGGTAGAAATCCAAAGTGAGGACCCACCAAAAACCCAGCGATCAAATATCCAAGGACGACAGGCTGCTTTAGAGCTCGAAACAAAAGAGTGACTGCAGCTGCGGCCATCAGGATCAGGCCGAGATCTCGAATCAGGTCAGGGAGATGTGCCATCGTTTGACTCAATCATATCAGGCGTGTTCTGGTGGCTTCAAGTCCGGACATGGTGCTTGTGGGTTTTACTAAATTCGCCTCACAATAAGAGTGAATGAAAAACAAATCTTTCAAGAGCGATTTCATCGGCGGGCTCACTACGTTTTTGACGATGGCTTATATTGTGGTCGTTAACCCGTCGGTCTTAGCGACTGAAGGTACCGGAATGAGTTTTTCGGGCGTACTGACGGCGACGGTGCTGGTTTGTTTTTCGATGACCTTACTCATGGGTTTGTATGCAAGGCTCCCGTTTGCGATTGCGCCTGGTATGGGGATTAATGCTTTTTTTACGTACTCAGTGATCCTTGGAAATCAAGTGCCATGGCCAACCGCGCTCGGTATGGTTTTTTGGTCGGGAGTGCTCTCGGTACTGATCTCAGTCACTCCAGTGCGAGCGACGATCTTGCGAGCGATCCCTGATGGCTTGCGGGGAGCGGTTGCGATCGGGATTGGTGTGTTTCTGACGTTCATTGGGTTAAAAAATGCGGGATTCATTATGTCTGACCCTGTGACAAGCGTGAAGTTAGCCAAGTTTGGTCCTGAAGCGATGCTCTCGCTTGCTGGATTTGCTGTGATTGTGGCGCTCGTGCGCCGCAAGAGTCCGCTTGCGTTTTTGGTCGGGATTGCTGGAGTGACACTAACGGCTTGGGCACTGGGGCTACTTAAGGCTCCAGAGACCTGGATAGCGCCGCCAGACTTTGAGAGCGTGTTTTTTAAATTAGATATTCTGGGAGCGCTCAAGCTTGCGCTCTTACCTACGATTGTTTCGCTGCTGTTTACGGATTTGTTTGACTCGATCTCGACTTTTGTTGGCGTCTCGCGTGCGACAGGGTTGGTGGATCAAAACGGAGATCCCATTCGCATGCGCGAGGGATTGATTGTGGATGCGGTAGCGTCGCTTGGCTCTGGAGTTTTCGGGACATCCTCAGGCACGGCCTATATCGAAAGTGCGGCGGGCATCGAAGCGGGAGGACGCACGGGTCGCGCATCTGTAGTCACTGCGCTGCTGTTTTTGCCGTGCCTATTTTTGGCTCCAGTCCTCCAGGTCGTGCCCGTCTATGCCACGGCACCCGTACTTGTGATGGTGGGGGCGCTGATGTTTCGCGGAGTGAGTGAGTTGAAACTTAAAAAAATCGAAGACGCTGTACCGGCTTTTTTAACTGTAGTTTTAATCCCGCTAACGTACTCGATCACGCAAGGGATCTTGTGGGGTCTACTCTCTCACACGGCTCTGTACACGCTTGCAGGGCGGAAAAAAGAGATCTCACCTGCACTTTGGGCAATCGCTGCAATGTCAGCCGGGTTGATTGTGCTTGAGCAGTGGGGTGCGTAAAAAAAAATCGACCGATCAACAAGCTCGTTTGGAAGATGTAAATTGGTGGACCCGAACGGATTCGAACCGATGACCCCCACAATGCCATCGTGGTGCTCTACCAACTGAGCTACGGGCCCACCTAAAATGAGAAGGACTGCACGCTACCCAAAAACAGTGGGGCGCGCAATCTGCGATCAAGCTAACGCTACGTGTTATTTAGCGAGTCGATGCGGGCGAGCGCGTACTTGGCGATTGAGGCGCGGACACGGTCGTCCCTTGTGGAATTGCGGCGGTCCCAGTTCCAAGCGCATTGGCGAGCTCACGGTTATAGGTCGTGGCCCACGGAAGTTTTTCGAGATCTCCACGGCGGTAGGTGGTCTGGTAGCGGTAGCTCACGCGCTCAAAGAGACTGACGGACTTGTCTTGCTCGAGGGTTGCGGGATTCATTTTCGCGACGCGATCGCCGAACACGAGGATCGCGTTCGGATCCTTGTCGTCTTCTTTTTTCTCGCCCGTCATCGCGGCCATCATGTCGGCCATCATCTTGCTCATGTCGTCGTCGGCTTTGGGTTTCGCTTTTCCACCCGAGCCACCACCGCTCGCGTAAGAGCCGGCGGAGGAGGGGAGCTTGGCAAGGGCCGCGTTGATTGCGCCCTCGGTCTCCTTGAGTTTTGCGGCAACACCTGCGTTCTGGCCCGCAGGACCGAGTGCGGCTTGCATGACTCCTGAGGGGCTCATGCTGTCGCTCAGTTTTGCGAGGTAGGAGCCTAAGTCCTGGCCCGTAGCTTTTTTGTAAGAGTCTGCGAAACGCGGATCTGCAAAGTGCTTGAGGCTTGGGTCTGCGCTTTTTGCGCAGTTGACGACCGCTTGCGTGCCTCCGACAGAGTACTGTGTGCGGCAGTCGCCTGAGCGCTGCGAGCGGTTGGCTGCGATCGCTTGTGCGGTGGGGTTGTTGGCGGGTGCAACGCCCGTCATCGTGGGCGCGCGCGCGGCCGCGGCGTTGAGTGAGGGGGCTGTGACGCCTCCGCTACTTAAGCGGCTCGCACCTTTTAAGGCGTTGGACTTAGCGTCTTTTGCGCTATTCATGCTCATCGCTTTCATGCCGACTTGGAGCATGTTCATTGCCGCCGAGAAGCACACCATTTTGTTCTTGGAGCCCTGGGCCTTTTCTGCGCCGATCGCGTTTTTTGCCTCTTGCGGAGAGGCGCCCTGCCGAACCCACTCCGTTTTGGCGCCTTCACCAGCACCGGTTTTATATATGTCAAATCCACCGCCTTCTATGGCCTTGCTGTGCAATGTAGTGCCGTCTGCGACTACGAATGAGCCCTCCTTTCCTGACATCACAGCGGCTTTAGCGGCCTCGTTGGCTGCCCCGCCGTATTCACCTCCGCCCATCATGAGCGGCATTGCTGCCATTCCAGCTCCCATCATGCCTTGGGTTGCGGCAGCCATATCTTGCTGCATGGCCATATTCACAACCGTATCTCCGATCGCTGCACCGATCGATCCGTAGGTACAGGCTGGCTCAACCCAAGCTTGAGTTATGCCAGCGGTCGACAACGCCATCGCGCAACCGTACGCGCAAATCGCACCCGCAGCACCATACAGGCCCATCCCGATCATCGAGCCGTTCTTAGCTTTGTCGGCTTGATCAGCAGCGGTGCAGTACTCGGCCTTGATAGGGTCGCTCATGGAGACGCCGTCACAGGCGTCTTTTTTGTCCGCGTTTTCGGCCTGATCGGCCGCATTGACTTGAGAGGCAGTGTTCTGAGCATCCGCGCTCACGCGGCGTGCGGCGGTCTGGATGTCGACCGGCTGATTGCGCGCACTATCGTTCTGCCCACCGACAACGGTGTCGGCGGCGCGGGCGCTCAGAGGCGAGAGCTGCGCGACCGATAGAAAAACCGAGAGCGCGAGGTGACTGTACTTTTGCTTACGTGAGGCTGACATGAGTTCCCCCGAAATCCTTTACGTGCTCAACTTGAGCTAGTTAAGACCGACGGCGCCGACTTGGTTTTTTTGCTGGTAGCGCTTGCTGACCTGCTGGAAGAGATCGGTATCTGAGGAGAGAAGACCCTCGTTCATGCTTGCGGGACCGCGTGAGCCGCCGTAATCGAGGATGCTGTTTTTCGTGCCTCCGTCTTCTTTTTTTCCGAGCATCGCGGCCATCATGCCTGAGATATCAGGATCCTTGCTGCCTCCGCCTGAGCGACCGCCGCCACCGCCGCGGTACACGCCAGCGCTGTAGCCTAGACTCCCGCTATCCTGCGCCATCGCAGCTTGCTGCTCCTGCTCTTGCGGAGTGGAGCTCGTGGAACCACCACCGCCTAAGCTCAGCCCGCCACCACCGCCGCCACCTTGGGGGCCGCCTGCTGCGAACGCGCCAGGCGCAGGGCCGGGGCCGGCGAGCGTGTCATCTTTAGGGCTCCCAAAGCCTTGTCCGAGATCGTCGTTTTTAGGATCGGTGAGGACTTCGCCTGCGACTGCAGCTTGATCAGAGCCAGTGTTAAAGCCGCCCATGTTGCCGCCACCTTGGTTACCCCTGGCGCCAGACGGAGAGAATGCGAAAGTCGGAGGCGCGTAGCCGCCAATGCCGCCTGCGCCTTCTTTGCCGCGGAGTTTATCGGCGGCCTTTTGGTACTCCTTTGCGGCCATGAGGTTGCCGGCGGCTTGGATGGCGTCTGCGGCGCCTTTCATCATCGACATGATGCCGGCGGCTTTAGCTTTTTTGGCGATGGCTTCTTGCTCGCCTGCGGCTTCAGATCCGATGATTCCAGCTTCATTTTGCACGGACTCAAGTTTGGTGTTCGCTTGAGTTTCGCGAGCTGATTTACAAGCTTCTTGAAGCTGTGGCGCAACAGTGGAGCAATCCATCAGATGTTCGGAGTGCTTATTCATTTCCCAATTTCGAATGATCTTCGCGCTCACTGAGTTGTCGTCGCCGTTTGAAATCACCGCTCCCACTTGTTTGTCACTGTTTCCTTTAGACGCGATGTCTTCGGTCTTCACATCGCCTTTGATGCGGAAGTTTCCGGCGTCGGACCCATTTGCAATTTCCTCAGCATTCTTTTTGTGGTCACTCGCCGCCTTAAGTCCCATTGCTCCGAACATCATGTTCATCATGCCCTTGGCTCCTTGAGCCATGCCTGCGGTTTTAGATGTGATCGCAGCACCTTCCATCGCATCTGCCTGTGATCCACTTCCCTGAGCTTTGATTTGTTGCTGCTGACCTACGACTTGTGTGGCTGCGGATCCTGCTACTTGTCCGAGTGCATCTGAGAGTTGGCCCATTTCAATTTGGTCTACAGTCGATTGGCACTCGTATTTCCCATCGATTCCTGTGCCCATTTTGCAGGGGTCGTTTTTCTTCATTCCGATTGCCGAGTTTCGATTGTACTTTTTGCCAAGGCCGTCATAGTCCCGCGCAGCCTTTTGGATTTCGCGAGTCTCCATCTCGTGTCTGAGTGCATTTACTGCATCATTTTGAGGTGCACCTGGAGGCTGTGTACCTGTACTAGGTGTGCTTAATTTGTTTTCAGCCTCAATTTGCGCAAAGTGCCTTTCGGCAGCGCCAACATTCATCGTGTTGTTTTTTTCGTCAATAGTGATGGGCACTGGATTACCACTTGGGTCGCGTACGAAGTGCCTTGTTACCGTTGTAGTTTCACCTTTTGAGTTGGTCTGTGAGTATGTTGCTTGATAGACATCATAGTCTTTTCCGTTGATGGATGCTCTTACTTGTTGATTTTGATCGTTGATGAGCTTCGTTCCATCATTCAATGCCTTGTCAAAACCCGTGCTTTGGTTAGTAATGTTATTCCAGAGTGTTTTTCCGGTATCTGCGACCCTCTCGAAAAAGTTTGGAGGCGTCTTTGCGGCTGGTGGTGTCGTAGGTGCAGGGCCACCCGTGTTTGCGCTCACTTGCGGTGGATTGAGTTCAACAAGGTTTGCAGGCCGGTGAGTGGGTTGAAGTTCTACGTAGTTTGGCTCTTGAGAAGGAGAAGGCAGTTGCAGAAGGTAGGGCGTGGTTTCCACCAGATTGGGTTTTTGATTTTGATTTGATGGAGCTTGCAGGAGTGGCGGAACTCCTTGTTGGGGAGCAGCGCTCGCTGCCGCGGCTGCAGGAGGTTGAGGCCAAGGTCCTTCGCCTGTAAACCCAGGAGGAGTGGGGTCATGTGCTCCGATGACTTTTGGATTGCCTTGCGCGTCGTACACCGTGCGGACCATCCCCGCGTTTGCCAAGGGTGTAACAAGACCAAAAGTTGTGACGATCAAAAGAGCGACGGACTTGATCATTGTGAGAACCCCCGTAAAATCAGACCCTTAACTGAATGTGCCGCGCTCCCCGAAAGCGCACGGACACCCGGTCTACTCCAAATTGTCGCAGCGAATAATTGTTGAGTCAATAGATCAGGAATAAAAGGGGGGATGGGGCACGGAAGCAGGGGAGCCCTTTATTTACAGGGGGTTAGGCCAGTCACTCCAGCCGGGTGGGCGGGAGGACCTGGAACGCGCTCGTTTGGCTGATGACCTTATATCCCCAGCGCATCCGGAGGCGGCCGTCCTTTCCTAGGAGGGAGCGTGGGGGGTTGGGGTAGCGCTCGAGCTTGCGCCAGGAGGCTTCGGCCGCCCGATCGAGCTGCGTGTAACCTGAGGAGAGCAAAGTTCGGATATCCTCAAGCGCGCCGTCCTCGCGCAAAACGACCTCAATCACGGTGCTGAACTCACCCGGCGGGAACGCGACCCGCTCCCCAAGCGCCCGCACCGACGACTGCCAAACGGGGAGCGTCTCTTTTTCGAGCCGCGCAAAAAACGAGTAGTAGGTGCTGCGCACACTGGAGAGCATGTTTTGCGCACCAATGGGGAGATCTGGATCGAGAATAAGTTTTTCGGCGCGTGAGTCTAAAGGCTCGATCAGGCGCCGTAATTGAGGAGCCTGAAGACCCACACCGAGCTGCGAGAGATCGGGAGCCGTTTTGGGCTTCGCTCGACGCGCAAGCGCTTCGCCCGTGCGCGCGCGCTCCACGCGCTCCACGCGCACGTTGCGATCGGAAATAAAGCGTGCGTTTTCGGGGGCATCCGGGCTCTCGGGGGCCACGCGGTTTTCGAGGAGGAGTCGTTTGTGCTCCTTGCGCATCTTTGCGATCGAGCTTTGATCGATCATCTGGATCGGGAGAGTGGGTGAGATCGGTTGAGATGCGTAGAGCCAGCGCTCCCAGGGCAAAAACAAAACCAAAAGATGAGCGCTTAGCGACAAAATTACGGCAGGAGTCAACCACTGAGGAGATCGCGGGAGGCGATCAGCATCTAATCGCGCCATACTCACAGCGCGTGAGTCTATCTGAGAGTTTTAGTGCCCGTCAATCCGCCGCCTGCATCAAGTCTCTGCAGATAAAAGTCGATAAAAGAGAGGGTAAAGGTACTAGGAGCGAAACTTGTCATCACGCATCTCCCCATCTCGATCTCGGAGTGAGTTGAAGTTGCGCTTACGTGCAAGTGCGATTCAAACGATAGCGGTTTTGAGTGCTTGTACGCTCACTTTACTTTTAGTTCGATCCGAGTCAGAGCACGTCGGCGCTCGCAAACTCGCAAGCGCGCTTACGGATGAACCCTGGGAGATCTCCACGCCGCAAGGTGAGCGCGTGTTACCGGATATCTTTTATGCCGATCCGACTGAGAACGAGCAAGTCCTCCCCACCTCTGTACGCGTACGGAGCTCGTCAGGCCGCTTTGACACGCGCGTAGAGATCGACAATCTCATCTACCCGACTCTCGGTAATCCGAATCTCTACATCCGCTCAGATCTCGAGGACTCGCTGATGGTGGTCTTACGGATAGACAAAAGTGAGCTGATGCGATTGCCTCTACTTGCAGCATCGATTGAAGGAGAGCGCGACCTTGATGTGGAGCTTACGCCTGCGTTTTTGTCTGCAATCCGTCTCTCGCTTTCAACCCGTGCGGAGCGCCAGTGGCTTGAGATGTTGAGTCGCCCCATGGGAGCTGGAGTGCCGCTCTTGCCGACGCGAGTGCTCCTTCACGCTGAGAGTGAGGGGATGCCGGCTGCACTGGCTGAGCGAGCGACACTTAAGTTTTACTTCGGCCAAAACTCGCTCGCAGCACTTGAGCCAGGTTTGTATGATCTGCGGCTCGACTTTACGCCCGAGGGTCGATTTGAGCATGCGGAGTTTCAGTACAACGCGGTGAGGATATTTGATCAGGCTCCAGAGCGAGGAGAGTACAGTGTTTTAAACGTGACTGATACGCAGATCGCGCTTTCGGATCGAAAGCAGGGCATCTTTGGTGGTGAGTCGTATCGTGCGCTCACCTATAACAAGCTCAGAGACTGGGTTCGGTTTGTGCGCACAACCGATGATCCTCAAGTCAGAGGAGCGCAGTTCATTACATTTAATGGCGATCTGCATAATGGCGGATCGCCAATCACGTTTAAGCAAGAAGAAGTTGCAACACTCTATCAGTCAGAAGCTGCCCTGATCGTTGAGACTCTGCGTGACCTGCCGATTCCGATCTTTTTGGTGCCAGGAAATCATGATGGCTATGCATCCTTTGGTCATGTGCCTCCGGTTGCAAAGCTTTTTGGTGGAAAAAGCCTAAAACAAATCGTCACTCAAGCCGTGGGAGCGGAGTCCTGGAAAAAGCTTGAACGCTACACTCGCGCCACGCGTACCACTCCCGCAGGTGTGCCGCGCGATGTGTTTTTAGGACGCTACGTGAAGCGCCCAAAAATGCACAACGGAATGCGCGACTGGAAAGAGCTCCCACAAGCCGAGCGCAACTTAGCTCTGTATGACGGTTTCTATCAGTGGAGGAGGACTTATGGGCCTCTTTATACATCTTGGATCCATGGCAAGAACCAGTTCATCAACGTAAACTCCTTTGATCTCCGCCAGCATCGCCGAAGCGGCTGGGCGATGTTTACGCTGAACTATGGAGGTGGGGTGAGTCCTTGGCAGATGGAGTGGCTTGAGCGCGAGCTTGAGCGCGCAGATGCGCTTAAAAACGACGTGATTCTCCTTGCGCACCATGATCCCCGCGGAGGGCATAGCGGGCATGACTATCCGTACTACTTTAAGCAACTCGACTATCGTGGCGTGCTTGAGTCGATCGTTCGGTACGTTGATGGAGAGGTGCTTAACCCTACAGTCTGTGAGAAACTTCCCGAGAGCTTGATGAGTAAAAAGAAAAAACTCAGCTGCCTTCACGACGGTAACCAAGAGTGGATGCGCGCGGACCCTCAGTTTGACTGCGAGAACGAGTATCTGATTCGGAGCGGTCCTAAAGCAGGAGAGTGTGATCAGGAGCTTTTTTTACCTACAATTGATAATCGCGGAAAAAGGCATCCCACGTTTTCGGGGTTTCAGATGATTCATCTCTTTGCTTCAAACCCAAGGTTGCGCACCGTGCTTTTGGGACATACGCACTACAACTCTGTTGAGATGCTTCAATCAGGAGATGCGTTAATCCCCGAAAAGCTCGTCGCTGACTTTGAGCAAGGAAAGTACTTTGCCCGTCTTGAGCGCTCAAATCCGGTGCGCTCCATCTCGCGTAGGCAGGAACTTGGGATTTCTGAGTCTACACGCTCACCGTCAGGTGGACGCAAGCGCCCTGAAGGGGCAGAGCCCAACGGTGAGCCCCTTGACCTTGAGGGAAGTGGGATTGTCAAAGATGACCAGGGGTACTATGCGCTCCTTCTGCGGGCCTCGCATCAACCTTTTTCAAGAGTGATTGAGGATAAGGAGCTCGCAATTCTTAGGCTCACCTCGGGCGCAAATCTCTCGGATCAGGACTCGATTCCTGATGGAATGCCGTTTTTTGGGTTCTCCGTGCTCGATGTCTTAAGTCTTAAAGACGCACGAGAGTATGAGAATCCGCAAATCAATCGCGTCACTTACTATCAGGGTGGCTTACCGGGAGGCGGGTTTAGAAAAGTCACCTCCATAGAGCTTGATCGCACGGCTCGGATCAAAAGGGGAGATCCGAAGAGCGATCCTCTTTATGACCTGATGAAAATGTCACGGGAGAAAAGACCATGATCCTCAAGTTGAGCGCATCCGCCTGGATTGTGGTCGTTTTTGTACTTGGTTTTGCTCATCTTGAGAGCGATAAGGTGCGCACTCTCGCCTCTGAGGAGCCACTGCCCGCACCTTTGGTGTCAGAGGAGCCGCTGATCGAGCTGAGGACGCCTGGACGACTCGTGCAGCAACTCTTAGGTGATTTGCTCAAGGGCGCGCCTTCGATCATAAAAAAAATAAACCCTATCGCACTCTCCCCTAATAATGGCTTAGTCTCCCTGAGTGGCACGATCCAACTGCCTGAGGAGCTCATGCAGCTTGTGGATCCGCAAACCACTGAGCACTCTCGTGCTACAGAGATTGATTTTAGGTTTGCTTTTGTTCCGCGGATCGAGATGAGAGAGCGTGAGCACGCGCTTTCGCTTGAGTTTAAAAGTCTTCAGATCAACGATCAGGATTTTATTCATGTGTTTCCAATTCTGTCGCGAGTAGCGACCGCTTTTTTATCAGACTCTCGGTTGCTGCGTTTTGTGCAAGACAAGGAGATCGCAGCTAACGAGACTCTGTACGCTGAGGCCAACATCAGCCTTCGCGTAAGCGAGTACTTAAAAAAGAAGCACATTCAATTTCATGAGCGCTCACGCTCGATCTCGCTAAAGCTTGCGATTGATCAAATTGTTAATCTTGAATCTGTAAAAGCGCTTGAAGAGTACACAGAGTATCTCGCTGATTTACGGCTTTGGTATTTCGCTCCTATGCGATTAAAAGGTACGCGCGAAACTGTTTTTTATGTCGTCGTCGGCGCTGGTGCACCCTCTGAGGCCTGGCAAGCTCAGTTGCGAAGTCGCCTTGAGACGGATGCGATTTTTTTGCTCGACTCGCGTAAGACAGAAATCGCAGAGCTCACAGATCATGCGCGCCACTTAGCGCATCTTGAGGAGGCGCTTGAGCGTTATCGTGCTCAGTTTGGGCTTTTCGAGCTCTCAGTACGTGAGAGTCGGAGCTTAACTCAGTTGCGCGAGAGGTGGAGAGAGACGGTTGAGTCGCGGCTCAGTCTTTCTGATGCGATGTTTGTTGCTGACCCAACAGGGGAGGTTGAGAGGGTCCTAAATAAGCTTGAGGGCGAGAGTGTCGCGACGCTTGAACAAATAAAAGCAAAGCGTGAGATTGAAAACAAGCTACGCTCGGACTCGCAGTCGCTTGCGCGGAATGAGGATTTGCCATTTCTTGAAACAAGAGTGAGTCAAAAAACTCTCCACTCGGTCGTGAGATTTTTTAGGGATTTTGAGTTCAGAGAGGATGCTCTTTTTAAGGATCTAAGAGTGGAGATTGCCCCTGAGATCCCAGGACTTGTCGTTCAGGGGCTTGTTAAACTCAATTTAGGCTCTTTTGGCTCTTTAAATGAGGGCCTCCTTGATGCTGGCGCTAAAGTGGACGCGGCGTTAGGCGAGCGAGTGCCGTTTGAGGCTAAGATCGAACTCCTTCATGAGCCCAGCGGATGGCTAAGAGTGACTTTTCAGGAAGTCACTTTGCTCTCAGGGCCACAAAAGCTCACCCTCAGGCCCAGTGAGCGTAACGGGAAACTCATTTTGGATCTTGCGCAAAAAATCGTCATGCGCACTTTACTTGGATCGGTCATCGAAAAAGACGTCGGTGAGCCAGCTGAGACAAGCATCGTGCGGGAGAGAGAGTTGAAGAGTCGGTTTGAAGCTTTTTTAAAAGCTCTCCCTCGTCAGTACCGTGAAGTGATTGAAGGCTTTGGACCCCGTCCAGAGCGTTTTGAAGCTAGGAGTTCTCAAGAGCTTTTGGTGCGTCTAATGGAAGTTGATTTTTTTAAAAACCCACAAATTGAAGTCGGAAAACAAGAGATAGAAAAAAAGCTTAGCATCCTGCTCTCTGACTACATCAAGTATGATGGCGTGAGCTTGAGGCTTTCAATAAACCCGAGTTTGTTTTTAACGGGTCTCACTCCACCAGAGCGACCGATGTACGTCTGGAACATCGAGCCAGTCTGGGTTAAGGCGCTTGAGCGTGGGTATCTCGACTTTGCGGTTGGATACGGTCCGAGATCGCAACGGTACCATGAGTATCTTTACCGACGCCCTGAGCGCCGCGAATCGGTCGATCCACGCGTGGAGCGCTCGTTTACTCAGAACGCGGTGGACTTCAGTGTTTCAGTTGGATTGCAGGATCTTTCAAAGACGCTCAATTACATCCTCTCTTCGATCAAGAGGGATATGGAGCGAGATATCCGCGCAAAATTAGCGCAAGAAAAAGAGCAGACTCACTATAAGTTCAATGACATTCGAGTTAGCGCGTTTCGGCCGGGGCAAATTGAGCTCTCGCTTACGGCCTCTACGATCAAAAAAGCCAAGCACTCGATCTTTAATCCCGCTCGATTTATTGATGGCGAGAAATGGTATGAAATCGAAGAGGCGATCGCCATCAAAGCGTATGCAAATCTTACGGTAGAAAAGCTAGATCGATACCTCACAAAGGTTCAGGTGCGGGATCGGAATGTGTTTTTTGGCTCTCAAGTCCTTAAAGTTGATCTCGTGCGTGCCTCGATTGAGACAGAAAAGTATAAGCTTTTTCAAAAAATCTTAAGCCTCGTGGGCTTTAACGTAAAAGATGTTCAGTTTGAGCGCTCATCTTTAGAGAACAAAGTAAAGATGCTGATTCTAAAGACGATCGCCCCTTACTTTGATGACGCATTAAACGAGGGTAACACGAGGATCGGGAGCTTCGCGCTTAACAAGTTTTCAAGAGTCTACGTCACGGAGCAGGATATCTTAGTGCAGCTCAACCCTCGGTTCGCCTCTGCAGCGTTTGATGTGGCCGTGTTGCCTAATCAGATGCACGGCGGCTCAAGTTACGGGCTCAGGATTGATCCTGCTCAGGATCGCATGTCGGTAGATTTTTCGACAGCAGGCGGGATGGCTGCGACCGATAAGCGAGAGATTCTAGAGATCGTAAAACAAGCGCGCATGATCATGAAACCCTACCGAGAAGAGAGAGATCTTTTGAGGTTAAGGCAGAGGCTTGACTCAGGCGAGATTAAAGAAAAGATCTCTCTCAGTGCAAATGCGGAGAGTCCCTCGTTGATGGGGAGACTCGGTCGACTCGTCCAGTACTATCCTGAGATAGCGCAAGTGCGTGTGGATGAGGGCGCAGAGGGACGTGAGCTTAAAGAGGGGCAGCGACTACTCAGTGAGTGTGGGATTGAGCTTGCGTACTTTGTGAGTGCGCTTTACGGGATTCATGCCGAGCTTTCGGCGTTGAAGGATCTGATAGAGTCACGGGGATGGAGTGCTGAGTTTTCACAAAGCCCAGGCTATCGCTATCTCACCCAAACCATCGAGCAGCTCGAAAAACGTCGGATCATCCCGTACGCCGAGATCTACGAGCGCAAGTTTCTACGTAAGAATCAACAGATCCTCAGGCGCGGACTGACGGATTGGAACCAGGCGTTCTACGCTGACGCTGCGTTTGGCGCAAACGTAATGGATCTGGTAATGGGGCTTGCACTCCCGCGCCGTCAATGAGTTGACGCGCGCTTTTGGTTTCACGCAAACGCACGAGACATCCGAAACGAGGAGTAGAGGGAGCGAGTCCTTACGTCTAACACGCCTGAAACCGAAGTGTCGCGCATCAACATTGGGCTCATGGGAAAGCCAGGCACTGCTTTGCAAAATCTGCGTACCAAATTCGAGCGGCAAGGTGAAGTGGCGTTCCTTGAGTTTGAGCAAAGTGCACAGATCCTAGCGCAGTTAAAAAGCGGCGAAGCTTTTTTGCTGATCTGCTCGGTGACAGATCGAAAACATATTTTAGATACGATTTCGACTCTCAAAAGTGCTAGAGCACATCTGATTCATAAGCGTCTTAAAGTCATGGTTTTGAGCTCAATCAATCAGCCACAGATTCTCTCCAAGTTTCAAGAAAACGGCGCTCAAGACATTATGACAGAGCCGATTGGGGAGAAAGCTCTCGAACTCAAGATCAAACGCCACGTTCACGCAGTTCAAAAGCAGCGCCTCGCTAGCGCGGGTGCTACCCCTCGAGCAGTGAAATCTAAAGCGAAAGCTGCAAGCGCTGAAGTCGAGAAAAAGCGCGCACAAAGTACCGAGCAAGCCAAGCGCTCTGATCCTCTCACTCTCCAAAGTGACTGCTGGCTTTTGCTCAGTGGTGTCGGTAAGCGCGTGATGGGGAAGTGGATTTTCAATCTTGCAGGTCCTGCCCCGACTGTCGCACGATGGGTAGAAAATAAATCAGCCGGCACAGATGAGTCGCTCTGGGTGTGGACGCCCAACCAGGATGATGGACGGTTTATCAAAGAAAAAGGTTCTTGGGTTTTTCGAGGTCAGCGTCCTGAGGTTCGAGGAGATGTTTGGGCTTTTGTTGGGAAGTCTCCTGAGCTTGCGTTTGTGACGCCCGAAGGGCAGACGATCGCTCGACGTCTTTATTGTGATGAGAAAGGTCAGCTGTTC
The DNA here is from genome assembly GCA_044352155.1 of Bdellovibrionia bacterium. Taxonomy (GTDB): domain Bacteria; phylum Bdellovibrionota; class UBA1018; order UBA1018; family JBILEK01; genus JBILEK01. The sequence goes on from JBILEK010000008.1 coordinate 50,340, forward strand.
ATCGCCAAGGACTCCAGTGTCGCACTCTCACAGCTTGCGTTGATTCACTCAACTTGGGATAAAATCATTAAGTCAAAGGCTGAGGCTGAGGCTGAGAAGCAAGAAATCCGCGCCAAGAAAAAGAAAGGCGAAAACCCAGACGATCCTGAAGAGCAAGAAGATCTCAGCGCAGATCCAATCGCTTTGGAATCTGTTGAAGACGGCACAACACCTCAGACTGAAGACTCTCCAAGCGAAAGCTTAGATCAAAGCGAGCTTCTTGCAGCAGCTAAAGAGGCGGAGGCAATCGAGCTTGAGCCCGCGCAGGCAATCGAAAGAAACGATTTCACATTCACTGAGGAGAAAAGAGCGTCAAAAGAGCTTCGGGGCGAGTTCGAGGCTGATCCGCTAAGCCCAGAGCTTGAAGCAACACAAGAGGGGCCGGGAGCGGGAGTCGAGTTAAACGGCGTGTTTAAGAAAGAGGCTCAGGGCCCTGAGCTTGAAGCTCAGCAAGAGGGAGCAGGTCCTGGGCGAGAGCTAGGTGGAGTGTTCGACGGTGAGCCGGAGAGCCCTGAGCTCCGAGGCGAGCGCGGAGCACAAGCGCAATCGCCGGAGCTGAAAGGACCTGATCCTGAGCCTTCGCGGGAGATCGCGCCAGTCCTAGAGGCAGCGCTCAGTCCTAAGGCTGAGGATACGCCTGAGCTGAAGGCTGAGCTTGATCGACTCTCTGCAGTGGCTAAGAACGAAAAACTTCACACTCCCGAGCCGCAGGAGAAGAGCCCGAAAAAAACAGAGCGCAAAGAGTTTACCCCTGAAATGGCTCAGTCTAGAACAACTCCCTTTGATCCGCAGTTAACGGGGGTCGCGCTTGTTTTTCTTGCTGCAGAGCAAGTGTGCAAAACAGGGCGCTCAGTAGAGCAGATGGCGGCTAAGTTTTGTGAGTATGTGAACACGTCGCTTGCGGGCACGGCAGTAGAGCTTTGGTGCCTGCAGAAGGATGGTAGTTTAAAGTGCGTAGGCTCTGATCTGGGGAGTCGAGGGACGCTTGAGAGCTTAGCGCGCGAAGGTTTTGAGGGGATGCAGAGTACGACCGCGTGGTTTAAGTCGAAGAACGCTGGAAATGGGGTTGTCCCTCTTGAATCAAAGACGGATGGAGCAAGAGTGTGTCTTGCTCTCTCAGGCGTCTGTATTGAGAGCATGACAGAGGATTATGCGCGATCTCTTCAGGTGGCGGCACGTGGGATCGCGCTTGGGCTTTTGGAGATGGGAGCTTCGGGCGAGAAGGCGGCCGCTTAGTCGGATCCGAAACACCAAAAAAAGGGATCCGATGGAATTGCTCCGCAATTTTACTCGCGAGGTGCGGCTAGTTTTAGTGCGTTCACAACCACGCTCACGCTACTCAAAGCCATCGCCGCACCAGCGATGACAGGACTCAGAAACCCTAAGGCGGCAAGCGGGATTCCGATCGCATTGTAGATGAAGGCCCAAAAAAGATTTTGTCGTATTTTTCGATAAGTTTTTCGCGAGATCTCAATTGCGGCAGGAATCAGGCTTGGGCTCCCGCGCATCAGCGTGATCTGAGCGGTATGAACTGCGACATCCGCACCAGAGCTGAGCGCCACTCCGACGTGAGCTGCAGCAAGAGCAGGCGCATCGTTGATTCCGTCGCCGACCATGGCAACGATCTTACCTTTAGACTTTAAGTCTTCAATGATCCGAGACTTGTCCTCAGGCAGGAGCTCTGCTTGCACGTGATCGATCCCAAGTTCGCGAGCAACTTTTGCTGCGGCCATCCGATGATCTCCCGTGAGAAGAACGGGGGTGATCCTCAGTTTCTTGAGCGTTTCAATGGTCCGAAGAGCGTCGGGCTTCAGGGTGTCTCCAAAAGCAATGAACCCTAAAGCTCGAAGTGGTGACTCCAAAGCGAGAAACGAGATACTAGATCCTTGCTCGGCATACTTACTGGCCTGAGCTTTGAGTCCCTCGATCCAAACACCAAGCTCCTGCATCAAGCGCTCAGACCCGAAAATAACTTGCTGATCTCCGATGCGGCCTCGGATCCCGCGTCCAGGAAGAGCTTGTACTTGATGAGCGCGAGGAGCAAGTAGTGCGCGCTCTTTGGCGAGTTTAAGGATCGCCGTAGCGAGTGGATGCTTGGATCCAGTCTGCAAACTTGATGTAAGCTCTAGAATCTCTTGCTCCGAAACGCCTTGCGTCTCAATCGCTAAAACCTGTGCAGTGCCCTCAGTGAGTGTTCCAGTCTTATCAAAAACTATAGTGTCGACTCGATGTGCAAGCTCAAGTGCCTCAGCATCCTTAATCAAAATCCCTGCTCTCGCAGCAACCCCTGTACCCACCATCACTGCCGTAGGGGTGGCAAGACCTAAAGCACACGGACATGCAATCACAAGAACGGCAATCCCCGAAAGGATCGCTTGATGCCAGTCCCCTGTGCTTAAAAGCCAAGCAACGACAGTCAAGACCGCCACTGCAATCACACATGGCACAAAGATCGCGCTCACTTGATCGACCAGGCGTTGAATCGGCGCTTTCGCAGCCTGAGTGGTTTCAACTAAATGCGTGATTCGATCCAAAGTGGATTGAGCCCCAAGGGTTGTTGCTTTGATTTCGATTTGTCCGTCTGCATTGAGAGCGCCTCCGGTGACTCGATCTCCAGGGCCTTTAGAGATCGGAGTGCTCTCGCCTGTGAGCATCGACTCATCTACGTGGGTAAGCCCCGTGAGCACCTCGCCGTCCACAGGGATTCGTTCGCCAGGTCTCACAACTACGCGATCCCCTGGGCGTACATCTTGAGTGAGAATTTCGATTTCAGTTTCAATGAGCTCTGGAGTGTCTCTGTTTTTGTGGCGGAGTACTCGCGCGCGCTCAGGTCGTAGCGACTGAAGTGAGCGAAGAGCTTGAGTGGTTTTGAGTTTCGCTTTTCCTTCTAAATATTTTCCCAATAGAACAAGCGTGATGATGATCGAGGCGCTCTCAAAGTACAAATGCCCTTCTGGGTCAGGCGAAAAAAAAAGCTGATATACACTTAGAAAAAAAGCAGCACTTGTACCTAGGGCAACGAGGAGATCCATATTGCCGCTGCGTGCGCGAAGTGCTTTCCAGGCGGACTGATAGAAACGAGCTCCTAACCAAAACTGAACCGGCGCTGCAAGGCAAAGCTGCACTAGTCCGTTTGGCATCCAGTGGATTCCAAAGGGAATGAGCAGCATCGGCACAGCAAGGGGAGCCGAAAAAACCGACGCCAAAACCAGCTCATCTCTCGCTTGGCGCAGTTGCAATCCTCGTTCAGTGCTCGATGACTCCATCCGTGCACGATAGCCTGCGTGCTTGAGTGCTTGGAGGATTGGTCCTGAGATCTCAGCAGCACTTAACGTCTCAACGCGCGCGCGCTCGGTGGCGAGATTAACGCTCACTTGGAGGACGCCGGGTACTTTTTTAATTGCGCCCTCGACCCGAGCCACGCACGAAGCGCAGCTCATCCCCTCGATTGCAAAATCAAGGATAGCAGCAGGGGGAGGCGGAGTTTGTGCTCGTGGGTGCTCAGCGGCTCGTGAAGAGCTCACTCGTCTAGACTCTTTTTCCAGTACGCGAGTTTGTCTCGAAAGGGGCGTTCAGGACGATAGGGGAGTTGCACGAGTTCGAGATCTAAGTTTCGATTGGCACGAAGTTTCTCGAGCGTCTCAACTGTTTTCTCTAACAAGAGCGTATCCTGCGAGCGATCGAGGAGTTTTCGCAAGCGTCCCGCGACTCTGGCCGGGGCCTGAAGCGTGACTAAACCCTCAAGCGCCTTGTGCGGCACCCACTGCGCTCGACCTCCGTGGTAGTTGATCGGATCCTCAATGGCTGAAAGCAGAGCCTCAACCGCCCCTGGAGGGTTGAGCTTTGCGACCGTGAGGGCTGCCTCTGCACGCACTGCAAGTGCGGGATCTTTTAAAAGAGCGATCGCTTGCGCTCCCCACTCATTTGCCCCAAGTGCCCGCAAGGCCTGAAGGCTCCCGCTTCGAACCATCCAGGAGGAATCTTTCAGAAGGGGAACGATCACAGGCGCTGCAGGCTGACCTGCGAGCCGCGCGAGCCCCATGACGGCGACGTAGCGATGGGCGTCTGGAGACTTTTCGTTGCGCGCGATTTGCACCAGAGGTTCGATTGCCTGTGAAGCATAGCGCTGCTCCCAGCGCTCAAGAATCTGCTCAAACGAGGCCGTGGTTCGAGTGCGCAGATCCATTTCGATAGAAGCTCGTACCGTCGAAGGAGGTGTCGGAGTCGCATCGGCAATCGAAGCCAACCCAAGCAGGAGAGCGCTAGATATTGAGCATTTTCTCAAATTCGGACAGAAGATCTTCGTCATTCTTTGCATTATGCTCGGCAGGTGCCGCATTTGTCGAGCCCACAGGTGGTGCACTCGAAGCGGGCGCGGGGGTCGGTGTGGGAGGGGCGACCGCTTCGACCACTGGTGCGGGGTCGGCGGGAGTTTCGACCGGAGCCTCAGCGACGAGCGGCTCAGTAGGCGTGGCCTGAGCCTGAGCCTGAGCGACTTCCTCAGGAGGCGGAGTTTGTTGCAAGCTCTCTTCGACTTGATCGACC
>JBILEK010000087.1:0-8067 GCA_044352155.1 Bdellovibrionia bacterium
AAAGACCAGAATGACGCTTGGCGCACATGCGCCTCACCCTCCTCTCAGCCAAGAATCTTCGATTTTTTACTCACTCAACGCGGCCAGTTTTTGTGGGCTACAAAATCGTCGAACTCGATCGACGAACTCTGATCTTTTCTCAAACGGGAGACCGTGTCCTGCGCCCTCGAACTCTTCGAAGACCACGTTACGGTACGGACTGAGTCGTTGCGCTTCTTGCTCAAACTCTTGGTGCGTCCAGACGCGCGAGATCGCGCCTCTGAGCACCAAGACGGGCTTACCCGTGCGCGCGAAGTCCTCCATCCACGGGCGAACGCTAAAATCTTTTACGCTCTGAATTGTCTCCAGTAAGGCCGCTGGCTCAAACGGAAAACGAAGCGTCCCGTCGTGAGCGATCTCAGCTACCGCCATGAGGTACTGAAGAATTGAAGGATCAGGGCAATCGACCGAGAGTCGTGCTCGCGCCTCTTCCCGCGAAGCGTAAAGGGGTTCGATTCGCTTTAAAAAAGCTTCAAAAGCAGCCCCAAATCCTCCGCCCGCCATCCCTTGGAAAGAAAGATCCACGAGAATGAGCCCCCTACAGTACTCGGGGCGAAGGTGGGCCGCCGCAACGGCAGTGCGGACGCCCATTGAATGGCCGACAAAAAAAGATGGGTAAAATCCATCTTCTTCCAGAGTTTCGATCACATCGGAGCCATAGTCTACCGGGTGATAGCTTAAAGGCGTGGGACTCTGGCTCGCACCGTGACCCCGTTGATCAAGCGCAAGCACGTTGAAAGTGCTTTCTAATCCGGCGGCTACTGGACGCCAGAGGCGTCCCGTTCCGCCCATGCCATGGAGGAGTACAATGCGCTCTCGCTTGGGATGAGGTGGGTTTGGCCAAGAGTGTTTAAAGAGCTTCATAAAAGTTTTTACAAGATTGACGGCTTTGTCGTCTTGACTCTGCGGGCTCCTCGGGTAGGGTTCGTTCCTTCTCATATGGCGCGAAAGGGTCAAGTCTTACGAAGAGGCGAAGTCGTGAAGGGCACTCAAGAGCCTGGTCCACGTCTTCCAAAAATCGAAGCGAAGCTTAAAAGCCGCGAGTGGCTTCAGCTTGCCGCAATGCTGTTTGAAAAGTGCGAGCTCAGGCTTGCGCAACAGGCCTATGAAGAGGCTCTCAAAGCTGCTCGTAGCGAGGAGAGTCCTCGCGCTGTCGGCGAGGCGCTCGTGGGTTTACTTCGATATGCGAGCGAAACACTGAGCACCGCAGACATCGAGCGTTGGAGCGCGGAGCTCAACGCTTGGGCGAAAAAAGAGCCTAACCACGTCCCCTCAGAGATCTGGTACTCGCTTGCGTTTGTGGCTAATATCCAACGAGATTATGCAAAAGCGCGTCGATACCTGCTCTTTTACTTGAAATCCTCGCGCAGAGATCAAAAGCTTACAGATCGCGAAAAGCAAGCAGCGCGCGCCAAAGGGCTTGCGAGCTTAGCGCAGACCCTTGCGAAATCAGGTCTGACTGAGCGAAGCGAAAAGCTCGCTCGAGTGGTTCTTGCGCGGTACGAGAAGTCAAATATTCGTGGCGTGCTTCAAGTCTTGTACGGAGTGCTTGAGGCGGGTGCGCTGAAACGTGAGGACTACAAGCAAGCAATTCAGTATTGCCGCCTCTCGCAGGCAGTCTGTCTCCAAGAGCACCACTGGTATGCGCATTTATATGTTCTGTATTCGTACGCTTTTATCGCGCGGAAGATGCAAGACTTTGAATTGGCGAAGTTTCATCTGGACTTGATCGAGCGCGCGATCGCAGGCGAGTCGTTTGGACGCATCCGGATCTTGGTTGAAGAAGAGCAGCAAGCCCTCCGGGATCTCGCTGCGGATGTTGAGATCGACTCCGATCGTGGTGTGCTCCGCACTCGAGACACCGATGAGATTCCTTTTGGCAAGCAGTACATCTTGCTGGAAATCGTGAAGGCGCTCTATGTTGCTCATGCGCGACCGGGTGCTGAGGGCGAGCGTGGCCTTACGAAAGCTGAAATCATTCAGCAGGTCTGGAAAGAGAACTATCGGCCCGAGGCGCACGATAACAAGCTCTATTACAACATCAACCGGCTTCGTAAGCTGATTGAGCCCGACGCGCATCACCCTCAGTATGTACAAAACTGGAAAGACGGTTATCGGTTCGCGCCGCATTTAAAGATAAGAGAAGTTTCAGAATCGCAAAAAGGGAGTGAGCAATGAAGTTCATCAAGATCACGTTAGCAGCGTTGATGGTTTTGTGGGGTGTGGGCGTGTTTACGGCTCAAGCCCGAGCTTCGGAGTGCCCGAGTTGGGATCTTCTTATGCGAGCGAAGGACGGAGGCGGTGGAACCGAGCGCCCATGGCCACTAGAGTGGCGTAAGACTCGCTTTGAGTTAGCGGATGGTGAGTTCTATAACTTGATCGGAACGATTTACGCTGCGGATGGAAAAGCTTTTTTCGTGATCGATACGGCTCGCCAGCCCTGGCTTGCTAACAAGCGCCGCGTAGAAAAAGACGGTGCTTATCCTCTGACTGTGAAAAAATCAGTCGTCGAGGCGTTTCAAGGGCGACTCGTGAAGCTAAGAGTCGGTGCGCGCGGAGCAATCCGAGCCACGGCTGGAGCAGGCGTGTATGAGATCACTCTTCGAGCGATGGAGGATCCCGTACTGGTCGAGGATCTGTGTCCTTAATGGGCTCATTCGACTAAAGTTCAATCCTTATAGCTGTTTACTGATGTAACTGAAGCTCAGTAGAGATTGCGGCTCTTCGCCTCTATCGTAAAAAAGATAGGAGGCAACGATGACCGGCGTGATCATGCTTCTTGGGTTTCTCTCATCGCAGTTAAGTACGGGAGCGCTCTCCCCTGACGATGACGGGGAGGCAAGATTTACGCAGGTATGCGACACGCATCCTCAAGTGAAGCGACTCATCTCTCAAGTACAGCTTCGAAGCGCTCAATGTCTCAAGATCAAAAATGAGCTTGCTCGGATGCAGAGTTTGCTACGTGAACTCAGCACTGGAGCGAAGCATGTGTGTGTCAGCGAGACGCAGGATCATGATGGCTTAAGGTGTCGAGAGATTTATGATCGCCGCGAGCGTGCGGCAAAGCAAGTGCGGGAGATCTCAACTCAGCACCAGCAGTGTGTGTCGAATCATTCAAGAACGATGCGTCAGATGAAAGAGCTCATCCAACAGCTCTTGCAAGAGGGTCCCAGATGCCAGAAAGCTCAAAACTAATTTTTCAGCTGCGAGCGAGAGTCCGTACGCTCGCGTGGGGCGAAAGTGTATCCTTGCTTAAGAAGCATCTGACCTGTGATTGAGCGAGCCTCTTGCACGAGAAGATCTGGAGGCGCAGATGCGAGCAGTCGTCCACCACCTTCGCCGCCTGTGGGCCCTAGATCAATGACCCAATCGGCCTGAGCAATCACATCCAGATGGTGTTCGATCATAATCACTGAGTTATGATCGGCAACGAGATCTTGCAGGACTTCAAGGAGCTTTTTGATGTCTTCATGGTGGAGCCCCGTTGTGGGCTCATCAAAGATATAGAGCAAGTTCTGGCCTGCTTGCTCATCCAGAACGTGCGCAATCTTCAAACGCTGAGACTCGCCTCCTGAGAGAGTTGTTGAGCTCTGTCCCACTTGGAGATAGCCCAAGCCCACTTCGCGCAAGATACCGAATTTGCGCGCCAGAATTCCGTTATCGCGAAAAAGGTCGTACGCTTCGTCGATCGTCGTTTGCAATAGGGCGTGGATGTTTTTGCCACGGTACTGAACGTCTAAGACGGGCTTTCGAAAGCGTTTTCCATCGCACTCCTCGCAGCGCACGTTAACTTCGGCCATAAAGTGCATGTCAATCGTGATCTCTCCTTCGCCCTTACAAACAGAACAGCGACCGCCTTCGACGTTAAAAGAGAAGTATTGTGCCGTGTAGCCCCGCTTAAGCGATAGTACTTGGTTTGAGTAGATTCGCCGGATCTCATCCCACGCCTTTAAGTATGTGGCAGGGTTTGAGCGTGACGAGCGACCAATGGGGGTTTGATCTAAGAGTACCACCCCGCGAATGTGCTCAGCTCCATAGATTCGATCAAATGCGCCAGGCTCATCGCTTTCGATTTTAAACATGCGCGCCAAAGCTTGGTAGAGCGTTTGATGGAGAAGAGTGGACTTGCCTGATCCTGAGACTCCTGTGAGCACCACAAAGCGCTCAAGCGGAAACTCGACGTTCAAGTTTTGTAGGTTATGCTCGCGGCAACCTGTGATTTTGAGAACTTTTTTCGACGGTGGACGCGGGAGCTTTCCTTTTAAGATTGAGAAATCTCCAGCAAGGTAGCGGCCTGTGATAGATCCCTTGTGGGCTATGAGGTCTTTTGCGCTGCCTTCAGCAATGAGCTCACCGCCGCGGCGACCTGATCCAGGACCAAGCTCAACCAGATGGTCTGCTGCTTTCATGACTTCGAGATCGTGTTCAACGACGACGATCGTATTGCCTTGGTCGCGGAGCTCTTCGAGAACTGAAATCAGCTGCTCCGTATCGCGGGCGTGCAATCCGATGGAAGGCTCATCAAGCACATAGAGAGTGCCACAGAGTCCATTACCGAGTTGTGTTGCGAGATTGATTCTTTGAAACTCTCCGCCAGAGAGAGTTTTTGCGAGTCGATTAAGCGTAAGGTAGGGCACTCCCACTGCATCCAGGAGTCTGAGTCGTCGCTCAAGTTGACTGAGAATCTCCTGAGACGCGCGTTTAAGCTCTGAGCTGAGCTTAAGCTCCTTCAGCCATACGCGAGCCTGCGCGACAGGAAGAGAAAGAGCTTGAGCGATATTAAGTTTTGAGACTTTGACGGCTAGCGCATCGGCGTTGAGTCTTGAGCCCTCGCACTGAGAGCAGAGTTTTTGATTTTGATATCGGCGGATGAATACTCGGATATGGAGTTTGTACTTCCACTTTGCAAGATCCGAAAAACATCGGTGAATTCCGGGAAAAGTCTTATCATCCGGATGCCCATCCCAAAGAAGTTTTTTTTGAGCGACGGTGAGGTCACGGTAGCGTTTGCCGATCGAGATGCCATGCCTCTCAGCAAACCGAAACATGTCCTTTTGCCAGTCCTCAAATGAAGGCTTTGAGAGCGGATCAATGGCACCGTTCTTTAGAGTTTTTGATGGATCAGGGACTACTTTGGACTCATCGAGATCAAGCGTAAACCCAAACCCACTGCACTGCGCGCAGGCACCTAAGGGACTGTTGAACGAGAACAAGTGTGGCTCAGGGAGCTTGTGCTCCCGTTCGCAGTTCCGACACGCAAACTTGAGGCTAAAGCGCTTCCATGCATGTGATTCGAGATCGTGAAACGCGACTTCCCCCCTGCCGATCGCAATCGCTTGGTCAATCGAGTCAAGCAGACGCGCACGAAGCTCGGGGTCAGCAGCATCATCAAAGCGTAGGCGATCCACTACAGCAAAGAGCCCATCGGGAGAGCTCAGATCCGAAGCGTTATCTTCAAGATCGATCCACTGGGTCTTGTTGCGAGTGACTTGGAGAAGACGCCGAAAGCCACTTTCTTGCAAAACTTGGAGAAAAGACTGAGAAGGGCGTTTTTTTTTGGATGCCCCGGCAGGGGGAGTGAGCTTCAAAGGCGCGACAATCACACCCTTACGACCTAAAAACCACTCCAGCGCTGTCTCAAGAATGGAGTTTGAAGTAATGCGCTCTACGCGGCTTCCGCAGTCAACACACAAAGTCTCTCCGACTTTGGCGTACAGGAGACGAAGGTAATCGACAATCTCCGTCTGAGTGCCCACAGTGCTGCGTGAGTTGACGATCGTATTCCGTTGCTCAAGAGCAATGGAGGGCGGGATGTTTTCCACGCGCTCCACATCGGGGCGAGGCATTTTCTCAAGAAACTGCCGTGTGTAGGTGGAGAGTGATTCGACGTATCGGCGCTGCCCTTCGGCGTAAAGGGTGTCAAACGCAAGGGAGCTTTTTCCAGAGCCAGAAAGCCCTGTGATCACCGTCATTTTTCTCGGCGGAAACTCTAGGGTCAGGTTCTTTAGGTTGTTCTGGCGGACTCCGACGATGCGGATGGGGCGGGTCCTTGAGGAAGATGGGGGGATTTCGGATCCAGCCATAAGAAGGGAAAACTACCATAGCTTACAGGTGTCGAAAACTTAGACAGTAGCCTTCGTCCTAAAAGAAGCAGAGGGGGCTTAAGGCGTTACGCGCCGCGGCACGGGCTTTGCTCCTCCCGCCGTCGACGAGAAGGAGCGCACAAGATGAAGTTGCAGTTGAAGTTGTTATGGTTGAGCGCAGGCGTTTTTGCAGGAATTTCTACCGTATCGCTAGCCCTGGGATCAGTTCGCTCAGGCCGAGACGTGAGCCCCCTCCCGCAGAGCGTTCGCGAGCTCGATATTCGAAAGCAAGAGGGCTTAAGCTTTGATCGCGATCTATCGCACTTATCTTCGCTTGAAAGTCGCTATCAAGAGCGTCTTCCTCAGCTCTCACAACACCCACGACTCAAATCTCCGATCAAACGTGTTCAATCAAAGAGTTATCGATCGGCGCGGTGATGTAAAAAATGCGAGTTCGAACATTGCACGCTTCTGTTTTGATCCTCATTGCGGTTGGGCTTTTTGCGTGCAACTCTGAAAAACTTGAGCCACAAAGCCCTGAGCAGTCTAAAACACAGGCAAAAAGCATCACGCAGATTGCAAGCGCTCTGATTGATGAAGAGCCCGCTTACGCACCTTTGACCGAACTCACCCAAGAGCCACTGATGCTGAAGCGCGCTTCGCTTGCGTTTTCAGTGCGCACGGAGTCCCTGGATTTTGTCAAAGGCGAGTTGAGCTCTGCGCTCGCTCAAGCAGAGCGTGATCCTAAGCGTTTAGAGCCACACTCTTATCCACCAGAGAGTCGTTTTTTGATCGATTTAGTTGTGATTGTTCCGGCTATTTTTAACTCCTCACGGGGTCAGAGTGTTCGGTTTTTTATGCGTCATCACGGGGCGCCGAGTAGGACACTCGAGAGTGATGTCGTTTTTTCTATGACGTCTGATCAGACCTCTCCCTCGGCTCTGAATCTGTTGAGCAACCTTAACCCAGCGAACGAACAAAAAACTCCCTCTGCGCGGAGCTACTACTTGAGCGAAGATTTAGATCATCAAGTGGTGATACTGGGTTGGCTTGTAAAAAGTGAAGCACAGGTAGAAGTGAAGTTTTTTGTTAAAAGCAAGAGCGCAGAAAATCCCTTTGAATATCTCATTTCTCTCCAAGGAGTAATTTCAAAGTCTCAAGCTTTAGCGAGTGCGCAGGAGCTTTCAGATGACGAGTCGAGTGTCCAGTTGGCGCATCAGGAGCTTCACTCGTTTTTGATGGGCGAATACGCGAGAGCGACTGAGTCCCAGAAAATCGAGATGGAACAAAAGCGAATGTCGCTCAATCAGTCGCTCAAAGCAAAGATCAACCATTTACTCCAGCACTCAAGCACGCAAGAGGAGAGCGCTGAAACTTATCGGCTGCTTCTTGAGGACTCGGAACGTCAGATTCGTGAGTCGCAAGGGATCATCGAGGAGGTGCGGGCTCATGAGCTTAAGCGCGTGCGTCTAGATCTTAGAGAATCCAAGATAGCCTTTCACTCCGTGCAAGCGCTGATGCGTGAGTTTGATCTCACAGACCGCAAAGCTGATGAAGCGCGGCGTGAGAAGCTAAAGCTCAAAGGCCGCGCGCTCATTGCCGATGCTCGTAAGCTCAACGTGGCTCTCCGTACGAGCGCAGAAAAACTTCGGGAGCCTCGGATTTTAGAAATCATCCAAAATCAAGATCAGTACTATCAGCGATGCTTACAGATGCTTGAGTTTTAGAAACTGACCTCATGACTTCGCTGAAGTTAGTGTGTTGATTTTATCAATGCGCGCTTGATGTCGTCCGCCTTCAAACTGGGCGAAAAGGAACGACTTTGTGATTTCTGCTGCGTACTCAGGAGCCACAAAGCGCGCCCCCATGCATAAGATTTGTGCATCGTTATGTTCGCGTGCGAGGCGCGCGGAGACTGGGTTTTCAACGCAAGCTGCGCGGATCC
>JBILEK010000042.1:0-22663 GCA_044352155.1 Bdellovibrionia bacterium
CAGATAATGTTTTTACCGTCGAGAGTACCGCCAGTTCACCCAACCTAAACGGGATCAAACGCAAACCTAACTTTGATCCAAGAATCAATGCGTTGCCGTGTACGGGAGGGATTCGCGCTAAGCAGCCGTAACTAGCCAACTTACTTGCAACGAGCAGAGTTAACGGAAACACAGCTTTTTTCTCTTTGGGATCTACTATTAGCACCTTTTAGCGCCAAACCTTAGTCTCGACACGCCGCGTGTTGCGCTCTGATAAAGTTATGGAAAACTAAGAGCACTCATGAAGCTCAAGCCAACTATCTTAGGAGTTGTTGCTCTTTTTTTGTTTCTGACTCTTCCCAGTGGACTTGCAGCTGGAAAACCAAAGCCACAACCTCCTTCCCCTACTGAGCCCGACTGCGCATTGCTTGAGCGAACAATCCAGCCAGGAGATCTGGTGTTTATTCGAATCGGAAGCCGCGTTTTTCAAGAGCTCGAGATCCTTCAAGACGCTTGGGCAACCCACGTCGGGATTGTGGTTGAGGACTTTTTTGGAAACCCTGTCGTTGCGGAGAGTCGGATTCCAAAATCTGTCAAAGGTCCCATCTGCGACTTTATAAAGCGCAGCAAAGAGTACCGCTTTGCGATCCGCAGACTTAACCAACCCCTCACGCCGACTGAAAAAACTCTTCTGTCACTTGAGGCTGAGCGGCGTTTAGGTCTCTGGTACGACCTCGGGTTTAACTATGCTTCTGAGACTACACAGTACTGCTCAAAGTTTGTATATCAGACGATGAAATCTGCAACTGGTCTTCGCGCCGGAATGCTTCAGACTTTTGAGGAGCTTAAAGATGCCGCTTCAAAACAAGGCAAGGACATAGGCGCAATCCTTAAGTTTTGGAAAAACTACTTTGGCGGCAAGATCCCCTGGAAGCGCGTCACCATCACGCCGGCAAGTCAGTACCACGACCCGAACTACCACACCGTGCTCGAGAGCCAGTGACTTACTTTTTCTTGCTCGGATCCGGTGTAGCACTCACCGACCATTGCGCGTCGTGGGATGCAACCACCGGCAATCCTCGGTAACCCAACGCCCCAACTCCTCCGACACTCTCGTTCGGTGTAGTTGCATCCCGAGAAGTAAGTGGTGCAAGCTTTGCGTCCTTGCCCTGGGGATGCTCAAGGAGGTAACGAATCTCTTGTCCTGGCGAGAGCGGTTCTGCCCCGGTGAAATCGATATGATACGAGCGAGATCCGATGGAGATGAACGCGCGCGGTGGGCTATCCGAAGTGCGCACGAGCACGAGGTTCCGCTCCGTGTTTACTGGATCGGCGTCGATATTGAGATGGATAGGCTTGTGTGGCCACTGGTTCGAAAGCGTCGCAGAGTGGCCAGCGTGCTGGATGTCTAAACGGACGACCGAGGCCACAGCCGTATGGCCTGCCGGCACAAGCTTTGGGTAGCGATCGATATAAAGCTGCCGATACAAGCGCGCTCCAGTTTCGAGTGCCTGCGGCGAGCAGCCCGACTGCTCTTTGGGCTTTGCGACCATACGGAGCAAGTCGATGGGGCTTGTCGTCCCCTCAAAACTCACGGCCGACTCGCGATACACAGCTCTCGGATCTTTCGGAGCCTTTCCCGAAGCATCACTCAACACGCGAAAGTTTCGGTATTGCGCACTCGAGAGCTCCTCCCAGTTGAGAATCTCAATCAACGCTCCAGGCTCAAGCACTACGCCGTCTGAAAGAGTCACGCGCTTAAGGACGAGCTCCACATGGGAGGCTAAAGCGACCCCTGCTTGAGCGACGAACAGAAAAAATAGAAGCGCTCCGCCTCTGATCCACATTGAGACCATTTAAGGCACCTATCGCTATTCAGAGTGATTTTCTTGAGACTGAAAGACTGGCCCCCCTTCCACAGCACGACAGCCACGTCTCCCAGCCCATCTCATGATCATAACGGTCAAGGTACCGCTCGGGAATGTGTCGATGATGACCCTTTCCTTTCGGCACAGCTAACCGAACTTCAGTGTTTGAGAGAGGGTTGAAGACGATCCTTCTGGCCCGCGAGTAAATACAAATGCGGCTCCGTTCTCCTGGGGATCAGCTATTACAGCATTTTAGCGCTAAACCTCTGTCACGAGGCGGCGCGAATTGCGGCCGCCCGAGACTCGGTCAAGCCCTCCACGACATCCGAAAATGAGGACCCACTCCCACAAAATCATAGACCTGAGCATCGGTGCGCTTAAAACCCAGCTTCGCGTAAAACGAAACTACGTGCACTCGTGCGAAACACCAAATCTCCGGCACGCTCTCCCTCACGGCCCAAGCTTGGATTTGCAGTACAAGCTGACGGCCGATGCCTTGACCCTGAGCCTCTTTGAGTACCGCCATGCCTCGCAGTCGCGCGCCTTCTTCCCGCATGACGCTCGCCACACCGACCCACTTGCCATCTACGGATGCTCCCCAGTGGCGCGTGTCTGGCGCGTGATCTCCATCAAAGCGCGCGGTCTCAGGCGGGAGACCGGGTCTTAAAATTTCATGTCGGATCGGCCAGGTCACCTCTGCCGAAATGAGCCGCACCTTGGTCATCGCCCAAATCCACGGATGCGATAAAGTCCTCGTCCCGGCCGCGCCGGATGGTCACTGCAGAACGTGTGCACAAACACATGCATCGCATCTGGGATCAGGCCCTGAATCGCGACGACGTTTTTTGGCTCATTTTCGAAAGAAGCAGTGAGTCCACCCCGCGTGGCGACCTCACGCGCTACCCGTACTTTGTGCTCGAGGTCCTCCACTGCGCGCGCACTCTTGAGATAGTACTCGGCTTCGAGCGGGAACCCATCGCGCTCGAGATTGCGCCGCGTCCCTCTTCCCATCCCCGGCTCATCGCGACCCGTGAGGTAGAGAATGCGCGCACCTTCGGCGTAGAGATTGCGGCAAAACTCTGCAGCCCCCGGATAGGGTCGGTCATGGGGGAGATAATCATCATGAAAAAATCGAGGAGCCCAAAAGCGCTTCAACTCTCGCCATGCATCTTCGTGAGGCGAATGACCTAAGTCAATCTGAAGCGCCTGAAATGTATCTTTGAGGGAGTACCCGACATGCTGCTCAGAAACTCGCGCAAGAGCGTCGCGCGTCTCGGTAAACGTGCGCGAAGCCTTAGACGCAAGCCAGTCATGGATAATCCGATGCGTTCGGGGCTGCACCTCATAGAGGGTAGAGTCAAGATCAAGCAGCACCAATGGCCTCCGTACCTCCGTGCGCACGCGCGAAAGCACACAGCTAAGCACCTCGCCATCGCTGCCAAGATCTAAAAACTCGCTCGCCTCAATCCAGTGTTCGCGGGAGCGCTCAAACAAACTCGACATGTCTAGTGCGCGAGCTGGCGGAACTTCGGTCGCTTGGGTTGCACGGCTTCAGGCCCAAGCCTGCGTTTCTTGTCTTCTTCGTACTCGCGGAACCCACCTTCCACCAGCACGACGTTTGAGTTGCCCTCAAACGCCATGATGTGCGTGCAGATGCGATCCAGAAACCAGCGATCGTGACTGATGATGAGCGCGCAGCCTGCGAAGTTACTGAGCGCGTCTTCGAGCGCGCGGAGCGTGTTGACGTCGAGATCGTTCGTCGGTTCGTCAAGCAGCAGCACGTTTGCGCCGGACTTCAAAACTTTGGCCAGGTGAACTCGGTTGCGCTCACCGCCAGAGAGGATCCCGACTTTCTTACTTTGATCGTTTCCGGAAAAGTTAAACTTCGCGATGTACGAGCGCGCGCTCACATCGCGCGTGCCGAGAGTGATCGTCTCGTTCTTGCCATCAGCGATTTCTTCCCAAACGGTGTTCTCAGGATTGAGTGCCCCCCGCGACTGATCGACATAACCGAGCTTGACCGTATCGCCGATGCGCACGGTGCCGCTATTGGGCTTAAGCTGCCCAGTGAGGATCTTAAACATCGTCGTCTTACCGGTTCCGTTTGCGCCAATGATGCCCACGATGGATCCAGGGGGTATCGAAAAGGAGAGATTCTCGTAGAGAACCTTATCGCCAAAGGCCATGGAGATTTTATTGGCTTCAAACACCACGCCCCCCAGACGCGGGCCTGCGGGAATGTAGATCTCCACCTCTTGCTCACGCTCCGGACGATCCTCGGCCAGCATCTGCTCGTAAGCAGAAATGCGCGCTTTACTCTTAGCCTGACGCGCGCGCGGGGACATCTGAATCCATTCGAGCTCACGCTCGAGTGTCTTCTGACGTTTAGTCTCGGTTTTCTCCTCTTGAGCGAGGCGCTCTTTTTTCTGCGCAAGCCAAGAGGAGTAATTGCCTTCCCACGGAATGCCGTGGCCGCGGTCGAGCTCCAGGATCCAGCCAGCGATATTGTCGAGGAAGTAGCGATCATGGGTGACGGCGACAACAGTGCCTTCGTACTTTTGCAAAAAGTCCTCAAGCCACGCCACCGACTCGGCATCCATGTGGTTGGTTGGTTCGTCAAGCAGCAGCAAGTGCGGCTTCTGGAGCAGCAAGCGACAGAGAGCCACGCGACGGCGCTCACCGCCAGAGAGGTTTTTCACAAGCGCGTCCGCAGGCGGGAGGCGCAGCGCGTCCATGTTGACTTCGATCTTGCGATCAATCTCCCAACCGCCGGCGTGATCAATCTTTTCTTGGAGCGTGCCCTGCTCCTCGAGCAGCTTTTCCATTTTATCGGGATCGAGATTGGGATCGGCGAATGCCTCCCCGATCTCGTTGAAGCGCTTAAGCCACTTGGCGATGTCGCCCATTCCCTCTAAAACGACGTCGCGTACGGTCTTCGAGTCGTCGAGCTGGGGTTCTTGCGGGAGGTAACCTACCGTATAGCCTTCGGTGAGGTTTGCCTGACCATTAAAGTCCTTCTCGATGCCCGCCATGATGCGGAGCAGCGTTGATTTGCCTGAGCCGTTTAGGCCCAAGACCCCAATCTTCGCACCATAGTAAAAAGACAGGGAAATATCCCGAAGCACTTGCTTCTGCGGGGGAAAGATCTTGCTCACCCGAGACATCGAGAAAATATACTTTTGCGACATGACAATTTCTTAGCGCGATTTCGGGCCCCGTGTCCATTTTGATCCAATGGGGCGGGAGGCAAAAAATGCCGAAACACTTAGTGCGACAAGAAAGGTCAGGACCCCCACTATGCTGCGCTTCTCACTGCGTCTCGCACTTCTTCTTTCTCTCATCCTTGTACCACGCGGGTACGCGGAGCCCGAGAAAGATGATTTTGATCGGCTCGACGGACGCGGTGCCTCAGGCAAGCGCGTGGATGTGATCGAGTGGGAGGGGAACTTAGAAATTCATGTCTATCCAAAAGGGTCGCTCGCGGGACTTGCACTAAAAATCGACGAACCCTCAAAGGATAAGAGAGTCATGGTCATTGGATATCGCTTTACAGACAAGCCCAAAGAGCAGCTGATTCGTCGAGCAATCTTAAGCGTAAAACTTCGTGACGGCTTTAAAACCTACAATGACCTCTCCGCAGATGAGTACGACAAGGTGATCATCACCAACAATACGCTCGCCGGAAAACTCAGTGCACTGAAACTCGACCCCGAACCTCAAACGCTCTACCCCGAGGGCGATAAAGGCGCTCTTGCAAAAAAAACGCAAGAACTGCGAAAGCCCGCTCAAAACGAGCCTGATCCCAAGATCCCCGAAACCGAGACGCTCGAAAAAGATACGATTCGGCCTTTTAGTTGGTGATCTCTCACCCCCTACCTGCGGCGCACTCCACATAAGTCCTCTGCGCGACAGTTCACACAGTCCACATCCTCTCGATGAGGCTTAACGGAAAAATCTCCGCTCGCCCACCGTCGTGCAGATTGCGCGATGGTCTGTTTCATCCTAGACCAAAACTCTTCTGGCTCCTCAGCAATGAGCGAGCGCGAAGTGCGGATCAACTTAAACGCAGCACCCGGAGTTTTTGCTCCGTTCCAGCGCGTAAACACAATCCCTCGTGCACGCGAGGCGGCGCGATTTAAGCTCACAAACTGTGCGCCAATGACTTCTTGCCCAGTTTTTTCGCGCAGAGCGACTGCATAAAAAGGTAACTGAAGCGCATAACCCTGTGCCATCTCCGATCCCTGCGGGAGTTGTGCTGAGGACTTGTAGTCAGTGATGATTCTTCCCTCCGGATGCAAATCCACTCGATCAGGTGTGCCGACCACTCGCACACCTTCAAACACACTCTCAAGTCTCAGCTCTCGATCGAGATACTCAATTTGCGTCTGTGCAAACTCTTGATGCTTTTGCTCCTGAATCAAAAACTCATCAAGCACGCGCCTGAGAGTGCGCAAAACCTGAGCACGCACTCGCGCGCCCCCTAAAAGTCCTCTTGGCGGAGCAAGCTCGAAAGCGAGCTCCAGAGCCTGAGCACTTGAGATCTCCCGACCCTCTCGCTTTGCAAGAAGCACTTGGTGCACAGCTGCGTGCAAAAGTGTTCCGCGTATATCTGGCCAAAGCTCAATCTCAGGCTCGCGAAGATCATTGAGGCGCCAACGTTTTGCAAGAAGCCCCTTAAATCCGCAGCGACTCCACTGGTCAAGCTCGGTGGCTTCGAGTCGATCGATTCCAAGCGCCTGGGGCTCAGGGAGCAGGACTTGTGCGGGGGGCACGGGTAAATCGGATGAAATACTTCGAAGAAATCGTGCATCCGCTCCTAACTCCTCGGGCTGCGCTGGACACGCACCTTGAGCAAGAGAGTTTAAAAGAGGCGCGACACTTTCGAGCTCTGCACCTGCAGCGTCATAAAGTGCATCCATGACTTGAACGCTTCTCGCGCTCCAGAGCCAGCTCTCTAAAGCTCGCTGTCTCTCTCGACGCACCACCGAGCGCGCGCGCACTTGAAACTCACCTGCAAGACGCTCACGCGCTCTGCCTGTAAACCAAAGATCACTCTCAGGCTCTGGCTCAAGAAAATCTGCAGACAATCCAAAAATCCAAACTGCCGGCTCAGGTGCGCTCGATCCTGAAGAGCGTGCTTGTCCTAGGCGATGGAGCGTAAACCCTGCTCGAGGTTTGAGTGCCAGAGGCGGAGGCGGAGAGAGCTCGATCCTGCGACGCAGCTTTTCAAGACAGTAGCCTGCTCGCCTCGGTTTTGGCACTCGCCCCAGAGCGCGCTCACTCTCTGCCCAAGCCTTTGCGTAACGCTCAAGCGCACTGCCCTGAAGCTCTTTTGCCCACTGCTCTGACGTGCGCCGCACTCCCCAGTGCTCATGCAGCCTCACAAGCTCTGCATACAGAGACTCAAGCTTCCCTCCGCGATAAGCCCCAAGTCCTTGACGGACTCCGCGTGAGTAGATCTCATGAACCCACTCGGAGGCGCGCGTGGGATGCTCTTTTTCAATCCAGCGCACTACAGTCTCGCGCTCGTAACCACTCATCTCAAGCTCAAGGGGGAGGAGCGCTGATTTGAGCCCCTCTGAACGTCGAGCGTGAGTGGGGTCGCGTGGGTCTTTAAGTTCGATTCCATGCAGCTCAAATGCTCTTAAAAGAGAGCGTCTTTTTTCGGGCTGATCTTCGACCAAAACGACATGCCCCTCTCGCTCACTTGGCGGAACTTGGCAAAGCTCGCGCGCTAAGGCCTCTGCAGCATCATCCCAAGTATGGTAGCGTTGCCAGATCCAGGGCGTTGGCTTAAGCGTCTTTTGATGAGGGGTTCGCCTCACCGGAATCTGCGCCTCGATCGCTTCCCAAAAGGCAGCCTCGCACGCCTCAAGCTCAGAGCGCTCAAGTAACGACCAGTGCTCGAGCTCTTTAAGCCCTAGTCGCGTAAGCACTCGGACGCCATCCTCACTGAGCTTTTCAGTGGCGCACTTCAGTAAGCGTGGCACATCCCATAGATCCATCGCCTGAAGATAGGTCTCCCACACTTGTGAGAACGCTGAGAGCTCAAAGGACACCGGATCGCGCTCACCCATACGCTCTTCGAGCACGCGTTTCTCCTCGTCGTGAGCAAAAGCCATCCGACCGCGCTCAAGCGCACGCTCAAGCCTCTGAAGCCCACTGCTCCGACGACTGAGCGATCGAAGCTCAGGAAAGTGGGTAGCAACGCGAGAATCCGTGATCAAATCCCGTAGCGCCTCCTCCGCCGTCACGCGATCTAACTTACGCTCCGATGGGACCCCCAAAATCCGCGCCGAGAGCTCATCTACCGACACGATGCGCTCAGACTGAAATGCGCGCCCAGCCTCTAAAACGATCTCTTTTGCCTCCTCGCGCGAAAAACCTGCGCCTAAGCAAAGCATCCCCTGAGGTCTAAGTCCGTGAATCGCGATCATGCATAAACCAGTGTCGCGTGCCCAAGCTCTGCGTCTTGAACAAATACTTCACTCCGACGTCCCCGCGCGCGAGCAACGACGCGTCCAATCCCCCAAGCACGCTCGCCTTGACGCTCAAGCTCTTTTAAAACAGCTCCCGACTGCTCGGGGCGACACACGATCATCAGGCCAATACCGAGATTAAAAGTACTGGCTAACTCTTTTAAGCCCAGTCCTGAAGCAGGTCTTAACCACCGATAGATCGCGGCAAGCTCGGCAAGCTTGGGTAAACAAATCTCATAGCTCACCTGATCTGAGATCCGAGGCAGGTTCAAAAAACCTGAGCCCGTGATGTGAGCTAAACCCAAAACGCGATCACTCAAAATCAATCTGCGCGTCGCGCGCACGTAGATGCGTGTGGGCTTTAAGCAGAGCTTACTCAGTCGCGAGCGCTCTGCCCCTTTGGGCGGAAGAATTTTTCGAGCAAGGCTAAATCCGTTGCTATGCAAGCCACTTGAAGCCACACCGATCACGTGGTCGCCCAGACGCACCTCTTTTGCGCGCGGAAGCACTCGGGAGCGCAGGACCTTACCAACCGCAAATCCTGCCAAATCGTACTCACCTGGCGCATAGAACTCGGGCATTTCGGCAGTTTCTCCTCCTACAAGTGCGACTTGAGCTTCACGACAGCCTTGAATGATCCCTTTTAAAACCGAATCCGCAACACGATCGTTTAACTTACCGGTTGCGAAATAATCTAAAAAAAACTGAGGCTCTGCACCGGCGCAGATCAAATCGTTGACCGACATGGCAACAAGATCAATTCCAACTGTCGAATGAATTCCCGTCTCAAAAGCGAGCTTGAGTTTTGTGCCCACTCCGTCCGTCGTCGCTGCAAGCCAATGCTTTTTATCAAACTCATACAGACTAGCATAACCTCCAATCTGAGAGCGCACCCGAGAATGCGGGGTGTTTTTGACCCAAGTCCTAATCCGCTCCGAAAACCGATCCGCACGCTCACGATCGACGCCAGCTTTCTTGTAATCCATCGCCTTAGCCATGTCGAAAATGCCTCTTTCCTGAAAACCACATCTGCACGCCAAGCTCTTGGGCTTGAGCAATCACTTGTGGATCTTGCACACTGCCCCCGGGCTGAGCGACTCTGCGGATCCCGGCATGAGCTAGGACTTCAATAGAGTCAGCAAACGGGAAAAACGCATCACTCACAAGCACGCACTGCGAAAGGGAGTCGACGACCTTCAACGCGCGTGGAATCGCAAGTTTTTCAATAGCATCCACGCGATTGGGTTGTCCCTGCCCCGCGCCCACGAGCTGTAAACCTTCTGGAGTCTCCCGGACGATCGCAACAGCGTTTGAGCGTAAACTCCTCACTACGCTTACTCCAAAATCAAGCAGTGCTGCGGGCATGCTTGGCTCTAAAGTGCCGCTCACTTGGCGCCAGATCTCTTTCTCCCCAAAGTCGGCACTCTGACTTAAAGAGCCGCCCACCA
This sequence comes from Bdellovibrionia bacterium, assembly GCA_044352155.1. Lineage (GTDB taxonomy): Bacteria > Bdellovibrionota > UBA1018 > UBA1018 > JBILEK01 > JBILEK01. Next base: position 9,775 of record JBILEK010000042.1, read on the forward strand.
CCGTGGTCTCAAACAACTTCCAAGGTGTCTCAAAACGATCGATCCGAAGAGCTTTTAGATTTTTACGTCGTTGTAGCCACTCCCCAAGTATCGTGCGAGTGCACTGAGGCGCTGCGATGAGCTCAATAAACTTAGGCTCTAAAAACTCTCGTGCCTGCACAGATAACGGGTGAGACAAAAGCACCACTCCTCCAAAAGCGGAGACTGGATCTCCCTCCCAAGCCAGACGGATCGCATCCAGTTGTGTGCGCGCTCCAGTGACGGCACCGCAGGGGTTGCCATGTTTTATAATCACAGCAGAGTGCGTATCTGAGTTACGCTGACTCAGCTCAGATAAAAGATCATAGCCCGAGGAGACATCAGAGATATTATTGTAAGAGAGTGCGTTTTCAGTCAGCGGTTGAAGCCAATCAATCGGAGAGTCCGTGTTCACTCGAAGCGAGGCAGACTGATGAGGATTCTCGCCGTAACGAAGCTTGAGACTCTTTTGCTCGCCAAAAACACGCGCGATTGCAGCGTCGTAATCACTCACGCGCTCCCAGGCTCGAGCCGCACAACTCCACGCAAGAGCCTCATCCCACCCACCGCGCTTGAGCGCAGCGATGATCGCGGGATATTGGGTCGGATCGGTTGCAACGAGCACGTGAGGAGCGTTTTTTGCGGCTGCTCTTACGAGAGTGGGGCCTCCGATATCAATCTTCTCGATCGTTGGATCAGACTCAAAGGGATAGAAGTTCACGACCACAAGATCAATCGGCTCAATCCCTAAGCGTAGACGCTCTTTCTCATCCTCTGCGACATGACGGCGAAACAAGATCCCTCCACTCACGCGGTAGGAGAGAGTCTTTAGCCGACCTCCAAACGCCTCGGGATCCTGACTGAGTGATTGCACTTCAGCCACCGGCACTCCAGCCTCACGGAGCGCTCGAGCAGATCCACCGGTTGCCACACAGTGCACTCCAGCTTGATGTAAAGCACGTCCCAACTCATCAAGCCCCGTCTTGTTTGAAACCGAGATCAACGCGCGTTTGGGACAGATCATTTCGGATTTACTGCCACAGCGTTTTTAAAGGCATTTTCGAAAAACCTGAGCCCATCTCCGGGAGCTCCCCCTCGAGTGGGCTGAGTCGTCCAGGACGGATGTGCGCTCCAGCGAACAAAGGCTTCTGGGTGAGGCATGAGCCCAAAAATCCTGCCCGTCGAGTCAGTCAGGCCTGCCAAACTCTCTTGTGAGCCATTGGGGTTTTTGTCGTAGCGCAGACACATCATCCCTTGACGCTCAAGTTTCACGAGGGTCTCGGCGCGATTTAACGTGGCAAAAACAATGCGTCCCTCTGCGTGACGAATCGGGAGATCCACCGAGCCCATGGCCTGAGTCCAAACACACTTGTTTCCTGTTGGAGTGACCCGTACCCAGGTGCTCAAAAAATGCCCTTGCTCGTTTTGAGCAATCGAGAGAGTCCGCCCAAACACTCCCATCCGAATTAACGCCTGAAACCCATTGCATACTCCTAACACCAGTCCACCGCGTGCGGCGTAAGAGGGAAGATCCCATTTCAGTCCGTGCGTGAGCTTTAAGGCCAGTACTTTCCCCGATGCCAAATCATCCCCAAACGAGAACCCACCCGGCAGCGCTAAACAGGAGTACCTGAGCGCGAGCGAGTCTGATGAAAAGCGATCCCGAATGACATCATTGAGGTGACGCACTTCGGTCTCAAACCCCGCAAGAGCAAATGCCTGCGCGGTCTCCATTTCACAATTGATTCCATCTCCCGTCAGAATCAAAACGCGTTTTGAACTCATTCCCAGTACCCCTCTCGATTCCATGCGCGCGCGAGCTTTTGAGTGCGAATCTCAGTCGTCTTACGCGCTCCTCCCTCGCTAAAGGTCAAGCGAATCTCTCCCTGTCCACGCACGGTCCCGAGCCGTACAAACGGCAGATCGCGTGCGACCCACTCGGCTTCGATCGCTTGGGTCTCAGCCTCTTCAACACTCACGAGAAACGAGTGAAACCCCTCTCCAAAGGCAAACTCCCAAAGCTCGCGATCTGGAGGCAGCGTCACTTCCGCCCCCCAACCCCGAGCGATGCATGACTCTGCAAGCGCAACGAGTAAGCCCCCCTCCGAGAGATCGTGCGCCGAGCGAAGGGCGGTATGCTTTTTCCCGTTATTTCCGCCAAGCCAACTGTAGAGCCGTCTCGCAAGACTCCAGTCCGGCTCAGGCAAGCGCGCACTGCCCGGAAGCACAACTTGCCTCACATCCCCTCCGCGATCTCGGATCCGAGCACTGAAGAGCTGATGGAGCTCCGAGCCCTGTAAGCCTAAGTGCATCCCCCCTAGAACGTAGATCGCATCTCCTTCAGCCTTGAAATCTGAAGAGCGTGCGGAGCGTACATCGGTGAGCTTACCCACAGCAGTCATCAACAAGGTAGGAGGTACCGAGATCTCAATGGGCTCTCCTGCCTTGCGCCCTCGATAGTCGTTTTTCATGCTGTCCTTACCGGAGACAAGCGGAACTCCGAGTGCCAATGCAGCTTCGCGCATGCCGTAACACGCGCGCACGAGCGCTCCCATTTTGTCAGGATCTTTCACAGGATCAGGCCAGCAAAAGTTGTCCATCAGTGCGAGCACGGAATCTGCGTGCCCATACTCTGCGCCGACACAAAGGATGTTGCGAATCGCCTCATCCACCGATGCTTGCGCCATGATGTAAGGATCCAGATCCGAGTACTTGGGCTGGATCCCGCACGCAACTGCGATCCCTGCCCAGGAGTTGGATTTAGGCTTTAAAACTGCGCCATCATTCGGTCCGCTTGCTGCGCCGACACTCTGCAGATGAAGAGGCTTAATGACCGACATCCCCTGTACTTCATGATCGTACTGGCGGATCAACCACTCTTTGGAGGCGATGTTCGGACGACTGAGTAGCTCAAGCCAGCGCTCGTTTACCTCATCCGCAAAAGTGCTCGAAGGATTGCTCGCTACCGCAGGAGCACCTTTCCACCTCGCCTGAAGAGTGAGACGCGGATTGCCGTTATGGAGAAAGTCCAAATCCAAAAAGGCTACGCTCTTGCCCTGATACTTCACATGGAAAAAACCAGAGTTTTTAAACTCTCCAAGGTCACTGACTTCAACGGCGCGCCGAGCTGCGAGACTTAAAAACTCCTGTAAGCGCTCTGGCGGCACGGCACAGGTCATCCGCTCTTGCGACTCACTCACTACAAGCTCATAGGGTTTGAGGCCTGGGTATTTTGTTTTCGCAAGGGATACATCGATCTCAGCCCCTCCACACAAGCGCGCCAGCTCACCCACTGAACTTGAAAGTCCGCCCGCTCCATTATCGGTCAAAGTGCGATACAGCCCTAGATCACGCGCTTCTAACAGAAAATCGGCCATCCGCTTCTGTGTGATGGGATCTCCGAGTTGCACTGCGCTTGAAGGGCTTCTCTCATCCAAAGCGAGCGATGAGAAGGTGGCGCCATGGATTCCGTCTTTCCCAATCCGTCCTCCCACCATGATCACGCGATCGCCTGGATAGATCTCTTTTCGTTCACACGGAACGCCTGCACTTAAACGCGGCATCATCCCGCCCGTGCCACAGTAGACTAAAGGCTTACCCAAGTAGCGATCATCAAAAACGAGTGCCCCGTTGATTGTGGGCACACCGCTTTTGTTGCCCCCATGCTCTACGCCACGTCTGACGCCTTCAAGGATACGACGCGGATGAAGGATACGATCCGGTAGAATTTGTGCATAGTCAGGCGCCGCGAGACAAAAAACGTCTGTATTAAAAATCGGCTTCGCTCCGCGACCACAACCCAAGATGTCGCGATTCACGCCAACAATCCCGGTCAGGGCTCCCCCGTAGGGATCAAGTGCTGATGGACTGTTGTGAGTCTCAGCCTTGATACAGATTGCGTCTTCCTCATCGCCAGCGAGGATTCCGCCGTTATCTTTAAACACCGACAGAAGCCAGGAGCGCTGGATCTGTGCAGTCACGCCTGCGATCGTATGAGCAAAAAGACCTTCGATCCGCGCAGGAATGGGTTTGCGACTTGCCTGAGGAGACTCGTCTTTGTAGTGGACTTCAGCTGCAAAGATTTTATGCTTGCAGTGCTCCGACCAAGTCTGAGCTAGGATCTCAAGCTCAACATCAGTCGGCAAACACAAACCCTGCTCTCGCCGAGTGCCCCGCTCACTCTCCATAATGAAGTAATCTCGAATTGTACGCATCTCAGAGATATCGAGCGCCCAAAAACGCGAAGCGCTGAGATCCTGAAGCTGCTTCTCACTTAAGGGCATCAAATCAAACGTCTCTGGTGCTGTGACGGCGCGTAAGTGCATCCTCGGAAACTCAAGTCGTACTTGATCTGGATGAAATCGCTCGCTCTTGCGGAGCTCTTGATCTGGGATCAACGTCCAAGACTCAATGAGCTCATTACAGAACGACTCGCGAGCCAGCACTTCTAAGGCCTGCTCTGCGAGCGGAGGGCCCTCAAGCATCAGGAGCGATCCCGAAGCGACGCGAGCAGGAGCTGCAGTTTTGCCTAACAAAATCTCAAATGCCTCAAGCACTGTACGTGCGACGTTATCGGTCACTCCAGGTCGATAACGACGCTCAATACCCCAGAACCGACCGTTTCGATGGGGAGCACTCTCAAACACATCAACAGCCCCTCCCCGCTCTCCGGCCGCAGAGGGAACAAGATCGCCAGTGAAAATCCAATTCTGAACCGGATCCCAGAAGATCTCTCGAAGCGCCGGAATCATCTGAGAGCGTGGCACATCCAGATCAATCCAGAAAACATCAAGCATCCGTGCCCAGCGGATTTGTCGTCTTAAATCCGGATGACTGAGCTCTAAGCGCCTCAGCCAAGATTGCGCCTTGGGATCGATCCACTCACTACGTACTGCAACCTCAACTCGAACGAACACGCGCTCTCCTTTCTGCCGAAAACTCCCAACACCCCAACTGCGCCAAGGCCTCTACATAAAGCTGATGCTCGTGCTTAAGTCCGCGCGCTTGCACTTGTTCATAAGACTCACAATCATCAATCCGAAACGCAGCTTGCGCCACTATCGGTCCACTATCTAAGTCCTCTTCCACCAAGTGAACCGTGCATCCAGTGACAAACACTCCTGCATCCCATGCCTGACGATAAGCATCCTTGCCTTTAAAAGCGGGTAAAAGCGAAGGATGAATATTGAGAATCCGCGTGTGCTCCCCTGGCCCTCGAAACGCCTGAACAAACTCGGGAGGGAGAATTCGAAGATATCCCGCAAGCACAACCCAGTCGGGACTGAGCTCCTGTACGCGCGCAAGTAAGCTCTCAGGTGTCACGTGCTCGGCCAGAACTCCGTGTCGAAGCGCAATCTCAAGAGCCGGGGCGTCTTTGCGATCGCTTAAAAGCGCTACAACTTGAGCTGGAATCCGACCTAAAGCACACGCCTGATGAATCGCGCTGAAATTTGACCCTCTCCCTGAAGCAAGAACGACGATCCGCGCGCTCACTGAGCTATATCCTCCCGCACCTGTGCGCCCTCAAACTGAGCCCAAGCCCTGACGTGCTCGTAAGCTTTCGTTCTGGCCTCGTTTAGCGTCGCTCCTTCACCGTAGCAGCCAAGAACTCGTCCTCCACCCACTCGCCAATGCTCCGGAGAACCCGCGACTCCCCCAAAAAACGCTTGTGGCAGTCCGGAGGAGGGATCAAGCCACTGCGACTTAAGCGAGAGATGCGCTCCGAGCTCCGAGTGCTCTGGGTATCGTGCTGCGGCAGCAACGACGTACACACTGGCTTGAGCGCGAAGCTCGATTTGCTCAGGCATACAAGACAAACGCCCTTCGGCACACGCTCTCAGCCACGGCACCACATCGCCTGACCAACGTGGTAGGAGCACTTGGCACTCTGGATCTCCAAAGCGTGCATTAAACTCAAGTACATGCAGGCTCTCACGCACAGGATCAATCATCAGTCCTGCGTAGAGGACTCCACGATACTCAATCCCTCTGCGCCGAAGCTCGTGAAGAAGCGGCTTAAAGACTTCGCACTCTACTCGCTTACGCCAACTCAAAAAATCTCTCACAGGAGCAAAAGCTCCCATCCCGCCTGTATTTGGACCTCGATCCCGGGCGTACAGACGCTTGTAGTCACGCACAGGCTCAAGCAGACGCAAACTCTCACCATCCGTGAGAGCAAGCCAGCTTAACTCCTCACCCGTTAAGAACTCCTCGCAAAGCACCTGAGGGGAGATCGAAAACAAGCGCTTAATCGCACGCAGGGCTTCGCTCCGGTTTGCGCAGACTTCAACACCTTTACCCAGCGCAAGGCCATCGGCCTTCAGCACGCACGCACCCTCTGGGAGTGCGGCGAAGAGTGCTTCTGCGCTACTAAAGAGCTGCGCTCTTGCTGTGGGGATCCCCGCCGAGTGCATGATCTCTTTTGCAAATGCTTTACTCCACTCGATGCGTGCGGCCTCACGATTGGGACCAAAAGTCGGGATCCCCGCTTCGCAAAAAGCATCTGAAGCCCCTTCAAAAAGCGCCTGATCAGGACCAATCACGACCAGCGAGATCTGCTCGGACACGGCCCTCCGAGCTAAATCAGCCCAACTTGCCGACTCCCAAGAGACCATGCGCGCAAGTCCTGGGGCTCGACTCAGACTCCAAGTCGCCGCAGCGTTTAGGCCACACAAATGCACTTCGCGCACCTCAGGTGAGCGTGCGCAAACCCAAGCAAGCGCATGCTCGCGCGCGCCAGATCCCACCACAAGTACGCGGCTCATCGCTCAAACCTCGCTAAAATCTCAGCCACTTGCTCAAGCGATTGGGTCTTGGGCCAAAAGTTTCTCCCCAAGACCTTTTCTGTCAGCGCGCAATACATCTGCCCTAAGCTCCTGCGGAGCTCCTGCGGCAAAACTTGGGGCGAGAGGCTGACTTTTCGTTTCCAATCGGCATCACCGGTTGCTTTCGCTTCAAGAACAGCGTCGTACCAAGGTGTTTTGCGATAGTGTGCACGAATCGTCTCTTTTGAAAGTGCTTGCCCGTGAACCTGCAGTCGGAGCTCATCTGGGCCCAGAGCATCGACCAAAAAAACCTCTCCCCTCTCTCCCACGCCCCACTCAAGCTTTCCGTCTTCAAGAGTGATCCCCCGACTCGCAAACTCCCACTTTAAAAACCCCGAAATCCAAAACGTGCGGATCAAAATCTGCTCAAGCTGCTCCGAGGAGATGCCTGAGATCGCAAGCGCTTCGGTAAGCGTCACTCGGCGATCGGTGCTCTCGAGTTTTGTAAATAGCTCCACCACTGGGAACGCAAAAGAGTCTCCTACGCTCGGGACAGACTGATCTTTGGGGAGGATTAAACTTCTCCAATACTCTGGGTCTCGCTCCGCCACTGACGGAAGTGAACTCCCCCGGGGAGAGGACCAGCGAAAAACGACTTCTAGCGGGACGAGTCGCGGTGCCACAGTGGAGCGCGTGAGATGGTAGTCTAAAACTGCGCGTCCCATCACAGGTCGGAGGAGAGGCTGGATCACTCGAACTTCGCGAACCACAATCGACGATGCTGGAAGACTCAGCGCAGAGATCCGCTTGGTCTGCCAAGGCTCAAGAGCGCTCACGATCCCTCGGTAGTGAGTCCTCAGCCCCGTACGCTTGAGGCACTCGCCCTCTTCATTGAAACGTGCGCTTAAAGAGTCAGGAACCGAATCACGTTCTGGATAGGGCACCTCAGTGCGGAGCTGTGAAATCCCTTTGCGCAGAGCCTGCGCTTGTGAACTTGATGAGAACTCGCACCAAGCACCAGCGTCTTCGAGGCGCTCAAAGAAATAAGCGGCCATCAACGCCAGAGCCTCACCTTTATGAGGGATTGCATCAGGCATTCGTCCCCAATCAAAGACCGAGTAAGCGTCAGTGAACCGAAACACCACTGCTGACTCACCCAGGAGCTCCAGCGGACCCAGTACTTCTTTCACCGAACCGACGTAAAGTGAGCTGAGCTTCATGGCGCTTGCCCCTCTCGATCGATGCGACGTTTTTCTGTCATCCTGCGCGCTTGACTAACGTCAGTGGGATAATTGCCTGTCAAACACGCCATACACGGGCGATGGACGCCCAGAGTCTGCTCAAGTCCTGGAAGATCAAGATACACGACGGCATCTGCACCTAACTCTTTTTCGATCTGCGCATGGGATCGCTCGTGCGCAATGAGCTCTTGTTGGCTTGGGAAATCAATTCCGTAGTAGCAGCCAAATCGAATCGGAGGACAAGTCGAGACAAAAACTACTTCGCGCGCGCCAGCTCCTCTGACAAGTTCGACAAGTTTTTTTGAAGTCGTTCCGCGCACAATCGAGTCATCGACAAGGAGAATACGCTTTCCCTCGATCTCCGAGCGCACAGGCGAGAGCTTGAGATTGACGGCGGATTTGCGCTTGTCGTCAGAATCCAGGATGAACGTGCGCTTGATGTAACGATTCTTGATCAGGACTTCGCGATAGGGTTTTTTGAGCTCCTCCGAAAGTGCGATTGCAGCAATCCGAGAGGTCTCTGGCACAGGGACCACAAGATCAATGTCGAGCTTTTTTTCAATCAACACAGAGCGCACACGTTGCGCTAGCTTTCGCCCAAGCTCAATGCGCGCACCATACACCGGCACATCATCAAGCACGCTCTCAGGCGACGCAAAGTAGACCCACTCAAACATACACGGCCGAGGCTCCCGACGACGCAAAACCCGTGATTGAAGCTCATGACTCGCAGAGATCCAGAGCACCTCACCTGGCAGTACATCTCGCTCTTTGCGGTAGCCATTAAACTCAAGTGCCACCGACTCACTTGCGCACATCCACTCTTTGCGTCCGTCTTTGCCCAGTCGCGAGCCAAGCACGAGTGGTCTAATACCTGAGGGGTCACGAAGCGCAACAAGACCAAACTCAGCAATCAGGATCAAAAGAGAATAGCTTCCCTTGGCGCGCGTGACGATTTCTTGCGCGGCAACGCAGACCGCCTCAAAGGTGAGAGCCCCATCCCCTGCGCGCTCAAGTCCAAGAGCGAAAAGATTGATCAAGATCTCGGAGTCTGACTGCGAAAACAAGTGTCGACGCGCTTTGGTGCGCAGCTCTTGGGAGAGCTCCTCGGTGTTGACGATATTGCCGTTATGGACCATACCGATCCCAAACGGATAGTTGAGCAAGAAGGGTTGCACTTCCGAGAGCTCTCCGCGTCCGGCTGTGCTGTAGCGTGTGTGTCCAAGCGCGATCCGACCTGGAAGCTTGTGCATCGACTCGCGACTAAACGCCGCCTCCACTAACCCCAGAGCGCGCACTTGATGAAACCCCTGCGCATCATGAGTTAAGATCCCCGCAGCATCCTGACCGCGGTGCTGAAGCGTGGTCAGTCCCAAGAAAGACTCTTGCGCAGCCGCTTCACTTCCGAGGAGGCCCACGATTCCGCACATGCGCGAAGAAAACTACCACGTGCGCGGTACCACACAAAAGCCGCAAGTCGCTGATCTGTCAAACTCCTGACTTCGCCGCGGCGGTTCATTTTATAGGTCGCGTCGCTTGATTCCACTTTTTGGGATCGTTACACTTGTCAACGGGGGACAAACCTATGGCCACAATCAACAGTCCGATCACCGGTGTCATTGATGAGAGCCAAGTGATCGTGGATTTCGGTAAACACGAGGGTAAAACGGTAAAAGATCTCGCTGAAGCGGATCCTGAGCTGTACGGTAAGCTCGCATCAGAAAAAGAAAACGGCACTTTTGCCATCCGCCGCCACCGCGACAAATCGTTTCGTCTGTACGTCAATCCGCTCTCAAAGATTGATCAATAGCGTCAAAGTCTGAGTTCACCTACAAAAACTTCGCTCGCAGGTCCTGTCATAAAGACGGGGTCCGTAGGACGACCTCCCCACTCGATTTTGAGAGCCCCTCCAGGCAACTCCACCTGCAGTGGACTTTCTGCGATCCCCTCTGAAATCGCTGCGACTGCAACCGCGCACGCTCCACTCCCGCACGCGAGCGTTGCGCCCGATCCGCGCTCCCAAACACGGACTTTCAGATGCGCGGGGCTTAAGATTGCGACCCACTCCGCGTTCGTGCGCGCGGGAGAGAAGTCGTTGTGCATCTCTACTGCGCTCCCCCAAGTTTCAAGGGGGATCCCGTCGAGTGCGTGGGACGTGAAAAAAACTGCATGCGGATTACCCATGTCAACTGCGATGAACGTTTGCTTTTGATCTAAAAACGCAAGCTCTCGTGGCACTTGCACACCAAGCGGCGGCCCCATGTTGACCCGGTAGCTCTCCTCGCCTGCGCGCTCAACAAGCGTCACTCCACTTGCGGTCTCGACACGCAAGATCGGAGGCGAGAACCCGCGGCGATGAAGAAAAAGCGCGACCGCGCGCAGACCATTTCCGCACATGCTCGACGTGGAGCCATCTGAGTTCCAGACTTCCATGCGCACATCGGCCTGGCGCGTGGGCTTTAAGTGCAGGATCTGATCCGCGCCCACTCCGCGCTGACGATCGCACCAAGCACGTGCGCGCTCGCGCGTGAGCTTTAAATCATCGCCCTGGACGACGATGAAGTCGTTGCCTAAGCCGTGCATTTTAGTGAATCGGAGCGAGCGCATGCACGCATCACTTTACCTATTCACGCGCTCATCGTCACGTCGGAAAGATGCGATTAGAGACCGCTTCCCGCGCGACCACCCGCAGACACCTTTTTCTTAGCGGCTTCCGAGATGGCTCCGGTCTTGGCGGAAAGGCCGCTAAAAATACTCGCACAGCTCCCAGGGTTGGTGGGTTGGCGCTCGCGTTGCTGCTGTTCAGCAGTTTGCTTCTCTTGTCGTAGTGCCACGAGCTCTGTTACTACCGCCTGAAGATCTGCGCCTTCGGCAGACGTTTTCTTCTCTTCCAAAACTTTTATCTCGTCATTGATGGTTGCGATCGGCCGTCCAACTGGCGTGGCCTCAACAATGTCACTCTTCGCACAGAAATCAGATATCCCACTATAGAGCGCATCCACACTACCCGAATCACCGCCCATGCCAGCCGACTGCAGGTCGTCCAAAAGCGAGCTCAGTGCATCATCGCGATCGCAAACCCCCTTCGCGTAGAAGCATCGATTCGTATTGAGTGAGTCCAAGTCCTTCTGGGCTTTTTCGGCGAGCTGGCCCATCCCCTCTTGTTTACAGGGCTCGACTTTCGATAGCAGCGTCTGAAGGGAGCCTTGTGCTTTCGCAATTTTTTCATCCATCTCGCCCGATTTTTTTGAGATTCCACTTAAGGCTTTTTCAAAACTATTGGGCTGCAGGTCGGCAATCCCTAAGAGCTCACCCATATTCTCTGGCGCTTTGACGAGTCCGTCCATTTGCTCATCGGTATCGAGTTTGCCGCCTTTTTTGGTTTTAAAATCCACATCACCACTCACACCAAGCGAGGCCATCAGCGCGTTGATTTTTGAGACTTCTGAAGCGAGTGCTTGATTCTGTGCCGTCACCATCGCTTGCTGCTGCTTGACCCACTCGTTGGCTTTTTGGTTAAACATCTGGACCTGCTGCTTGCGCTCTTGCTGCGTCTTTTGCACTACAGTTTGTCCCTCTTGCACAAAGCTCTGCATCGCAGTGATGCAACCGTTGAGTCCGTTACAGCTGATCTGTGACTGACTTGAAGTGCCCTTCATCGTGAGCACGGTAGAGGACTTTGGTGCCGTGCCTGAGAGCAGCGAGTCCATCCCGCCCATCATGCGCTGGAGACACTCTTTTTGGACTTCGGGCTTCGCATTCTTACAAAAATTGAGATTGCCGTTTGGGATCCCAAGATCTGCAAGTGTCGTAAAGGGCATGTCCTGTCCCACAAGCGCTGTTTTAATATCCGTTAACGACTGCCGATAGCGATCAAACAGCTGGGTGGTTTTGGAGTTGGTCATTCGGCGCTGCGCTTCGATCTTGTATTTGAACTGCCCAAGGGTTGATGACGAGCGATTCAGCTCATTGGAGACCTTCGCTCCTTCGCCTCCAAAGCATCGCGACATCGCGTTTTTAACGAATCCCTCAATATTGAGTCCCTTACATGAGAGCGCTTTAAAGCGAGGCAGGTAGGACTTTGAAAAGTCCTCCATCGTCAAAACCTGATAAGGACGTGCACCTCCATCATAGGCTTGCTCGTTTTTGCCCCCACCTAAGCCCTCTTTCGGAAAACCATCGATCATCGCCTTGACGACTGCATCGACTTCGGAGGCTTTTGCGCTCGATTTTTTTTCAAGCGAGGCTTTCCCCGAAGTCTCAATGCGCTTTCCATCTTTTGACAACAACTCGCTCTGAGCGCAGCGGCACTTGATATAGTCGGTGATCTTGACCGGAGGAGTGCCCGGCGAGCAGACGTAACTGGCCTCCACTTTGTTCTGAAAGCACGAGAGCGAGGCCTGGGCCGTACGGATCTCTTGCATCTCTTTGAGCTGCTTTTCTTGCTCAACGATCGCGGCGAACTGCTCATTTACTTCGTTGATCTGCGTAGGCATTTCTTGCTGCATTTTACGAGCATCTTCTTGAAGTCTCAGGAGCCCTTTTTTTCCGACCTTGTCGTTGCCGTTTAACTTCTCTCCCGCCTGATTGACTTGCGCGGTCACGTCTTGCTCAAACGCCTTTGATGCCGTGATGTACTGAACTGCAGGCTGCATTTGTTTTGCGAAAAACGCTCCCATCGACTCAACAAAGGCCGTGAGAGAGCTTGCTTTTGTCTGCAAGCAGGAGAGCTCGCTTGAAATCATGCTGAGCTTACCCTTTTGACACTGATACGACTGCACGGCTTGCTGACTTTGAGCGCGGAACTTTTCGATCGCGGCTGTATTGAGCTTTCCTCCAATCAAAAGATCCGTGCACGCAAAGTCC
>JBILEK010000100.1:0-5177 GCA_044352155.1 Bdellovibrionia bacterium
CCGGGTCGGCGGGAGTTTCGACCGGAGCCTCAGCGACGAGCGGCTCAGTAGGCGTGGCCTGAGCCTGAGCCTGAGCGACTTCCTCAGGAGGCGGAGTTTGTTGCAAGCTCTCTTCGACTTGATCGACCAACCCCTCAAAGCTAGGCGGCGATGCAGCAATCGCTCCAGCAAGTGCGGTTGCCGCAGTTGGAATAGGAGCAGCAGCAGCAGCAGCAGCAGGTGGAGCCGCGGTCGCTCCGCTTAATGCTGATTTGAGTTGGGCGTTCTCTTGTTGCAGCCGTTTTAGGTTTGCTAAGTCATCCTCAATCACGCTGTACTCAGCAAGGCGGCCTTCGAGGTTTTTGATCTGGCTCTTCAATGCGTCAACGTCCGCGCCGGAGCCTGTAGAGGATTGACCTCCGGAGGCTGCGAGAGGCTCTTTCAGCTTGAGTGCCGCAAGCTCTTGAGCGAGGCGCTCTTTCTCGGTCACGACCGAGTTCATGGCGGAAGTCTGTTCAGCGAGTTTTGCTTCAAGAGCTGCAAGTTTTTGAGTAAGTGCGGGGTCGGAGCTAGGACTTGCGGTTGCGCTGCCTGAGAGGGCTGCGCTCGCGTTCTCGGCTTTATTCTGAAACTGAGTGAGTAACTGCTGGACGTTGGTCTCCAAGGCCGTACCGCTTGCGGCTACTCCGCTTTGGGATTGGTTGAGCAAACCAAATAGCTGAGTACGGATGAGGTGCGCTTCTTCAATAAGGCTTGTGAGATATTGCTTAACTACGGAGGAGGGGACGGCTTGATCAAGCGAGCCAAACTTTCGCTTACGCAAGAACCAGAAGGCCGAGTAGGCTGAGACAGCCAAAAAAATGAAAAAAGCTTCAAACAGCAAGATTTCGGACGTGAACTTCGAAAAGAAGTAGATCAGCGATTCCATGGTTGATTTGGCCTCTTGCCCTCTTTCCAGTTTACGCGCATGAGCACAGAAAGCAAATCAACCCGCTAACGTCGGCGCTTTGACGGCGCTCTGGGTTTTAGCAGACCTCGAAGCTCAGCATGCAGGCCCGGAGGTGCGGCTAAAATCTCGCGCCCATCGACTTGAAAGGGAGCCCCATCGAAGTGGGTGACCACTCCTCCTGCCTCCTCTACGAGGAGCGCGCCTGCAGCGACGTCCCAGGGGGCGAGATTTTTTTCCCAAAATCCGTCAAACACACCGCGCGCCGTGTAGGCGAGATCGAGTGCAGCTGAGCCAGGACGTCGTACTGCGCGTGCGCGTTGACTTAAACGCTCAAACAGGGACATCTCTCCGTGAAGAAGCTCTTTTTTATAAGTGAACCCTGTGGTCAAAAGAGCATCGTCTAAGTGTCGAGTGCGAGAGACGGAGATCCGCTTGCCGTTGAGGTAGGCGCCTTGCCCGCGGACTGCTGTGTAGAGCTCTTTAAGCACAGGATGATAGATCACCCCTAAGACCGTTTGTTGCTCCCACTCGGCTGCAATCGATACGCAAAACATCGGAAACCCGTGGACAAAGTTTGTCGTCCCATCGAGTGGATCTAAAATCCAGCGCCCTGGTTTGCTTTGACGAGTGTTTTTGGTGCCTTCCTCACCAAGAAACCCAAAATCCTTTCGCGCGCGAGCGAGCACTCGGATCGCAGCGCGCTCGGCTTCGATGTCTGCGCGTGTGACGAGACCCGCACCTTTTTTCTCTAAAACTTTAAGCTCAGTGAGGTAGTGGCGACGGATGACGTGCCCTGCAGCGCGTGCAGCTCGCACGGCATGATTTAAAAGCGCTGTCAGTTCTTGTTTTTTTAGCGCGCTCACGAAAAACCCTCACTCGCAAGGCGTGCGCGCAGGAGGGGAGCAAGCTTTCGGGTGAGGGGACCAGGAGAGCTCAGGTTTTTTTTGTTTAAGCGCGAAACCGGGAAGATCTCTCTTACGGTGCTGAGGATAAAAACTTCATCCGCCTCGAAGAGCCTTTGAGGCGTGAAACGGATCTCTCGCGTATCCAGACCATTTTGTTGAGCGACTTCAAGTAAACGCCTGCGCGTAATGCCGTCGAGTATCCCGATTTCCAAAGGAGGGGTTACGAGGATTCCCCGTTTAAAATAGCCGACATTAAACGTCGTCCCCTCTGTGACAAAACCGTCGGCATCGCAGAGTAACGCGTCATCGGCTCCTGCGGCTTCGGCCTCAAGAAAAGCAAGCACACTGTTGAGGTAGTTGCCCGATTTCATCGCAGGATCAAGAGCGCGAGGCGAGTTCCTCAGTCGATCGACGAGTTGGAGATGCATTCCCTTCTCGAAAGCATCAAGAGAGGGGGGGTGGAGTTCTTGCGCGATCAGGATGAGACGATTTTTTGAAGTTCGTGTCTTTTCGCTAAATCCCGGCAAGCGCGCACTGCCTCGCGTGAGGATCAGGCGCAGGTACATCTCTTTGTTGCGATGAGAAGGCTTTGAGTAAAACTCAGAGTGAATGAGCGCGATTTCATCTCCGATCTGTTCAAGCGACAGATCAAGCTTGAGGTGACAGAGCTCGCAAGAGCGCTTGAGGCGCTCAAGATGGGCATTTTGCTCACTGAGTTTACCTCCGTAAGTCCTTAAGACCTCGTAAAGGCTATCGCCATACAAAAACCCGCGGTCCACTACCGGGATACTTGGCGCGTCATGAAAGGCATTATCCATCCGTACGATCATGGTGCTCTCGAGTGCTCTGGGGTATACCATGAGCACATGCTCGACTCGTACGAAACTCTTCTTCCAAAGATCGAGAGCAGGCGACCTTTGCGCGCAATGGCCGCAGGTTTTGACGCGCAAGCTCTCGACGAGATGGAAAGCTTGCTCGAAACTCTAGGGGTCGATCGCTTGGGGCGAGTCCTAGTGGTGCTGAAGCGAATCAACCCCGCCACCTACCTTACGGAAGGAAAAGTCCAAGAACTCAAGTCCCAGGCCGAAGCCCTGGGAGCGGATCTGGTCATCGTGGACGGTGAGTTATCGCCTAACCAGATGCGCAACTTGGAGAAGGCCGTCGGAAAACCCGTCCTCGATCGAGCGGGTGTGATTTTGGAGATTTTTTCACGCCATGCGCGCACGAAAGAGGCGAAAACCCAGGTCGAGCTTGCGCGGCTTCAGTATTTGTTGCCAAGGCTTGCGCATTTTTGGACCCATTTCGAGCGCCAACGAGGTGGGATCGGCAACAAAGGGATGGGCGAAAAGCAGCTCGAAGTCGATCGTCGTCTGCTCAAAAAGCGAATGGAAATTTTACGGGGCCGCTTGCGAACGATTGTGAAAGAGCGCCAAGTTCAGCGTGCCTCGCGGAAGGACTTTTTGAAAGTGGCGCTCGTCGGGTATACCAACGCAGGCAAGTCTACACTGCTTAATGCCCTGACCAAGAGCAAAGTTCTTGCTGAGAACAAACTCTTTGCGACTCTAGACTCAAGTGTCAGGCTGATGGACCCTGACTCGCACCCTCCGATTGTTGCAATTGATACGGTGGGGTTTATTTCGCGAATTCCAACGGATTTGATCGCTTCTTTTCGCTCCACTCTTGAAGAGCTCGAGCAAGCCGATCTGCTCCTCCATGTTGTTGACTCATCCTCGCAGTACGCGCGAGATCAGATCGAAGTCACGCGCCAAGTCCTACAAGACCTGAAGCTTGAAACTAAACCTACGCTCATGGTGCTCAACAAAATCGATCTCTGCGCTGCTCCCTCAAGCCTCAATTGGGCGAGGGTGCAGGCGCCTGGGGCAATGAGGGTCTCAGCGCTTCGAAAAGAAGATGTCGAAGCGCTCCGCAACAAGGTTTTTGATCACTTCAAAGAGACTCGCCTTGAGATTTGGGAAGTCATGATTCCTTACTCGGAGGGTCGATTAGAAGCGCTTCTCCATGCACACTCCAATATCGAGAAAAAAAAGCATTTAGAAAAAGGGACCTTCTATCGCGTGCATATTCAGCCTGCTTGGGCTGAAAAACTTGCTCTCAAGAGGTATCAACCTTGAAGGCGTTAATTGCGATACTCGTGGGACTGGGTTTTTCGTACCCAGCCAGCGCTCTTGAGCTTCGTGTGTCGGTGCGAGCTGCTTCCGCGGCGCTCAGCGCACAGGATCTGCGCGAGTGGGAGCCCGATCGGATCAATACCTACCGAGAGCTCGGGGCTGCGCGAGTGACGGTGGCTTGGCGAGGTTTGCGCGTGGTTGCAGCCTCTCAAGGGCTCTCTGGTTTTGTCGCGATGGCTGACGGCGTAGAGGCCGTCGTCGAGTGGGGCATGCGTGCTCAGGGGCCTTGGTATCATGCGCGTGGTGGATGTGATTCGGTGCGGGAGTTTGTTGCGCTCGAAGGGCAGTCGCGAGCGGAGCGGCTTGCGCGCGCATTGCGAGAGTCGCTTCCAAAACTTCGGAAAATGCTTGCCGAGATCTCTCGCGCAGGCTCAGTACTTGAGGGACAGGTGTTTGCTTCAGACGTCTTGGAGAGCTGGGTGTCGCTGGTGCGTGCTGATTTTGTCGCAAAAGAGACTAAAAAAGTACTCTCCGCAAATGCGCAAGCCTGCACGCCGAGCAAAAAAGAGTGGGCGAGCTTTGTGGAGCCGCTTAAAGTTCGTGATCCTGGAGCTCAGCCGCTCGCTCGGGTGCCGCTTCAGTGGTTTGGTAAATCGCTGACCGCTAAAGTGGGCTTAGATGTGGGTGGAAGAAAGATCAGTGGTAGATTTTTGATCGACCCTTCGAGCTCCCGCAGTCTGATTTCGGCTGAGTGGGTTCGAAACCAAGGGATTTGGCTCTTTGAGGTTTTACGTGAAGGAAGTTTTCCAGGGCGCTATTGGGCGTCGTGGGGTGGGGGAGTTGGAATCACCCTGGAGTTTGACTTTGCTGAAATCAGTGGGCTTGCTCTTCCAGTGCACAAGTTTTTAAGTGCGCAGACTGAGCTTTTGTTTGACGAGGATCTTTACGCCCGTGGGTGCTGTGATGGGGTGTTGGGGGGAGATGTTTTTCGACACCTCAACGCTGAGTTTGAGTTTGGCGCAACGCCCCGGATGCTCTTGTGGTCGACTGAGGACACCTCACTCCCCCTTGGAGCAACATTTCTTGAAGCGTATGAGTCTGATGCTCAAGGGGTCGTGAGTCGTTGTGGGTCTGTGGAGGTGTCTTGGGTTTTTTTTAAGCCTCAGTCTCAGGTGGCAAAAAACACGATGCGTAAGGATCAAAAACTTTGCGATT
>JBILEK010000059.1:0-17358 GCA_044352155.1 Bdellovibrionia bacterium
ACAATTCCATCGAGCTTGAGACGCTGGGCGGTCAAGTAGCTCCGTTTCAGACTGTGGCAGATCGCGTGATACTCGATTTACCTCGCGGTCGTGTCGCATGGGTCTCAAAAGCTGCGCTTCATCATCGAACCAACGAGAGTGGGATCGAAGTGCAGTCGCGCTTTTTGCCTCAAGAGGGGCGAAAACTAGAACTGACGCGTATCCGCTCTGACTCGCCTGCTGGAGCACTCACCTCTAAACTTGGAGTGCGTCAAGGTGCTACGCTGCTAAAAATAAACGGGCGCTCAGTCTCAGAGTTAGATCGCGATCAGGTGGATGCGATTCTCTCAGGACGAGATGGCGATCGAGTGGAGCTTTGGGTGGATCGCAAAAAGCGCGAGGCTCCTGTTGCAATGAGCTTTTCTTTAACTCCTCGTAAAACTCGCTAAAGTCGCAACGGTAAACTTAAAGTGGAAAAACGCGCTCAAGCTCAGCGCGTCCATCTCTTACTCGTGCGATCGCACACAGTCGCTGATTGCAAAAAAGCGCAGTAAGCTTTGTGCTCATTTTTGGCGTGAGATCTTTGAGGACCCCCTGCTGTCCACGCTCTACGGAGAGCGCTTGATCCGGCGAGAGCTCGAGTGCAGGTAGAGTTCGCGCCAGGTGATCAAGCGAGACCCACGCTTTGCTCTCAGTCCAGTCACTTACATGCGCGCTCGCGTGAGCGAGCGAGAGAGATTGATCGACGCTTAGCTCTCCTGAGCCAGTACGCCGTAGGGATTCGAGTGCAGCAAGGGAGCCGAGCTTCAGGGCCAAGTCCTCCGCGAGCACTCGAATATAGGTGCCTGCTGAGCAGGAGACCGAAAATTCGGCACACGCTCCATCAAAGGAGGTGATCTCAAAGCGCGAAATTTGGCAGAGCTTTGGCTCGCGCTCCACCTCAATGCCTGCGCGCGCAAGAGTGTAGAGAGCTTTTCCGTCGCGTTTTTTTGCCGAAAACATCGGAGGAACCTGAAAGTACTTTGTTCCTACAAAAGTATGAGCCGCACGGGAGAGCGACTCTAAGGATTGTGGTAGCGTGGTCGTCTGTTCAAGAATCGGCTCCGTAAAGTCCCCAGACGCCGTGCGTACGCCAAACCGCATCGTACCTGTGTAGCGCTTTTCAGAATCAAGAAACACCTGAGCAAGCTTTGTTGCTTGACCGATCAGAACGATGAGAAGCCCGGTTGCAAACGGATCAAGTGTGCCACCATGCCCGACTGCGGGAAGCTCGCGGTGCTTGAGCCCGAAACTACGGCCGAGAGCTCCTCGAACTGATGCGACAACTCCAAAGGATGTGGGACCCTCGGGTTTATCCACAAGCAGCGCTCCGCCGCGTCCAAGCGGGAGAGTCATTGCTTTTTACTGGTCTTCTCGGCGTCGAGCTTTTTTAGGATCTCTCCGACTCGGATTGAGTTTTCTAATCCCCGATCCTCTTTAAAAACAAGCGCTGGGATGTGCCGGAGTTGTAGGACTTTTGCTAGATGCTTTCGCATAAAAGACGATGCACTCTCCAGGCCTTCAAGGCAGTCGTCCATTTTTTCGCGATGAGCCTCATCGTCAGTCATCTCAGCTCGCAAAACAGAGATAAACAAAGTGGCCTGTTTTGCGTCCTCCGTCACCTCGACCTTTGTGATCGTCATGAGCGGAATACGTGGATCACGTAGCTCGCGGGCAATGACCTGCGAAAGCTCCTCGAGGATCACAGACTCTAAACGTGCGCGTCGTGTGGCGAGCATTGATCCAAATATCCTTAGCTCGAAGCCGAAGGACCCTGAAGCTCTGGAGTGACCAACTCGATCTCATAAGCCTCGATGATGTCACCCGGCTTAAGATCGTTGTACCCTTCAAGCCCGATCCCGCACTCGTATCCTTGAGCCACTTCCTTGGCGTCGTCCTTGAAGCGCTTGAGGGAGGCGAGTTTTCCGTCCCAAACAATTTTTGAGTCACGCAGCAAGCGAATATTGGCACCGCGAAGGATCTTGCCATCGACGACAGCAGAGCCTGCGATAGTTCCAAGCTTGGGTACGCTGAAGGTTTGGCGAACTTCGGCGCGTCCCAGGAACTTCTCGACTTTTTTCTTGTCCAGAAGCCCTGTCATCGCAAGTTTGATCTCATCAATGAGCTCGTAGATGATGCTGTAGCTCTTGATGTCGATGTGCTTAGCTTCGGCGAGTTGTCGCGCTTTGGTTTCAGGTCGCACATTAAATCCGATGATGATCGCATCTGAGGCGCTTGCGAGCAGAACATCGCTCTCGGTGATCCCGCCTGTCGCAGAGTGGATGATCTTGATCTTGACTTGGTCGGTAGAGACTTTTGCCAAGGAGTCGCGGATGGCTTCGGCCGAACCAAACACGTCTGCTTTAAGAACAATCCTGAGCTCTTTTGTTGCGCCAGCTTGAACCTTCGAGAACAAGTCATCTAAGCTCATCTTCGAAGTCTTTTGTGCAGCTTTTTCGCGCTGCAGATCAAGACGGTGTTGATGCAGTTTTTTAAGAGCATCTTCGGTTGCAGGGCTATCGAAGCGATCACCCGCGCTGGGGGGGGCCTCAAAGCCAAGCACTTCGACGGCCATGCCGGGCGTGACTCCTTTGACCGGACGTCCGTTGTGATCGGTCATCGCGCGTACTCGACCTGCTGCTGTGCCTGCGATCACAGGATCTCCAACGCTCAGGGATCCTCGCGAAATCAGAAGGCTTGCCACAATGCCTCGGCCCTTATCGACGCGTGCTTCAAGAACGGTTCCGGACGCGCGGGCTTCGGGATTTGCTTTCAGATCAAGAACCTCTGCTTGAAGCAGGATGCTTTCCAGTAGGTTGTCTAAACCTTCTTTTTTGATCGCGGATACGGGGACAAACATGGTGTCTCCACCCCAGTCTTCTGCAAGCAAGTTGAGCTCGGCGAGAACTTGCTTGATCTTCTCTGGGTTTGCTCCCGGCTTATCCATTTTGTTGACGGCAACGATGATCGGCACTTCTGCGGCTTTGGCGTGCGAGATCGCTTCGCGGGTCTGCGGCATGACTCCGTCATCTGCTGCAACAACAAGAATCACGATGTCGGTCACATTGGCCCCACGAGCGCGCATATTCGTAAACGCTTCGTGACCAGGAGTATCGATAAACGTGATGAGCTTATCGCCTTTCGTGATCGTGTAAGCCCCAATGTGCTGAGTGATCCCGCCTGCCTCACCGGCAGCTACATTTGCTTCGCGAATGGAGTCCAGCAGAGTTGTTTTGCCGTGATCGACGTGACCCATGATGGTGACAACCGGTGGGCGTTGAACCAAGCTCTCGCCTGAGTCTTGCTCCTCGGTCTCGATGACTGCAGTTTCTTTGAAAGCGACGTTCTTAACTTCGTGCTTAAACTCTCCAGCGATCAGAGATGCAGTATCAAAGTCGAGTGACTGATTGATGGTCGCCATCTGGCCCATGCTCATGAGTTTTCGAACGACATCTACCGCTTTGATGCTCAGCTGCTCAGCTAAGTTTTGGACCGTAATCGAGTCGCCCATCTCTACGACGCGCTTGTGTGCAGCAGCTTGAGTGATTTTAGTCTGCTTGAGTTCTTTGCCCAGAGGGATTTTTTTCCTTTTCGGAAGGAAGACCACCTCTTTTTTGCGGTAATCCGCAAAGCGCACATCTTCGGGTTTGATTTCTTTTTCGCCGCCACGTCCGCCACGTTTTTTCGCGGCCTCTTCTTCGGCCATTTTGTCGAGGCGCTCTTTACTGAGCTTTGTGATGTTGTAGCGGTCATCACTGATGGGGCCATCCATCGATGGGGCCATCCCAGGTCGAACTGCACCGCGCGGAGTGATCACGGGCTTAGGTGCGCTGGGACGAGCGTTCGCTTGTGGTGTTGTGACGATCTTAAGGACGCTGCGCTTTTGTCCGCCGACTCCTGTCGAGACCATAGTGGTGGTTGTCGTGACCGTTGGAGCTGGCGGAGTTGGCGCTTGCGGTGCAGCTTGAGGTACCGAGGCCGCTGGTGCTGGAGGAGCGATAGGGATGGCACGCATCGGAGAGGTGGTTAAGCTTGGTTTTGGCGTGATAAAACGTCGTGCAGTGGGAGCAGCCTCTTCGGGGGGAGTTACAGCCTCAATGCTTTGAGTGACCGGTGCATCTGGAGTCAGCGCAGGGCTCTGAGCTGCAGGAGTCTCAGATGGGATGCTTTGGGTCTCTGTCGTACTTTCAAAGAGAGCGTCTGATTGAGACTCTGTGCGCTCCTCGCCTCCAGGTGCGCCAGTTGTACTTGAGCGTCTGCGGATGATTGAGGTCTTCGAGGTTGCAGGTTTAGCCGGGCTCGCTGCGGTGTCGGTTGTGGCGGCTGCTTTAGTGCGGGTACGCGCTGTGGCTTTAGCAGGGGCTGCAGGAGAGTCTTTCGCTGGCTCCGTCGGAGTGGGCGTTGAAGCCGCTTTCTTGCGGACGGCACTTGTCTTCGCTTTGGCCGCAGGAGGAGCTTTGGCAGTGAGCGCTTCGCGCGCAGCCTTTGCCTGATCCTCAGTGATCGCGCTCATGTGGCTTTTTACGGCGATGTTCATCGATTTCAGCTTGTCGAGAAGCGAAATCGAGTCGATCCCGAGTTCTTTAGCCAGTTCGTAGACCTTGAGTGGTTCTTGTTCGGTCATCCGCAAGTTTCCTTCAGTTTACTCCGCTACCGGCGCGGGAGCTTCATCGCTGACGACTGCGTCGGCGTTTTCTTTGAACTCTTCAGCTTTCGGACCCGAGAGGAGGTCACCAGCTTTTTCAATCACGAGGGCTGCACGCTCCTTCAGTTTTGAGGCAGCTTCACCCTCCTCATAGCCCGGCACGCGCTGGAGCTGCTCTAAGGGTGCTTCGGCGACTTGACGGACATTGAGGAAACCCTGCTGATACAGCGAGTGCGCGAGCGTCTCGGTCACACCATCAATGTTTTGTAAGTTGAACACGGCCTCAGAAGTGCGCTTGAGGAGTTTCGTTTTCGATAGGATGTCAAGCTTCCAGCCTGTGAGCTGAGAGGCTAAGCGCACGTTCTGGCCTTTGCGCCCAATCGCAAGCGACAACTGAGGGTCCTCAACAATAATTTCCATCGCATGGTTGCGGTCATCGACGTTGATCGAGGAGATCTCAGCGGGCGAGAGAGCGGATCGAACAAACACAACGTGGTTGTCTGACCACGGGATGATATCGATTTTCTCACCTTTGAGCTCACGGATGACGTTTTGGACGCGCATGCCTTTTTGACCGACGCAGGCTCCAACAGGATCGACATCGCGATCCTTGGAGACGACTGCGATCTTGGAGCGAGCGCCAGCTTCGCGCGCGCACATTTTAATCTCAACGACTTGGTCGCGGATTTCTGGAACTTCCATTTCAAAGAGCTTCATTAAGTACTGCGCCGAAGTGCGCGAGAGGTAGATCTGAGGTCCACGGGTCGAGAGCACGACGTCGGTCAGATACGCCTGCACGCGATCGCCTGGTTTAAATTGCTCGCCTGGGATGATCTCGCGGCGAGGGAGGAGGGCGTCAGTTTTGCCTAAGTCGATCACGAGGTTGCCGCGCTCGATTCGGCGAGCGATCCCGGTGACGATCTCGCCTTTGCGGTTAATGTATTCGTTATAGATGATCTCGCGCTCTGCATCGCGAACTTTTTGGAAAATGACCTGTTTTGCTGTTTGAGCATCAATGCGGCCGAAGTCCGTCGGCACTTTCACGCCGATCTCATCTCCAAGCTGCGCTTCGGGATCCATCTGATGGGCATCTTGAATTTTGATCTCTTCGCTCTCTTCGAGCATGTCATCATCGCTATCGACAACTTTTTTAAATAGGAACACGTCGATCTCGCCCGACTCCTCGTTGAAGTGCGCTTCAAGAACCGCGTTAGGTCCGTAGCGTTTTTGAGCAGCCGAGAGCATGGCTTGCTCTAGGGCGCTAATGATGATTTCACGCTTGATGCCGCGGTCTTTGCCGACGGTTTCGATGACGCGGATGAGTTCGCTCGAGTTCATTTCAGCCTCGCTTTCGTATCGTTAGAGTTTTTAAAAACATCCCCAAAGTCCGGTTCGAGCCTCGCTGTGCAGATGAGCTCAAACGGGATCCGTACGAGCTGTGTGCTCGGGGAGGGGGAGTCTTTTTTGGGTTTGGATTTTTTCTTGGGGGGAGTCAGAGCCGCCGATAGATCGAGCTCGACTTTATGGGGGTCCGCAGTGAGGCCTTTAAGCTCACCGAGAAAAGCTTTTTGCCGCGGGTTACGCTCGGCCCAATCGGAGTTCTCAAGCTCCTCTGCGCTCAGAGGTCGAAAAGTGCCGATACGGATGATCCGACCTTTAAACTGAACAAAGTCGCTCAAACGTTTGAGCGGGCGATCCAACCCTGGCGAGGATACTTCGAGTTCGTAGGGCGCATCCCCAAACACTTGTGCAATCTCTGGCATCTCATCTAATGGCGCATCCAGCGCACGCGTTGCGCGAACGCAATCCTCAACGCCAACGCATTGACCTTCGGTGGGATTTTTGAGGTCGATAAAAAGACACAGGCGTTTTTGTTTTTGGCGATGGATCTCGAGGTCGACCAAAATCAGATCAAGACCATCCAGCAAAGGAGACAGGGCGCGGTAGAGCGCAGCTTCTCCTGCGTCAGAGAACGCAAGAAGCTTTGTCGTGTCGGCGCTAAGAATGTTGTGTGTCGATTCCATTTCGAACCGCCCTCAAAGGGCAAAAAAAAAGCGGGAACCCGTTAAGGCGCCCACTTCGAAAACCTGAGTGAACTCTCAAACTTGGCTTTGTGTATTACTTGATTAGAGCAGGGAAGACAAGGCCTAAGTCCCAGGGGGTTTTGGGCGCTCGGAGAGCCATTTCTCGAGCAGAGTGCGTGCATCTCGGGCTTCGAGCCGCTCTTCAGAGGGGAGAGGATGACTTAAGGCTTTTTCAACGATTTCGCGAGCTTTGCTAGGATCGTTAAACTCTTTTTCGAGGAGTTGTGCTAGAAACAAAGTGTTCAAAGGCTCATCGGGTGCTACTGCGATTGCCTTCTCAAAGTGCTCGCGCGCTCGCTTGTTGTTGCCCCCCAAGATTCCCGGAAG
This sequence comes from Bdellovibrionia bacterium, assembly GCA_044352155.1. Taxonomy (GTDB): domain Bacteria; phylum Bdellovibrionota; class UBA1018; order UBA1018; family JBILEK01; genus JBILEK01. The sequence continues at coordinate 7,075 of JBILEK010000059.1, forward strand.
CTTGTGATCGATCAGACCCAAAAGTCGGTGCGCTCCGCCATACGCATAGGTGGGGTCAGCGGTGATGGATTGGCGCAGGTGCTCTTGAATCGTTTTCAGCGAGAAGAGCATTTTGAAGATTCCCACGGTCTCGCCGTAGAGCGCCATATTGATTGCAGTCCAAAAGTGACAGCCTCCGCATTGAGGATTTGCTTTGAGGGCGCGTCCTCCTGCGTCGCGTCCTTCGGCGTAGATTTTTTCTTTCTCCGAGGCGTCCGAAGTGAGGCGAATTCCTGTGAAGTAGCACGCGCGAGCCAGTCCTAGGCCCGTGCGTGGGTCATCGGGAAATTCTTTGAACAATTCTCGATAGATTTCAAGGGAACGTAAAGCGCGTTCTTTAGTTTTTCGCTCGGCAAAAGCGCGGTCTGCCTCGGCGATGCGCAAGTCCAGCGCTGGAGGGCTTGCCCCGAAGCTCGTGAGCCCCAGAGCGAGAGAGACTCCAATCGTCGCGCATCGCAAAGAAGAGAGGTGCATCTCAAAGACGATACCACAGCCTTGACACTCCGGAAGACGGAGGTTGCAATAGAGAGGCGTGCAGATGCTTTTTTACTCTTTCTTTTTGTTGTTGAGTGCTCCGGTGCGTGCCGAGAGCGCACCGCCGGTGCTTGAGATTATTTGGGATCCGATCCCTGGACAAGCACGCACGGTTCTTCAGGTTTCGATGGCGGATCTTGAGAAAACTTGGCGCTCAAAGCTCAAAGAGACGCGCGAGCGGCATCCGCAGACTGGGACGCTTGAGCGATTTCAGGGGGTCTCGTTTAATGCCCAGATCGAAGCTGCGCTCGAAAAACTGACACCCTCCGAGCGTGCGCGCGTGGATCTTGTGATGGTGGAAGGTCGATCAGGCGTTGCCTATCTGCCTCGATCTTTTCTTACGCGCCACTCAGTGCTTTGGGGCTCGCTTCGAGCCGAGAAGATGCCTGCACCCTCCGCGTTAAGTTTGATTGTGCCGTGGACGTCGCGCGCCCACAAAATCGAGCCAGATCTCCTGCCCACTGCGACGTACTTTGTTCTGGGTCCCAAAAAAGTTCGCTTAAGCGCTTATCGTGGCGTTTTGCCGCCTGAGACTTTCCTCAAAAACCGCCGTGACCCCCTGCAACTGCGGGGCGAAAAGCGTTTCATACAGACTTGTTTGGGGTGTCATGTTCCGCGGGATTTGCAAGCGATGCGGGCTTTGTTTCCGCGGACGCTTCAAGCGGGGGAGTCGCTTTGGGAAAAACACACCAACATTCCTGCGGTGGCCCAGTTTACGAACCTCGATCGGGAAGCGCTCCGCCATTACTTGGTCGCAGTCGAGCGAGAGCTTGTTCAGAAGCCCTAACCCAGGTAGAGATTTTAGAACCTTATGGCTTCTCAAGTACGTGTCCGATTTGCTCCTTCACCGACGGGTTTTCTCCACGTGGGCGGTGTGCGCACTGCCCTGTTTAACTGGCTTTATGCACGTCACTGGGGCGGTAAGTTTATGCTTCGGATCGAAGACACAGACACGGAGCGCTCGGAGAAGCGATTCACGGATGATATTTTAGCGTGCATGCGCTGGTTGGGCCTCGATTGGGACGAAGAGCTCGTCTACCAGAGCAGTCGCATGGAGCACTACCGTGCGATTGCCGAAAAGTGGATTGAAAAGGGCTTCGCTTACCGCTGTACAGCGACTGAAGCGGAGCTCAGTGCTTTACGCGAAGAGCAGACCAAAGCTGGGCTCAAGCCGCGCTACGACGGTCGTTACCGCGAGAGTGGGATCTCCGCCGATTGTGGTAAGCCCTTTGTGATTCGTGCAAAGCTCCCGCACTCTGGCACCGTAGAGTTCGAGGACTTGATTCATGGAAAGATTACGTTTCAAAACTCGGAGCTCGACGATTTTGTTTTGATTCGCTCAAACGGCGCCCCGACCTATAACTTCACCTGTGTAATTGATGACGTTGAAATGCAAATGACTCACATCATTCGCGGGGACGATCATATCAACAACACTCCAAAACAAGTGCACTTGTACCGCTTTTTTGGTTACGACCTGCCGAAGTTCGCACATCTGCCGATGATCTTGGGCACGGACAAGAAAAAACTTTCCAAGCGTCACCTCGACGTCTCGGCAAACGCGTACCGTGCCGAAGGATATTTGCCCGAGGCGCTTTTGAACTTCATGGTGCGACTGGGTTGGTCCCACGGGGATCAAGAAGTGTTCACGCGCGACGAGATGGTGCGCGCGTTTGACTTTGATCACGTACAGAAGTCGGCCGCTGTCTTTAACCCTGAGAAACTGCTTTGGGTGAGCGGCGAGCACATCAAACGCGCGGATCCAAAACGCTTGCGCTCCGTTGTGATTGAGGACTATGCAGAGCTCTTTTCGTTGGCGGCGCTCGAGGGCTTGAAGTCGGATCTCGGACTAAAGCTCGTCACGGTTTTGCAACCCAAAGTAAAGCTGATGAAAGAGCTTGCCTCCCAGCTCGTGCCTTTAGTGAGTCCCGGCGTTGTTGCGCTTGAGGATGTCAGTGCGCTGAAGTGGAACAAAAACCCTGATCTCAAAGCGCCACTCAAAGCTGCGATTGCCGGTGCTCTTTCGGAGCTTTCAGGGCGAGCAGTGGGAGACGCACCACTCTCCGAGGGCGGAATGGGACATGCCGAAGTTGATCAGCTCCTCCGCAGCGTGTGTGAGCGCACTGGAGTAAAGCTTTCGGACCTGACTCAACCCATGAGACTGGCACTCACGGGGAAGCTCACCTCGAGTGCAGGGTTGTTTGACTTAGTTCCGCTTTTGCCGTGGTCGACCGTGCACGCGCGACTCAAGCAAGTGGAGGGACTCTAGGAGATGGGTTTTTTAATTGCTCAGTTTTTGATTAGCGCAGCGCTTGCCAACGAGGGACATGGTCACATGGGCAACTGGTACGAGTGTAAGCAAGTGAGCGACTGCGTGGTGGTGCCTGCGATTTGCGGTGGACCTGCTTCGGTCAATCGTGCGTTTAAAGATCAATTTAATCGTTGGGCCATCCAGCAAGCTACCGAAAGCGGGTGCACGCGCTCCAAGCAGCTTGCGGCTGGATTGCGCTCCGCATGTGAAAACGGAAATTGTGTCGTCAAACTCCCCGCTGCGAAGCTCTCACCTCAGACGTCGGTGAAAAAGTGAGCGAGTCCACTCCGCACCGCGGACCTCCGCAAGACATTCCGTCGGTTCTGAGGGGGCTTAGTCGACCCGAGCGTGTCGTTGTAACCGCGGGCATGCCGTACGCAAACGGACCGCTCCATTTAGGACACCTTGCGGGTGCGCATGTGCCGGCGGATGTGTTTGCACGCTACATGGGGATGTGGGTGGGGCGTGAGAACGTGCTGTTTGTGAACGGTAACGATGATCATGGATCGACAAGCGAGATCGCCGCTCTTCAAGCTGGAAAATCGATTCGACAGTTTATCGATGAGATTCACGAACAACAAAAATCAACTCTCAAACGATACGCGATCGGCGTTGATGTTTTTACCGGAACTTCGCGACCAGAGACGTACCCGAGGCACGTCGAGGTCTCGCAAGAGTTTTTACGCAAGCTTCACAAAAACGGAATGCTTCAAAAGCGCGTCACTGAGCAGTGGTTTGATCCCAAGCTTGAGCGCTTCTTGCCCGATCGATACGTCAAGGGTCGCTGCCCGAACCCTAAGTGTACAAATGAGTCCGCCTACAGCGACGAGTGTGATGTGTGCGGAATGCAGTATGAGCCGCAGGCGCTTCTTAATCCGAAGAGCGCATTTTCTGATGCGATTCCTGTGATGCGAAAAACTGCCCATCTTTGGCTTGATCTATGGAAAGTCGCCGAAGTGATGCGCGAGTGGATCCGAGGGAAAGAGGGATTCTGGCGAAAACCCATTTTAGCTGACGTGCTTGGCACGTTGCTTCCCTCATGTAGTTTCGATGCGATCCACGAAGAGGCGTACAAAACGATCAAGGCGGAGCTTCCAAAACACAAGCCGCGCTATGCGCCTGGAAAAAAGATCGCACTCCAGTTCGAGTCGCGCGCAGATATGGAGCGTGGGCGTGCGGAGCTGAAATCGAGCTTAGGGATTCAGACCGAGCTTGTGGATGCCTGGGCGCATCGATCCATCACGCGCGATATTGGATGGGGTATTCCGGTGCCGGAAGACATTGACCCTGAGATGAAAGGCAAAACCCTTTACGTTTGGCCTGACTCCCTGATTGCGCCGATTGTCTTTTCGGAAGTCGCTTTGAAAGCACGCGGAGATGACTCAAAGCGCGTGGATGAGTTTTGGCGCAATCCGAACGCGCGGGTCTATCAGTTCCTGGGTCAAGACAATGTGTTCTTTTATGTGCTCATGCAAGGTGCGATGTGGCTTGGGACTCAGGACGATCCGATGCGATTACCGCGTGAAGGAGAGCTCCAGCTCACTGAGATTTTTGGAGTGTACCACCTCCAACTCAACGGCCAGAAGTTTTCAAAATCTACAGGCAACTACATCACAGGAGATCAGCTCTTAGAGAAAGGCTATAGCGCAGATCAAGTGCGCTATTTTCTGTCGACGCTCACGCTGTACGAGAAAAACTCGAACTTTGACCTAAAGACGCTCGATGAGCGCAATCAGTTTCTTGCAGGTCCCATGAATGCCGCATTGGAGAAACCTATTTCTGCCGTGCACTCAAAGTTTGGTGGTCGCGTGCCTGAAGGCAAGCTCGTGGGGAAGGTCGAGCAAGAGACACTCCAAATCGTGCGCCGCTACGTGAAGTCTATGGAGCGAGCCGAGTATGCAACGTTGCTCGGTGCGATTGAGAACTATGCGCGCCAGATCAATAGCATCTTCACCCAGTATAAGCCCCATGACGACCGCCATCTTGATGCCGAACGCAGGGATGGACTCTACTCGGCGTTTTATGTGCTCAAGAATCTTATGATCCTCTTGTATCCGTTTGCGCCTGAGACGATGCAGAGGCTTCGCGTGTCGCTCAGATTGCCTGAGACAGTATTTCGGCTCGAAGAGCTGGGCACGGGGATCCCTGCGGGCCATGAGATCGGCGAGAAGACGCAGTACTTTCCAGCACAAACGGCGCAAGTGTGAGCGCGTCCTACGACGTCATCATCCTCGGAGCAGGCGGTGCAGGGATGATGTGTGCTGCCGAGGCCGGAAAGCGCGGTAGGCGTGTGCTCGTACTTGATCACGCCTCAAAGCTTGGCGGAAAGATTCTGATCTCAGGCGGTGGGCGTTGCAATTTCACGAACCTTGCTGCCGGGCCTGCGAACTACGACTCTGAGAACCCGCATTTTTCAAAGTCTGCGCTTTCGCGCTATCCGTCCTCGGAGTTTATCGCGCTCGTTCGGAAGCATGGGATCGCTTTTGAGGAGCGTAAATGGGGGCAGCTTTTTTGTGAAGGCTCCGCTCAGGCGATCGTGACGATGCTCAAGAAAGAGTGCGATGAGGCGGGAGCTGAAATTAAGCTCTTGTGCCAAATCTCAAGTGTCGTGCGCGAGGAGACACCCAAGTTCCGTGTCAGCACATCTTTGGGCGAGTTCCACTCCGCGTCGCTTGTGATCGCGACCGGCGGGTTATCGATCCCCAAGCTTGGTGCAACGGGTTTGGGGTATGCGATTGCGGAGCAGTTTGGACTTAAGCTTGTAGAGCGCGCGGCGGCTCTCGATGGACTTGTGTTCGACGCGCAGACGACGCGCGAGTTTAGTGCGTTTGCGGGACTGTCGATCGATTGCGAGATGCAGTGCAAAGGTTTGCGATTTCGTGAAGCTATGCTTTTTACGCACAGTGGGCTTAGCGGTCCGGTCACTTTGCAGGTGTCGCTGCACTGGCGACCAGGTGCGGAGGTGAGGGTGAATCTACTTCCAGATCTCGATGCGCGTGAGTGGTTACTTGGAGAAAAACGTAAAGGCAGTAGAGCGCTTGTAAAAAACCTGCTCTCCGAGCGGCTCCCGAGCCGATTCGCAGCGTATTTTTGCGATCGGTTTCTCCCCACGCAGATTGCCCTCGCCGATACGCCGGATAAGGCTTTGGAAGTGCTGGCGTCGAAGCTTCATGAATGGGTGGTGAATCCCGTGGGGACTGTGGGGTATAACAAAGCAGAAGTCACGCGCGGTGGTGTTGATACGAGTGAGCTGTCTTCAAAGACTCTTGAAAGCAAGAAAGTGCCAGGTCTTTACTTCATCGGCGAAGTCGTCGACGTCACCGGGTGGCTTGGGGGATACAACTTTCAGTGGGCCTGGGCTTCAGGATGGGCGTCAGGCCAGGTGGTATAAGAGCTAGCTCTCCGCACGCGGGTAAGGCTTTTTGCCAAAGGCTGGTTTTGCTCCAAACTTGGGCTTCCGAAAAGCGGGTTTACCTCCGAAGCGAGGTTTGCCGCTGAATGCGGGTTTCGCACCGAATGCAGCCTTGCGGAACGGACGTGGGCCTTCAGCGAACTTTTTAGGTCCCTGGTCGCGATCAAAGGTTCGCGGCTTTCGGCGAGGTTCTGCAGTCAGATGCGTAGAGGCCTCGTCGGAGTAGAGTTTGCCTTCAAACTCACTGACTTTTGATTTGAACTTCGGCTTGCGCTCTTCGCGGATCACGGGAGCGTGGGGTGATGGCGTTCGTTCAACGCGCGGAGCCTCTTTCGTCAGTTCATGACGTGTCTTTCGCTCAAATCGCGGGCGTTTACCCAAATCCATCTGCTCGCGTGCTGCAGATGATAGTGTGACGATCACCCCATTTGGAGCTGGACGCGGAGGGCGAGGCACTTGTGGGCGCTCCTCTCGACCGTCGCGCATCGCGATAGCAGGAGTCGGGCGCTCGCCTGCGACCTCTGGAAAACGAAGCGCTAAAAAACGAAGTGCAACTTGCTCTGCGGTCAGTTCGGAGAGTGCTTTTTTCCAGTCGTCACTTAAGAGCTCGGCGTACCGCTCTGTTTTTTCAGCCTCAAGTAGTGTCGGAAGGAGGGCTGCGATTTTGCGTTTCGCGATTTCAGATGGCGACGGGGCGCGCATCTCGAGCATCTTGCTCTTGGTGATGCGCTCAATTTGGTGCACGAGCTTTTTGTGGCTTGAGGTCACAAGGCTAATTGCGATACCCGATTTTCCGCTGCGAGCGGTGCGCCCAATACGGTGGACATAAACTTCAAGCTCACGCGGGATGGAGTAGTTGATCACGTGAGTGACGTCTTTGACGTCTAAGCCACGCGAGGCAACGTCAGTGCAGATCAGAATCTTTACACGACGGTCGCGGAAAGCTTGGGTCACTCGCGTGCGCGCACCTTGATCCATGTCTCCGTGCAGGCAATCGGCTTGGTAACCGCGCTCGTTAAGCGCTTGCGTGAGATCGGCGACAAGCGATTTCGTTTGGCAAAACACAATTCCGTAGAAATCTGGCGCGCCATCAATCAAGCGTCCGAGGACTTCGGGCTTTTCGCCCTCCATCGTCATGACGTAAAACTGCTCAATACCGCTTGATAGGACTTCTTTGCGGTTAGCTTGTACTTGCTGGGGATCGCGTAAGTAAGTATCAGCAACTGCGCGGACCTCGCGGCTCATGGTCGCAGAAAAGAGCCAGATTTTGCTCTGTCCCTCAGGCGAGGCGTCGAGAATTTTTTCTAAGTCCTCTTTGAATCCCATTGAGATCATTTTGTCGGCCTCATCGAGGATCACGACACGCAGTGCTCCGAGACTCAGTGTTCCTTTGTCGAGGTGATCGCAGATCCGGCCCGGAGTACCGACGACAATCGTGGCACCTTGACGAAGTCCTCGGATCTGATCACCGTAACCTGCGCCACCGAAGATGGGGAGCGCTCTGATTTTTTGATGCTTACCCATCAAGTTGATTTGCTCGGCCACCTGAAGTGCTAGTTCGCGCGTGGGACAAAGAATGAGGCCTTGAACTCCGCGAGCGGCGGGGTCGATTTTTTCGAGAAGTGGGATCGTAAACGCTGCCGTTTTTCCGGTGCCGGTGGCTGCAAGACCGAGGAAATCGGTGGGCTCACCTAAGAGCAGTGGAAGTGCTTGCGCTTGGATGTCGGTTGGGGTTTCAAAGCCCATTTCGTGCAGGGAGCGCTTGAGGTCCGAGTTTAGAGGCAGGGTGGAGAATGTGCTCAAGTGCTTGTTATCCTTGGGTTTATTTGAAGGCTTAAAGAGCGAATAACGCACCATAGCACACTCTTACACAATACGTGTAGAAATCTTTCTCGCAATTGTGTTGCGGCGCATATAAAAAGAGGGGCGATGATAGACTCTTCTGAACGCCCCCAATGCACCTCTTGCGATCGTCGTCCTTCCACGCGCGAATGCGGTATGTGCGCAAGTGCGCTCTGTAAGGCGTGTACTCAGTTTCTGGATGCGGAGACATTCTCGTTTTATGCAAAGATCCCTTTGGATCTCTCTCATGCCGCGTACTGCGATTCGTGTTTTGCTTCAATTGTGCAACCTGCGCGTGAAGAGCTTTCTGACGATCTCAGGCGCGCTCAAGACATTGTGGTCTTTACAGTCAATCAGCGTCGCCACCTCACGATGACGGTATCCAAAGAGCGTCTCGAAGTGAAAAACTGCAAAGATCGGAATGAGGCGTTTCTAAGGCTCGCCTATTTCGCGGTTAAAAGTGGACGCAACTCGCTCGTGCAGGTTGATGTGTATTCAACAAAAGTACGGGATGGTGCTTACCAGAGTAGTCTCTGGCATGGGTCAGGTTACGCTGCGGATGTGGACTTAGGAAAACTCGAACGAAGAAGCGAGTCTTAGGCTGCTCGCTGATCTTCGCCAAAAAGTGTGAGCACTCGATTGAGTAGCACAGGATCGTGGCGTTGCTTGCCGGGGTCGATGAGTCCTTCTTCTCGTATCCGTCGGATAGCTTCTCGCGGCGAGGAGCGCCTACGTCCGGCCCGCAAGCTCAACTGTTGCTCGATCTCGTCTGCGATGCCGAGGAGCTGAGCTTCTGGGGAAATGAGCTTTCCGACAACCCCTTTAGGATATCCGCTGCCGTTCCAGCGTTCGTGATGCTGAAGGATGCATTTGCGGAGAGTGTCAGAGAGAATGATTTTTCTTTTCTGCGCAAGCTCGAACGTCAGATCGATATGCTTTTTGTGAGCTTCTCTCTCCTTTTCGTTCATCTCGCTCTCATCACGATTCTGGAGCTCTGGGGGGAGTAGAGTTTCTCCGATATCATGAAGGAGCCCTGCCATCGCCAGCTCTTCGGGCTTTCCGATGCCAGTGCTGAGCGAGATCATTGCTGCGAGTGTTGAAACGCGAGCACAGTGAGCCTGATTTCCTTCGTCTTCACTGAGTTTTCGTACCATCTCCTGGTAGAGGTCAGCTTTTGGAGTTGTTTTGATAAACTCGTCAATGATCTTGCGACAATCTTCGAGAATCTCTTTTCCCTCTTGGAAAGTGCCTTCTCGCTCCGAGTTCCCAAGGATGCCGCTCAGCAGGTTTCGAACGGCAACTTTCATTTTTTCTTGTCGCTGTGTCGCAGACAGCTCGCCTGGCGAAGCACCTAGTTTTTTAAGCACTTCTGCAGTGTAATGATAAAACGCCTCCATCTGCTGAAGAGGAACGTGCAAGGAGCGCACTTGATGTTGAGTGAGTTTGTCCAGGCGTGCGCTATCCAACGCGTCACCAGACGCGGAGAGGCGAACGAAGCGATGATTTGCTGGTAGATAGAGATTGATGTCAAAGGGCAGTGGAGAGTCGGGTTGTAAATCAAGGATCTGTACTTTTCGATAAGCGCGAAGCTGGATGACTTTAGATAAGTGCTCTTCGATCTTCTCTCGGATATACGCTCGATCGATCAGAAGCGAGTAAGTCTCTGTTGCGCCATTTTTGATCAGATCTGCACGCTCGTGGCGCGGTTGGTTGACAAGCCGGAAGATTTGCTACCACCTACAATGTTTGATTTCAGCTCGCAAGCTGGATCGCGACGGGGGCAGGTGGCCGTCCCCCGAGACTGCTGTGAGGTCTCCTTGTATTGTAATGAATTCGCCATCTTTCGATGATCGTCTTGGCTTCCAGGAGTGAGTAAAAGATTTCTCCATTGAGAAGTTCGTAGCGCATTTTTCCATTAAACGACTCGCAGTGCCCGTTTTCCCACGGACTTCCAGGCTCAATGTAGAGCGGTTTCACTTGGAGTCCCTTGAGCCAGTTTTTGAGTTGCTGAGCGATGAGCTCAGGGCCATTGTCCGAGCGGATGTGCTCGGGACACCCATGCTTGAGAAAGAGATCTGCCAAGACCAGAATCACGTCTTGAGAGCGGATTCGGCGAGCGACGAACGAGCTCAGACACTCACGAGAA
>JBILEK010000070.1:0-13347 GCA_044352155.1 Bdellovibrionia bacterium
AGGAAGATCTTTTTCTCGCAGTGCATCGCCCTTGATCCGTGCTCGAGCAAGTAACTTAGGATCATAACTCTCAAGAAGGATATCAGGGGCTACGCCTTTCTCTTGGATGCTTCGTCCTTTCGGAGTGAAGTAGCGCGCGATCGTGAGTTTTAAACCCATTTCCTGACCGAGCTCAATGACGGTTTGCACTGAGCCTTTACCAAACGTGGGTTGTCCCATCACCACCGCACGCTGATGATCCTGAAGTGCGCCAGCCACAATCTCCGCAGCCGATGCAGTGCTTGAGTCGACCAAAATCGCCACCGGAAAGTCTTTACGAGCAAGCCCCTTTCGTGCAACGCGCTCTTCGATTTGCTCTTTATTGCGGCCGATCGTCGAGACGACAACCCCCTCGTCTATAAACAGGGAGGAGACTTCTACCGCCTGATCTAAGAGTCCGCCTGGGTTGCCGCGCATATCGAAAACTAACCCGCGGAGTGCTCCTTTTTTCTCAAACGATTCGAGTGCTTTTTTAAGATCACTGGCTGCGTTTTCATTAAAAGTCCTGAGCCGCACATAACCAAACGACGGCTCCAGAAGCTCGGATCGTACCGGATTGACTTTGATTAGGTCTCTGACAATTGAAACGTCTCGCGCTTTTTCAAAGCCCTTTCGATAGAGGGTCAGAGTGACTTTTTGTCCTTTTTTACCACGCATTTTTGATGCAGCCTCAGTCACCGTCATGCCTTTAGTGGGAGTCCCGTCGATTTTTAAAATTCGATCTCCCGCTTTGACTCCCGCCTTCCATGCCGGCGTGTCCTCCATCGGAGCCATGATCGTGAGCACGCCATCACGCACGCCGATCTCAATTCCTAGGCCTCCGAACTTTCCAGAGGTGTCGACTTTCATGTCTTTAAAAATCTCTGGAGGAAGAAAGTTTGAATGAGGATCTAGAGTCGAGAGCATGCCTTTGATGGCGCCTTGGATGAGATCTTTGTTCTTTGCTTTCTCGACATAGTTGTTTTCAACAAAATGAAGAACTTTCTGAAACAACTCCAAGTTCTGGTACCGATCCGCCTGATCAGAGGCGGGCGCATCTTTCGGAGAGGTTGCAGCTATGACCTTAAAGTCACCTGCAAGACTAAAAACAATTGCTACAAGAGCCGCTTGGATTACCCAACGCTTGCACGTGATCATTATTTTCTCCCCAGCTCCAGATTAAGCGATGCCACCAACCACTGCAACGGATTGACTGCGACATTACGATTTCGAATCTCAAAGTAAATCGGTGTTGCCTGGGCGTCTGATCGTCCGATCACATCACCCTCCTGAATCAGCTCTCCTTGTTTGCGCTGCAGATCTCCGAGACCTGCGCTCAAAGAGTAATACTGTCCTCCATGATCTACGATCGCAGTTCGACCATACATCGGGAGTTCACCGACAAAGACCACTTTACCCGGAAAGATTGCGCGCACTTCTTCGCGCGGGGTCACTGAGAAATCGACCCCTTTTTTAAACACCGTGAGTTTGGACTGGCGGTCGTAGTTTTTTCCAAAAGCTGAAAGTGCTCGCCCACGGACTGGAGCTCTGAGCTTGCCTTGTCGCTTGGCGAAATCTCCAAAAATCATGGCCTTACTGACTTCTCGCTCGGTGCGCTGAACTTGGTCAAACTGCTTGCGAGAGTTAAACTGAGCAAGTAAGCCCTCCACCTCTTGCTCGGAGTCCTTCAGTTTTCGATAGCTCTTCAGTTGCGACTTGCGCTCCTCGTAGTGAGCCTGAAGCACTTCAACCTGGAGACTTTCATGGAACTCAAGCAAACTCTCTTTCTCTTCAAACTCATGGATCAAGTAAGCGAGCGTCTGACGCTCCTCCGAGATCTTGCGCTCTAACTCCTCGGCGTCTTGAAGATCGACTTTTAGAACTTCAATCTCTTCAGCGTTTCGACGAACCATCCGCGCAAGTAAGTGTCGGCGCGGCCCCTCTAAGCGCTCACTTTGCGGCGAGCCAAGCTCAGTTGGGATCTCGCGCTGGGATCTCGCGATCTCGTGCAAGGACTTTCGGATCGCTAACGACTGCCGAGTGATCCTCGCTTTGAGCTCAGATCGACGCGATTCGAGCTCTTGCACGAACGCCTCTAACTGCAACATGCGCTTTCGAGTGAGCAGTGTCTCTTTGCGCTGAAGCTGGATTAAGCGCTTTAACTCCTTTAGCTTGCCTCGCGCTGCACTTTGGTTTTGCATCGACTCAAGGAGCTTGCGCTGAGTGTTGACGATGTCAGTTCGGATTACTTCAAGCTCAGTTGAGCCCATCTGAGCCGGAGGGAGAGCTGCATACGTCGCGCTCACCGAACAGCTTACTCCGATAATGAGTGCAACTAAATCGGTCACACGCATGCCGCTCTCACCTCGCGCGCGAGTGAAAAAAATCATTCGCGATCAACGATGAAACTACCGACACTCCAGCTCCCGCACCAATCAACACGAGCGCCCAAGAGATGGACGGCGAGACAATCGAGCTAAACACTGGCGATAACTCTTGAATCTGCTGTACTGCAGGACGCGCAATCGCGATCCAAGCCCCGGAGGCAAGCAACCCTGAAAGCACACCCAGACTTAAAGCCGCCATTGTCCGAGGGAACACGATCGCGGCCTGGGACGCACCCATGACACGCATCAAACTTGAGCTTTCGGTTAATGCGGATGCAATCATTCGAGACTGCTGCAGAAGAACAAAAAACAAAGCGCACCCCACCCCAAGCGCTAAAATCCGCAAGATCCATAAGAGCATCTCAACGGAGCCAGAAATCGCACGAAACCGATGATGCGAAGTCTCTACGGCATCGACTCCTGAAAGACCACGCACTCGGTCTCCAATTGACTCAGGAAACCGACCACTCACGCTCACGTAGCGAGGAACAAGACTCGAGAGATCAGGCGTAAGATCGAGCAATCGCTCCGCAAGATCAGGCGACTGAGGTCGCACTTCCTCTAAAAACGCGGCGGCGTCTACAAACTTAAGGTCATCCACCCGCACTGCATGCGCTCCTACGGCTTGACGGATGCGATCGACAAGCGGAGCTTCGTCGCCTGATTTAATACTCGCATCAAGATAGACCGTCAGTACTTGATCTTGTTGTAAACGCTCAGAGACTGGCACAAGCGCTTGATGAGACCAACCTAAGGCACCGAGCAAAAAAAGCAACGCTCCCGTCGAGAGTGCTCCTAGAGCATGAGTTAGAGGAGCCGACCTTAAAGCCCCGCTCGTCAGCTTGATCAGAAGTAGCATCCCGGCTCCTCCGAAACCAGACGACCTGCTTGTAAGTGCGCGCAGCGTTTGCGCACCCGACGAATGATCTCACGATCATGAGTTGCAACAAGCACGGTTGCGCCTCTTTGATTCTCACGCGACAAAAGATCCATGATCGCCCAAGTCTGATCTCGATCCTGAGCTCCGGTGGGCTCATCAGCTAAGATCAGATCGGGCACCCGCACGAGCGCTCGAGCAACGGCAACTCGTTGCGCCTCGCCACCTGAGAGCGTGCGTGCAAGCTTGTTTCGAACCAGTCCAAGCCCAAGGCTTTCGACCAAATCCGCAACTCTCTTATCTCCTGCAGGCCCTCTTACACGGCGAGGTGCAAACAAAAGCCCCATGCGTATGTTGTCAATCGCACTTAACTCGGGCACGAGCCTCAGATCTTGTGGAATAAATCCAATCGACTGTCGAACTGCGCGCAAGCGCCCGCTGGACGTCCTTGCCATCGGCACCCCCAAAAGCGAGAGCGCCCCGCTCGAAGGCATCTCCTCAGTCGCTAGCATGCGGAGGAGCGAGGTTTTTCCGGCGCCACTTCCGCCCACCACATACAAAAACTCTCCCCGCTCCACAGATAACTGAAGAGAGTCGAGCACGAGGGCGGATCCATGGTAGCCTTTTGATACGGAATCGAGCCGAATCATCGCAACACAAAGTGTACACGAGCTGTCGAGATGAATCACGCAAACACAAGCCGGGTTTGGGCATACTTGGGATTTGCACTCCTGCTCGCCCTTGCTTTGATGCTAGCGTTTGGAGTGCGTCTCGGATTTTTGACGCTTTTGACTTACTTCATGATGCCCTCTCAACCTCGACTCCAGGACCTTGGCGATGCAGCTGCGGCTTTGGGGATTTTTCCAGCTGCAGTAGCCTCAGGAGCTGGGATTGCACTTTTGCGTTTTATGAGTCCGTTCCCACGGAAGTACAACCGTGGATTTTTCACGAGTCTTGGAATTAAGAGTCAATTTTCCCCCGGTCTTTTGCAAGGGTGTGTAATTGGATTAGGACTCACGCTTGCTCTCGCGCTCTCAGGCCTCTACCAGCTGCAAGGAGGATGGCCCACGGAAGGAGAGGGCTTAGGAGGAGCTCTTTCGTTTGCATTGCGCATGTTTGCACTTTTTTTGATGCTCTACTGTGAGGAGCTTTTTTTCAGAAAAATCCTACTTGAGCGTTTTGATCGCTTCAAAAGCGCTTTGTTGCCATGTGTCTGCGTAGCGCTTGGCTATTGCGCGTACAAGGAGATTCAGTTTGAGCTCGGTTGGATGCAACGCCTCACTCTTGTACTGATCTCGTTTTCTTTGACTTTTGCAGCACTCCAAAACAAAGACTGGCTTCGTGGAGCTGGGATTTATGTAGGGTTTCTTAGCGTGACACATCTTGTTTTTGGACTACCCGTGTTTGGATCAGAGGGTGGAGGGGTGCTGGTTTTGCAGTATCGCGGTGGAGCAGATCGACTCGCAGTTGCGTTGACCGGCGGGTTGGGTGGACCGCTCTCAAGTCTAGCGACTCAGATGCTCCTTTTCGCCGCACTGCTTCGAAGTGTGCGGCGGTTTCGACAGCGCACCGACACTCCCTCCGTTTGAGGCTCGCCCGCTCGGATGAAGCAGGCTACACTTCTAGATCTATGGAAACGACTCCTGTGCTTCAAGCTGGCGTTCTTCAACTGATCACTCAAGCAGGCCCTGTGGTCCAAGGCACTCTCGTGCTCCTGGTCTTTGCCTCTGTGGTCTCATGGGCGATTATTTTTTTAAAATCTCGGTATTTTAAGCGGGCGCTTAAAGAGAACTCCACTTTCCTTGAGCAATTCTGGGGCGCAAAGTCGCTCGAAGAGGTTTACAACAAAAGCGATCGATCTACGGCTCCAGTCGCAAACGTTTTTAAATCTGGATTTAAAGAGCTCCAAAAACTCTCGCAAGGCGGTCAGACTGGGCTTGCAACGGATGTGGATAACATCCAGCGTGCACTCCTGCGCGCGTCAACAAGTGAGGCGAGCGTACTGGAGAAGTACGTCCCCTGGCTTGCGACGACCGCAAGCGCTGCACCGTTCATAGGGTTGTTTGGAACAGTCTGGGGCATTATGGGCGCGTTCCAAGGAATTGGCGCATCAGGCTCTGCCAACCTTGCTGTCGTGGCGCCTCACATCGCCGAAGCCCTGATCGCAACAGCCATCGGCTTGGCGGCTGCAATCCCTGCTGTCGTCTCCTACAACCACTTTGTCAATCAGATGAAAAAAGTCGTCAACGAGATGGACTGCTTTTCACAAGACTTTCTCAATATCGTCCAGCGTGGCATGGCAGGGGGCGCTCGCAAATGATGCTGCCTCCGACCTCAGGTGGCTCTTCAAAAACTCCAGTGGCTCTCGCCGAGATCAACATCATCCCGCTCGTGGATGTGATGCTCGTACTCCTCATTATCTTTATGGTCTCCGCTCCAATGATGAGCCAAGGCGTGCAGGTCGACCTCCCCAAGGCTAACTCTCAAGGTCTCACCGACGTGCCGGACCAAGTTTTCTTAAGCGTATCGAGCACGCGTGAACTCTCGCTCAATGGAAAGGCGATCCCCTCAGGCACCCTGCGCGCGCGGCTTGAGGGAATGGTCCAAGCAAAACCTGGTCTCCAAGTCTACGTACAGGCGGACCAAAAAATTCCTTACGGCTTCATTGCGCAGGTGATTGCTGAAGTGAAGAACGCCAAAGTGCAGAAGGTCGGACTTGTCACCCAGCCCGGAGATCCAAACCAACGCCTCTAGTCCCGATTTGGATCGAGCCCGGAATCCCAGCCGGAGCATCGATCTACATCCGGGTCTCGCGACACAGAACACCGCCTTTAAGCGCGCAGTCCGCATCTCGCTTTGGGTGCACGCAGGAGTTCTGCTTGGGCTTTTGATCCAAGGTGTATTCTTTCCCTCGCGGAGCACACCTTATGTCCCGTCGCTTCGCGTTGATTTGATCGGGCTCCCTGATCAGCTCAAGTATGAAAAAATAGAACTTGCAGATCAGCCTGGCAAAGGAGCGCAAAGCGATAGCTCGCTTTCAAAAACCGAAACTAAAACGCCCGACCCCGAAGGCATGCTCCCAAAAAACTCTCAAAAAACAGAGAAAAAGCCTGACCCAAAGAAACGCGCAAAAGATGCGCTTGCACGGATCAAAGCCCTCAGTCGAATTAAAGACGACTCCGAAGCCGCCGGTGGCACTACAGCGGTAAAAGGCAACCAACTCTCGCGAGGTACGAGCCTCTCAGCTGAAGCACGAGAGTCCATGGAGACCAGCTACATTGATTTACTCTGGGAGCGCCTGCAGGATTCGTGGGCTTTGCCGCTTTGGCTTCAAGGTCGCGACTTCGAAGCCCAGCTGTACATCACGATTGACTCCCGGGGCTCGCTTACGGGGCTTCGCTTTGTGAGGCGCTCAGGTAACGCAGCTTTTGACGATTACGTCACCCAAGCCGTGCGTGACGCGCAGCCGTTTCCCCCTCCGCCCGAAGCGCTTCGAAGTACGCTGAGCAGTCGTGGAGTTTTGCTCGGTTTTCCGCGATAATCTCTCATCATGAAAGCCCTTAGCGTCGTCATCATATTGACTCTCTGTCCGTTAACTCTATTTGCGGAAGATGCGCCTTACATCCCTGTAGGCGCAGCAAAATCAAAAAAAGTCACGCTCGCCATCGCGCCCCCTCTGGGTGAGTCTGCTCTGGGAAAAACAATTGCAGACACGGTGACTGAGGATCTTCAGTTCATGGGATCTTTTTCTTTTCTGCCTGCATCGACGTTTACGGAGTCAACAGGAGCTGGACTCACGCCAGATCGCTTCAAGTTCTCTGATTGGTCTTCGATCGGAGCAGAGATTCTGATTAAATCCCAAGTATCGCTCCAAGCTGGAAAACTCCAACTCCAAGCCTATGTCTACGATATCCCGCGAGCAAAAGAGCTGTTTGCTAAAAAATATATCGGCGACACCAATCGTGCAAAACTCATTGGACATACTTTTGCCAATGATCTTGTAAAAGCGCTCACAGGGCTGCCCGGAATTTTTCTCACAAAAATCGCGATGGTCTGCGAGCGTCGAAAAGGTGTGAAAGAGATCTTCATCATGGACTTTGATGGGAGCGATATAAAGCAAGTGACCCAACATCGCTCAACTGCAATGTCTCCGTCTTGGAATCCCGACGGCACAAAGATTGTTTATTCGCTTTTCACTCGCAACTCAAAAAACATCAAAAACCAAGACCTCTATGAACTCGATTTCCTCACGCAACGAGTGCGTCTGCTCTCCAATCGTCGCAACCATAACTTAGGCGCAGTCTACTCACCGGATGGACGCTCGCTCGCGGTCGCAATGAACTTTCAAGCAGGCAACATGGACGTCTATCTTTATGACCTTCAGTCCAGTAACGTCTCTCGCCTCACCCGCTCGATCGGCGATGACGTTGACCCCACTTGGAGTCCTGACGGTCGCCAGATCGCGTTCACTTCCACGCGCAGTGGCGGCTCGTTCATCTACATCATGCCGTCAGACCCAACCTTAGGCGATGCAAAAGCTAGGCGGATTCAATTCGCAGGCTCCTTTAACGCCTCACCGACTTGGTCGCCGACAGGAGCAAAAATTGCGTTCGCAAGTTGGGTCGATCGTGGCTTTGATATTTTCATGATGAACCCCGACGGCACACGACTTGAGCGTCTCACACGCAATCAGGGCTCGAACGAAGATCCGCACTTTAGCCCCGATGGTAACTTCATCGTGTTCTCCTCCACTCGCGCTGGAAAGAAAAACGTCTACGTGATGAACGTTGACGGCACGTTTGTAAAGCGACTCACCTATGGTGTCGGCTCGTGTGAGGCGCCCAAGTGGTCACTCCCTCCACGCTAAAGCCACTGCGTCCCACTGACTCGGTAGCGCTCAGGTAGCTCTGGAGCAAACGCATCTCGCGGATTTTGCAACAGGTTGAACCGTACGATATGCCAAACTGCCGCCACCCCATCGGTCCACCGGATCTTTTTCCCCTCAAGATAGTTTCTCGGAAAATAGCGAATCGGAAACTCCTGGATCCTCACTTTAAGACGGCCGAGCTTTGCGGTCACCTCAGGCTCAAAACCAAAACGCTTCGAAGTGAGCCGGATGTTTTGAATCACATCTCTTCGAAAGACCTTGTAGCAGGTCTCCATGTCTGTGAGATAAAGTCCGCTTAAAAAGTTACTGAGCACGGTAAGAAATCGATTCACCATATAGTGAAACGTACGATGGACTTGGTATCCGTTTTTGCGAAATCGACTACCATAAACGACATCTGCGTCCTCGCGCACGAGAGGCTCAACAAGCGTCAAAAGATCGCGCGCATCGTATTCAAAATCGGCGTCTTGGATTGCGATGATTTCGGAGGTCGCGGCCTGGATCCCACGGTGAAGCGCTGCGCCTTTTCCTGCATTGCGCTCTTGCGAGAGGATCTGCACACGCGAGCGGAACGAGAATTTCCTTAGAATCTCAAGCGATCCATCTTGGCTCGCGTCATCGACAAAAACAAGCTCGAGCCTCTCAACACCGACAGGGCTTAGATCAAGCCCATCAATCATGCGCAAGAACTCTTCTAAGTGTCTCGCTTCATTGTAGACGGGGATCACGAGACTTACGCTACTTGGCATTTGTTCACCTTACTTGGAGTTCGTCTCAGGGGGAAGTGCGAGCGCAGCAGAAATGGGCGAATCTCTAAAACGAAGCTCTATCGGAAGCGGCGTTTTCTCACCACCAGACCCACAACCCCTGATCTCAGAGATCATAAACTCAAGCGCTAACGAGGGATCAAACCCAACGCTCCGATCAACAGCGAAACGGCGCGCAGAGTAGCTCGATTTAAGCTCGGTTGACGCGCAGTAAGTTGCTGCCACTTTTTTAAGCTCACCGTAGCTCGCCCCCCAGTGCGTACTTCGAAAACCGCTTCCCTCCCGAACAACGGACTCAACTTTAGCGATTGCTGATCCATTAAAGCCGACGACACAACCGAGTAAGAGGAGAGCGATTTTTTTTTGTGCGCGAAAAAACTCCACCCATCCGAGCGTCCAGAGAAGGATTGAAATCCCAAAAACTGGATTCCAGTAATGCGGATGAATTTGAATATTGAGACGCAACACCGATACAAACACCCCATAAGCCCCCACGCTCAGGAGCACAAAGCCTCGAGCACCCTTTGGCAAGCGCGCGAGTCCATAAAAGCCAAGACCCACTCCCACAAGTTGCATTAGCCCGCTCAGACCCCTATCACTCCAGATCCAACTCAATGGCCCAGCCCAGCTCTCCCAAGGCTGATCAAAGAAATAAGCCACTTTACCCGGCAAGAGGAGTCCGGGGAGCAAGAGCGGAAAAACCACTGCCCGATGAAAAAAATGAAACCACGGTTTTGGCTCTCCCACACTCGGCCGTGGCGTCTCAAAGGCTGCCACGAGGTAGGGAAACAAAAGGATCATCGTTAGAGTAAAAAGCAGCAAAAGCCCCTGACTTCTCAGTCTCCCTCGTTTCCATGCCCAAAAAACCCACGCGACAACTACGGGCACGCTCATCAAATGGAGATTCACAAGGAGTCCCGCCACTAGACCTGAGAGTGCCGTACTCGTTGCAGGCAGGGGGGAAGGAGAGTCTGCGTCCTTCGGAAAAAGTAAAACCCCGAGCACTCCAAAGAGAAACACCTGAAGTGAGTTGTCCCAGATGTTCCGAGAGCTGATCCAAAAAAGTGGCGCGCTCCAGGCCAGCGCTAGAAAGGGCGCAAGGATTTTTCTCTTCAAAACGCGCTCGAATGCGACTCCCTGAAGGAGAAACCCCAATCCATGCAGGGTTGCATGCGCGAAAAACGCAAACTCCAGGCTCGATGAAATCCACCTAAGAAACGTGTAGAACCAAATCCCAGTCGGTCCGTAGCGCATTCCCGCCGACCCGGCGAGCCCGAGCCAGGGGATCTCCCCCGTTGCAAGCGCGTGACGCGCAGCGATTTGTAGCGACGCCTCATCTCCGTTGAACAATGCGGAGTCAAAGCTCAAGTACCGCGCGCAAAAAAGAGCGCCAAGTAGAATCACCAGGCTCGCTTGGGAGGGCTTCATTGCTTGACCATAAATACCGTCAATGAATCAGTCCATCAGAGTTTGGAGCAACATCCAATGCGAGGCGTTATAGCCTTAAGAATCTTCGGCGCCTCTAAATCTACGCATGAAAAAAACCGAAACACCCTTACTCATGCAACACGAAGAAATCATCCAAGGTCGACTTCAACACACTTACTTCCAAAAACTCGATCGTCGCGTCAGAAAAATGCGCCAGCTCTACGTTCATCGTAAATGGCCAGAGCTCCGCATCGAGGCGACGCAATTGCGCATTGCGTGCGAGTCGTTCGGGTTTCCCGAGCTCCTGCCGCACGCCGTAGCTGTCGAGCAAGCGCTTCCCGAAGGCCAGATCTCCTCAGCCCTAGGGATGCCTCAAGCCAAAGTAGCCATTGAAACTCTGCTTCGGAGCATCGATCATATTCTGATCCTAGGACACAAGAAGCCTTAAGCTTCCGAAAGAGAGAACCCCATGTCCGATCGCATCGTTGTCGTTGAAGGCACTCGTACTCCGTTCGCTCGTGCGCGCTCGGTCTATCATCGCATGCCGGCCTCCGCTCTTGGGGGCGTCGTCCTCAAGGAGACCGTTGCTCGCTCCGGTATCGATCCCAAGCTGATCGGTGAGTTGTATTTTGGCATCGTGAGTCCTCCCGCCGAAGGCTCCAACGTCGCGCGAGAATCCCTCTTTGACTCGGGTCTCCCAGCCACGATCCCCTGCACGACGGTCAATCGTTACTGCGCTTCTTCGAACGAAGCCGTCGGTGGTATCATGGCAAAAATCCTCTCAGGCCAAATCGAGATCGGACTTGCAGGTGGAGTGGAGTCGATTAGCTCGATACGAGCACTCTTTAGCGCAAAAGCGACAGATTTTTTTCAAGACATCGCAAAAGCGAAAACCCTAGCCCAGCGTCTTGCCATGCTCCAAAAGTTCAGTCCCTCACTCCTTGCTCCTCACGCACCGGGCATCAAAGAGCCGACCACAGGGCTCTCCATGGGGCAAAGCGCAGACTTGATGTCGCGCCAGTTTAAAGTCGGCCGAAAAGAGCAAGATCAGTACGCACTTGAGTCACACTTAAAAGCACATCGCGCGTGGGAAGATGGCTTTTACAAAACCCATGTGGTCTCCGTGTCAACGCCGGATGGAAAGCTCGTCGAGCGCGATACAGACGTGCGCTCAGATAGCTCGCTTGAAAAGCTAGGCTCTCTGCGGCCGGTGTTTTATCCCGACGGTACGATCACCGCAGGAAACGCAAGTCCTCTCACCGATGGCGCTTCAGCCGTCCTGCTCATGAAAGAATCCAAAGCGCGCGAACTAGGCCTTAAGCCTCTGGCTGTGATTCGCGCCTCAGTCGCCGCAGGCGTAGACATCCAGAAAGAGCCTCTCCTCATTGGTCCCATCTATGCAATCCCACGGGCACTGAAATCTGCGGGAATTGAGTGGAAAAACATCGATCTCCTTGAAATCCACGAAGCGTTTGCCGGTCAAGTACTCTCCTCAATCCGTGCGATCGAGTCGGACACGTTTGCTAAAGAAAAGCTCGGGCTATCCGCAGCAATTGGGTCCGTCGACCACTCACGCGTCAACGTGCATGGCGGATCAATCCCGCTCGGTCATCCGTTTGGCGCAACTGGAACACGCATGATTCTCCAAACCGTACATGGGCTCCGCCGCACTCAAAAGAGCTTAGGTCTCATCTCTGTATGTGCTGCTGGGGGTTTAGGTGCAGTGATGGTGATCGAAGCCGTTTGATCGAGTTTCCGGATCCGCGAGACGCTGATGCAGAGGGACTGATCGCAGTCGGGGGCAACCTTGAGCCGGAAACCCTGCTTCAAGCTTATGGAAAAGGGATATTCCCCTGGCCGATCCCGGGCCACCCTCTTCCTTGGTTCTCTCCGGATCCGCGGGCGATCCTGGAGTTCGAGCGGCTACACATTTCTCAGAGTCTCAAAAAATTCTTAAATAAATGCGACTGGAGAGTGAGCTTTAATGAAGCTTTCATCGACGTCATCGAAGGCTGCCGAACTACACGCGCCGAGTCCTGGATCACGCCTGCAATGAAGCGCGCTTATGTTCGTCTCCATGAGCTAGGACATGCTCTCTCTGTGGAGGTCTGGGACGGACGAAAGCTCGTTGGCGGGTTGTACGGCGTGCGATTACCCTACGCTTTCTCGGCCGAGAGTATGTTCCATCTCGAATCTAACGCCTCGAAAGTTGCGCTCGTCCATCTGATGAACAAGCTCAAGGACGAGAGACTCGAGTGGATCGACATCCAGCAAATGAGTCCCCATTTAAAGGCCTTAGGCGCACGAGATATCTCTCGCGTGGAGTTTTTAAAAAAAATTAACCCCAAAAAATAGTCCCCAAAAAAAGATTCACACCCTACTAGCGCGCAACAGCAAACTCTTCTTGATAATCCTCAATCGACGCTCGGATCACGTCGGCCGCTCCCTCACGCCCATAGATTGAAAGAAGCTTGACTGGCGATACGCCGCCCTCCGTTCCGGGCAAAAGCTTATAGGTCAAAAAGTAGTGTTTAAGCCGCGTGAGAAGTGCCTCGGGAAGATCTGCAAGATCTTCGATTCGCGAAGATACTGGATCGCTCTCCATTAAGGCGATGATCTTATCATCCGCCTCGTTGCGGTCGAGAATCTTCAGACCACCAATCACGCGTGCCGGCACCAAGACCTCAGAGCGCGTCACAGGGCGCTCACTGATCACGCAAATATCAAGCGGATCGCGATCACCTAAGACTCCTGATCCCGCAAGCGCTCCGACACGTTTCCCACAATAAGTGCGCGGAACAAAACCATAGAGCGATGGCGGGAGCGAAGACGACAGCTGCGGACGATCCACTTTTAAATATCCCGACTCTTTATCAATCTCGTACTTGATCCCATCTACCGATGTGATCTCGATGAATGCCGTAATCAAATAAGGAGGTTTTCGACCCACTGAAAGACCGTGCCAGGGATGAGGGCGGTAAG
>JBILEK010000084.1:0-9092 GCA_044352155.1 Bdellovibrionia bacterium
CAGAGTCTAACACCCTAAAAGCGTGCCTGCAAACGGACATAAGTCCCTAAAGACACATCTCGCTGAGAGGTGGAAAACCCGATATCCTCAAGGTGTTAGATCCTCTTTTGTGGAACGTTTTGCGAAAAAGGTGATCAATGAATCGCTTCACGACATCAATGTTCTCTGCAGGGCTATGCTTTGCGCTTGTGTCGCTATCGGGCTGTGATCTGAGTGTTTCAAATCTTGGAGACGCAGATCGGATGCCCGAAGCACAGCTCACTCCGCGTCCGGCACTTCCCGAAGGGCAGTACTACGTCAGACTGATTCACCCGCAAGGAGATTTTGATGTGACCATCGTCTGCTCAGACAATGAGTACATCCTAGATTGCGCCGAAGCAAACTCCGTCGATCTCCCCTATGACACACGCTCAGGAGCCGAGCCCACCGATGCCGCAAAGATCATCTCGGGATCGGTAGATCAGGGTGATCAATCCTACTTGACGCAATCTCAAATGGATCAAGGCTATGTGCTTCTCAGTGTTGCGTATCCGATGTCGGATTTAGACATCCTCACCCACCAACAGTCAGAGGTCGAATGACCTAAATCATCAGGGGCGCCAGCTCCCATCCATTGAGCGCGTGATCGACTCTCCAGTGGCAACATGAAAGTACTCAACAAACGGTGGCACGAAAGGAAGTTTTTGGATCACGCGCCTAAACGGGCCAGCACGATCAAAAAACGCCAAAAACCGACGATCCCCCTCATCAAACGAGCGACGCCTGAGGATGCGCATCAACTCGGAGGTAATCTCTCCCGCCTGCTCTGGTTCATGAAGGCCTCCTACCACTCTCGAAAAAGCTTTCGCAAATCGAGAGTATTCAGCATAAAGCTCTCCTATCAACACTCGCTCAGAGAGCGCCTCAGCAAGAGCTGCAAGATTTTTTGAGTCAGTCGTCTTTGTACTTGATGCAAGCGGGATCTGATACTCATACTCACGCAAAAGAGATTTGGCTCCACCCTCTCCATACTCGCGGACTTGCATGATTGCAAACACACGCCCCTTAAGATCTGGGCCCAAAAGATCGCCGTCAACAAAGTCAATTCGTAGGTCCCGTGGCGGTGACTCAAATCGAAATGTTTGATCGCGATACGGACGCAATCCACTTCGAATCTTATCGATCAAATCCGCAATCACTGCACTCACCTCCGAAACGCGAGACGCTGAGAGGCTCAACTTTTCAGCATCACTGGTCAGACTCATTCGTAGTTTTGCAAGATCTCTTGCCTCAGACGCTGATTGAAACGTCGCCTGATAAAGCTGCTCAAGCCTCTCATGTGTGCTGACAGAATACGCTTTGACCTCGTCAACATGCATGAACTGCGCATAAAACTTAGAGCTTCCACCCGGCAAAGAGTCTCCACGCTTGAGCTTCAGCACACCTTGAAAAGCGCTCGCTCTCCCTTGTCGAACTTCTTGCTCAATCTTTGCATGCCAGACTTCATGCCCCAGAGAGAGCTCTCTTAAGTTAGAGGGATCAATCGGTGTGGCCGCAGGCAAGTAAACGACAGTCGCTGACTGTCGATGCCTCCGCGAAGCAAAAGAAGCTTTTGCTCCTGAGCGCCTCAGTCGAACAGGATCATAAACGAACTCATGGACAATCTCTTGCTCACGTAAATTACGAGCCAGTCGATTGAGTGCCGCATCTCCCTCAGGGAGAAGCACTAAGACGGGATTTCCCTCTCGGACCTCACGCTTATAGAGGACATCAAACGCTTTAAACCTCCGCTCAGCCGCATCGATGAGACGCTCGGACTGGCCCGGCTTATCTAAAGGCTGAAGAAGCAACAGCGCAAAAGCCTGACTGTTCATCAAACGGACTGTGCATCGCCGCACGTAGGGATCAGCAATGGCACCATCTGAGATCAGTAAAAGAGGAACGACAACAAGAGCTCTTTGAATCCACCCCATCACACTCTAAGTTTTCGGCTTAATGATCCGAACACTGAAACGATTAGAGACCAATGCGAGAGACCAAAGAGGCACCCTTTTTTCGGTAACCTTCGCTCAGGCGCTCCCTTTGAATCTCTGATACCGTAGTTATTTCAATTACTTGCAACGATCCAAAACCTTTCCTCAAGTGATGCGACGGGGTTTCCGATACATCTCGTTGATGAGAAAGCTTCTCTCTTACCGTTTCGCAAGCGTGAGCGTGGTTCTGTTTTCGCTTCTTTTTCTTGGGTGCGATCTCTCGCTTCTTCGGAAAGAGGGATTCCCAAGCCCTGCTCCCGGACAATTCTACCCAGAAAATGAGCGAACATTTCGGGTGCGCTTTCAACACCCCAGCGGAGCTTATGATCTCACTCTGATCTGTCCTGATGACGTATTCTTGCTCGACTGCATGGAAAACAACGGACTTGAGCACTCTTACGGTTCTCGTGCGGGAGCAGACTCAGTCGACGCCGTTCGAGTACTTTCAGGGAGCGTCGATCAAAGTGATCAGTCCTTCTTGAATGCCGATCAGATCAGTGCGGGGTTTGCGCTCATTAGCGTCGCTTACGCTACATCTCACGCTCATATCCTCACCGAGCAAGAAGACGCACTCTACTAGCCCCTACTGAGCCGGAACTCGAGCGCTCCTCTGCGCTGAGCTTTCAGTCGGTGACGGAGTGTATGAAAACACGAACTCCCCACGCTCAACATCGACTCGCACTTTACCGCCATGCTCGAGCTTGCCGAAGAGAATCTCTTCCGACAGTGGCCGCTTAATTTTTTCTTGGATCAGGCGCGCCATCGGGCGCGCCCCCATGGACGGATCGTATCCATGGGTTCCGAGCCACTCGCGGGCATCCGAGGTGACTTCAATTTCGATATTTTTTGCCAAAAGCTGCGTTTCAAGCTCAACGAGTTGCTTCCCGACCACTTGTCCGATGGTGATCGGGTCAAGAGGCTTAAAGTAAACGATCGCATCGAGACGATTTCGAAACTCCGGACTAAACGTGCGCTCGACTTCTTTACTCGTCACTGAGCTCCGATCGCGAGAAGCGTTCATCCCTAAAGGTCTTCGCTCTGCATCACGCGCTCCGACGTTTGAAGTCATAATGATCACTGTGTTTCTAAAATCAGCCTTTTTACCGTTATTATCGGTCAAAGTGCCGTGATCCATGATCTGAAGCAGAATGTTCCACAGATCCGGATGCGCCTTTTCAATCTCATCTAACAGGATCACGGAACTCGGATTTTTGTTTACAGCGTCCGTCAGCATCCCTGCCTGCTCAAAGCCCACGTACCCCGGAGGCGCTCCAATCAGGCGCGAGACCGTATGCTTTTCCATGTACTCACTCATGTCGTAACGCAGAAGAGGAATCCCCATCGATGCGGCGAGCTGCTTTGTGAGCTCCGTCTTTCCGACACCCGTAGGGCCGCAAAACAAAAACGCGCCGATCGGCTTATCTCCTGTCCTTAGCCCAGAGCGTGCAAGGCGAACTTGCGTTACAATCGACTCAATCGCAGAGTCCTGACCGAAAATCGCAAGCTTCAGGTCACGCTCTAGATTTTTAAGCCGAGTCTTTTGATTCACACTCACCGAGCGTGCAGGAATGCGCGCGATCTTTGCAACCATCTCCTCTACTTGCTCGAGGCCCACTTCAGGACCTGACTTTTGAATTTTTGTGCGTGCGCCCACTTCATCCAGGACGTCAATTGCTTTATCCGGGAGAAAACGATCGTTGATGTGCTTTACTGCAAGCTCAACCGCTCCTCGGATTGCCTCAGGAGTGTAGTTGACTTGATGGTGTTCTTCAAATTTAGGCTTTAGACCTTGAAGAATCTGAATCGCCTCTTCGGTCGAGGGTTCGTTCACATCGATTTTTTGAAACCTTCGCGCAAGAGCGTGATCTTTTTCAAACACCGTGCGGTACTCATTGTAAGTCGTCGAACCAATGCACTGCAAATCGCCGCGTGAAAGATACGGCTTTAAGAGGTTTGCAGCGTCTAAGACCGATCCACTCACTGCCCCCGCACCCACTAAGGTATGGATCTCATCTACAAAAAGGATCGGGTACGATCCGCTCTCGCGTTTTGCCTGAAGAGCTTTTAAAACCTTTTTAAGGCGCTGCTCAAAATCGCCCCGAAACTTAGCACCCGCAAGCAGTGATCCCATGTCGAGCGAGTAGACCTCTGCTGATTTTAAAAACTCAGGGACTGCTCCTTGCACAATACGATCAGCTAAACCCTCAACGATCGCAGTTTTTCCGACTCCAGCCTCGCCCACCAGAAGGGGATTGTTTTTTCGTCGTCGCCCCAAAGTCTGAATCATACGCTCAAGCTCGGGAGCGCGACCTACGAGAGGATCGATTTTTCCTTTTTTAGCTTCGCGGTTGAGATGGAGCGTGTAGTTTTCAAGAGCATCGCTCACACTTTTCTCACCTGATCCCTGAGCGGGCGGTCGCTCCTGCTTCTCTTCTGAAGCACTCTCCTCGCTTCCATGACTGATGATCTTGATCACTTCGAGTCGCTCGACCCCCTGCTGAGTGAGCAGATGAAGCGCATAAGAGTCTTTTGCCTGAAACAGCGCCACGAACAGGTCTTTCGGCTGGATCTCGTCCTTTCCTGAGGACTGAACTTGAAACAAGGCACGCTGGATCAGGCGCTGAATCGAAAGTGTCGCCACAGGGTGCTGCTCGGCTGCGCGGTTGGCTTGGGACTCACTGTCCTCATCCTCATCCGTGTCAGGATCATCGTCCTCTGCTTGAGCGCGTTTGGGGACCTCACGATCCAGATAATCCTCAAGAGAGCGACGCATTTCATCATCTTTACCGCCGCAAGCGCGCACCATGTCCAGAATGTCAGTTTCCTCAAGAAGACTGAGCAGCACGTGCTCCAGAGTGAAGTACTCCTGTCTGCGCTCAAAAGCGAAACGGACTGCCCGATTGAGAACCTCTTCTGCGCGTTTTCCAATCATGAGACTTCCTCCAAAGTGCACTTCAGCGGATGACCGCTTGAGCGCGCGTGCTCGGTCACTTGGTCGACTTTGGTTTCCGCGATTTCAAAAGAGTAAATCCCGGCAACCCCTCGACCCTCGTTGTGAACTTTCAGCATCACTTGCATAGCGTCGTCGTAATTTTTACCGAAGTACGTTTGAAGCACTTCGATCACAAACTCCATCGTGGTGTAGTTGTCATTATGAAGAAGCACCGCATACTTTGGAGGATGCCTCGTCCCCGGGCGCTCCTCCTCCACTGCGATCTCCGAATCACCCTGCTCGTGTTGCTTCGTCCCTTCCGGCGCGCTCATGCACCTACAGTATATATGAGTCCGGTTCCCGGATTGTAAACTAAGCTGCGGCGCATTAATTTTACCTATCTCAATCTGATGATAGACTTTAAAAGCAATGACCAACCCAAAAGCTCCAGGATTTCACCCCCCTATTGAGGCCAGCGACGACGAAGTCACGGACCCAGGCCTGCTCACTCGCGAAAAAAAAGCGTCTGCGCTCCCGGCGACCCCACGAGTCGAAGTTAAGATGCCCGATCTCGGTCCGCTTGCTCCTCTTTTGAAAGATCCGAGCATCACCGAAATCATGGTCAACGATCTCAGAAATGTCTTTGTCGAGCGCGATGGCCGGATGTTTATCACTCCGATTCATTTTTCGAGCGTCGAAGAAGTGCAGCGCATCACTCGTAACATCACAGACCTCTCGGGCCGAATCGTGAGTCCGGATCAGCCCTTTGTGGACGTCATGCTACCGGATGGATCTCGAGCAAACATCGTGACCCAGCCGCTCACTCTTTACGGACCCTGCATCACGATCCGTCGGTTTCCAAAACGTCTATCCGCTCAACACTTACTCGAAAACAGCACACTCGATCAGCGGATCCTGCAGTTTCTCACCAGTGCTGTGCAAGCACGACTGAACCTTGTGATCTCAGGCGGCACAGGATCAGGTAAGACCAGTCTGCTCAACGCTCTGGCTCAGTACATCCCACCCACGGAACGCATTGTTGTGATTGAGGACACACCCGAGCTTCTGCTCGGCCAACCCAATCACGTCAAAATGCAAACTCGCCCTCTCTCCCCTACTCTCCCTGCAATCGGAACCCGCGAGTTACTTGCCAACGCTCTGCGCATGCGTCCAGACCGCATCCTCGTGGGGGAATGCCGCAGATCCGAGGCCATCGATATGCTCCAGGCGATGAACACGGGGCACGACGGTTCGATGACCACTGTTCACGCCAATACGCCTCGCGACGCTCTTTATCGGCTTGAAACTTTGTGTCTGCTTTCAGAAACTGAAATCCCCTTAAGTGCAATCCGTCGACAGATCGCAAGCGCCGTTGACCTTCTCGTCCAGCTTAAACGCTTTCGCGATGGCTCACGACGGATCATCCAGGTGACTGAGATCACGGGGATCGAAGGAGAGATCCTCACACTGCAGGATATCTACAGCTTCGATGAGCAAGAAGGATTTCGATCCTCTGGGTTTATGCCAAAATCGATTTCAAAGTTTCGGGAGAGAGGTATCGAACTTTCTCGCGATCTTTTTTAACACCAACGCCTACGTTCACCTTGCGCTAACGCACACCTGCTGTTGCATTTAAGATCCGATGCACTCGCGTCAAAACCTCCCAACGCAAGCGATCCGGGGAGTTTCGCGAGGCCCACTGGAGATGCCATTGCTCATCAGGCCTTTGTCGCACGGACACTCCGAAATCTACTTTTCTCGAAAGCACACGCACGACCCAGCGGGCGTACCATTGATGAAGCGCTTGAGGAGAGCTGTGTTTCATCGCGATGACTCGCAAAGCCTCATCCCCTAAAATCCGCTTCAAAGTAAAAACACTCGCTTTCTGAAACGTGCTCTGCAACTGAGCCTCGAGAGCGCTCAGCGAGGGCCGTGGTGCAGCAGTTGAGGTCGGCTTTCCGTACTCAAGCGTTTGAGGCGCATTCTCCTCACTGCCCTCAGGCTCGACAGGTTTTGGCAGCGGGAGCGCATCCGCTTCGGTAAACTCAGGCAGCGTAGGATGCTCAAGCATAAGCAGGGCAAGCTCTTCTGAAAAAACTCTAACGAGCTCTGGACTCGCCTGAGGGCTTTGCTCCTCAAGCTTGCGCCAAGCACGCGAGTGAGTAAATCCGTTATAAATCCCCTCAAGAGATCCACCTTGATTGAGGTTCTCGTGAAAAGCTGCAAACTCTTTTAAATCCAATGGGGCGTGCATATAGACGACGTAGTAGAGCTCCGAGAGCAGCTCGCGATTCATGAGCGCTTGCTTGGCTAACTCGCTCTGCAGTTCTACCGAAGGAGGACTTTTTTCTGGGTTTGGACTTTGAGTCGAAAAAAAATCTCGAAAAGTTTGTATCGGCTTACAAGAACTACTGAAAAAAATCAGCCCAAGTAGCAAAATCTGATTCACAACGAAAACGCCGCCTTTGCACCATACGTCGATAGCCCTGAGAACGTCGTCGAATACTCGAAAGTCACTTTCAGCACCAAAAGACTGATCGGGAGACCTGCAAAAAACCTCATGCTCGAAAAGCTTTTCTGCGTCTGCACACTGACTGGCACATTCCCTGAGTTAAATCGTAGATCTCCACTCCCAAACTGAGCCCCTAAACCTAAGTAGGGCTCAAAAAGTAAAAATCCAATCGAAGCCAGTGCATCCATCGAAAACGTACTCGAATGAATAAAATTAAGCGACTGTTTGCCGTAACTGATGCGCGAAGCAAGTGCGACGGGTTGTCTGATCCAGTTTTTTTGTAGATCAAAACCTAAAACTGAATACACACCATAACCAACCCACGTAAAACCAAAATCAACGCCCCAAGGCAAACCCTTGCGCACGTTGATGCGCGGAAGTGGAATCGAGGTTGGGATGTCGGTTGAGCCGATCAGCTTCATTGCATCTTTAAAACTTTGCGGCACGCTGATCACCGTAACATCGACGCCAAGATCAAGCCCAAGACTCACACCTAAAGCACGTGCGCTCGCGTAGGGGCGATGATCTGCTCCATAGGCTGAGACTTCAAGCAGATCGCTTGCCGCAGCGTTGGTGAGACTTGAGAGCGCTGAAGGATCAAATCCAAGATCCGAGGCCGAGGCGATGGACGAGACAAACACGAGCGCAAGTAGTGATTTCATTTCTGATGAGTCTAACGGAAAAAACCGGCCCGCGACGAGTGTTAGGATTCTGACGGTTTTCCTAAGGCACCCGGCGCGCGCGCTCGGCCCACAAAACCTGCAAGCACCGCTAAAGTCGCAAGATACGGCACCATCTGAATCAACTGCGTCGGCACCGCTGCTCCCTGCATTCGAATCTGAAGCGCATCCATGGCACCAAAAAACACGCACCCTAAAACCGTAAGGGTTGGATTCCATTTGCCAAAAATCAGCGCTGCCAAAGCCATAAAGCCGCGTCCCGCAGTCATGTCTCGCGAGAACGAGGAGCTCAGCGCGATCGACAGCACTGCTCCTGACGCACCCGCGAGCAGTCCTGAGAGCGCGAGCGTTTTCCATCTCAATGCACGATGACTTACTCCTGCGGCCAAAAGAGCGTCTGGTTTTTCGCCTGCAAAGCGAAGTCTGAGACCAAAAACTGAGCCTCGATGGACCCACTCCGTGAACGCCCACACTCCTAAAGTCAACACGATCGGCAGAGAATGCAAACGCTCACTCATCGCAAGCGCTGGGGTAGAGCCTGTGACATCAAACAAGATTTTACACACGAAAGGTGCCACTCCTGCTGCAAGCAGATTCATGGCCATCCCTGCTACAATTTGCTGTGATCTGAGCTCCAAAACAAAGATGGCATACAAGAGCGCCCAAAACATTCCGGCCCCCGCACCAGCCAAAAGACCGATATACGGCGATTGAGAAAAGTGCGTTAAAATAGCAGCAGCAAGGGCTCCGACCAGCATTTTTCCCTCAAGCCCAATGTTGATCACCCCTGAGCGCTCGCTGTAGTAGCCCCCCAAAGCGGCGAGCACTAACGGAATCGAAAGCCGCAGCGTCGAGAGAAAAAACGACGAGAGCTCCTCAAACCCACTCATCCCACCCTCCGCAAAGTCCATTTCGAAAGCCGATCAAAAATACCATCCGAACACGCTGCAAGAATC
>JBILEK010000011.1:0-46418 GCA_044352155.1 Bdellovibrionia bacterium
TTTTTTGACTTGCATGAGTTTGCAAGCTGTGAGGATCAATCAAGCGCCTGCATGCGAGAGTATGTGCTTACACCCGGGGAGGAGAGCCCAAGCTCAGTATTTTATTTTCTCACCACCCTTGAAGACTCCGACTTCTCTTTTTTGTACGAACCTAAATACGCCTATCCGATGCCGCTACCCACACCGCTACCGAGTCCTGTGCTTAACCGCTGCAATATTCTGGGTGGACCTCTGATTGCTCCTTGTGTCTCTAGTGCTCCACTCCCTGGTGGCTGGAGTAATGATCAGCTCTATCTCCTGAGCTCGATTGGGACACTTCCTGTGCGCTTGGGCTCACCACCGCAGGAGCAGTGCGTGAGTAACACGAGTTGCTCTTGGAGCTCAAACTGTACGCAGAGCGATATGTTTCCAGTTCAGAGACCTTCAAGCTTTCTTGGATATGCGACTGGAGTGGGCGCTACGGGAGCTGGCGGGAGTTTAAATCCGATTCCGCCTTTAGCTTTTATCCCCAATGCAGATCCGGCAGATCTCTCCTCTGCAGCGATGAGCTTAGATACTTTCTTTAAAACTCTACCCTCCTATGGAGCACTTTCAATCAATACTCAAATTCGTAAAGTACTACTGGTTCGATACAGACTGACCTTAAATAAGCGATTAGTCCGAACGGAGTGGCAAAGAAACAACAATGTTGTGAGTTGGGCGAACTCCATCATCGTCGCAGAGCAGGTTAAAAAACTCACATTCACGCGACCTTCAATCACAACAACACAACTCAACTTTAAGCTCGAATTTGAACGCTCCCTCTAACCAGGGGGATTAAGTGGGGAGTCATTTTATGACGTCTAAAATATCAAAAACAGTCAGTATAGTAGGAGTAGTTTTTAGTTTTCAGCTAGACGCAAGCGCCCTGGCATCAGAGTCGGTCGTCGTTGGAGGAGAGCGCGTTGCGCCACCAACGGTGGAGGGCTCAAAGCCTCAAAACGAGTCGGGAGTCTATCTTGGGGCCTGGATCGGCTGCACAGGACGAAACAACAGAGGGACCAAGATTTCAGTTCGCGGACAAGATCCTAATACATTTTTGTATACTGAGTTTGACTTTAGAGTTCAGGACACGAGTTCAGGTACGATCACGCCGCAGTTTTATCGTATCCGAAGACCCGCTCCATCGATTCGAGCACAGGAGAGTCCTTTTTTTTCATGCACAAAAATGCCCCCTCAATCTCTGATTACTTCAAGTGGATGGAATGGAAAAACGTGTAACAACACAAGCACAGGACAGAACGCATGTAAGTGGAGCACGGATAACAACGTCACCACTGCGCAACGCTATGTTTGCACTGGAGGAGCGCATGAGGGGGGCGCTAATCCCAGCGCTCATGACTGCGTTTTTCACGCAAACGGATCGATCACATGTAATCACTCCCCTCAAGGGGGAGAAAGTCATATCGGCTGTCGCAGAGTGCGAGACGCGACACTCTCAGGTGTGCTATCTCAGCGCTACAGCGCTGCTCAAATCGAGTGCAAACATCGCTCAAGCTCAGTCTTCACTCCGGTGCTTGAGCGAAAGTTGAGTACAACCTCTGAGTACACTGCCGTACCCGTAAACGACTATGACGTGGAAGTTGCACAAACGGGGGTTGCGATCATAAAGCTTAAGACTCTGCCTCTCACTTCGAGAATCGTCAAAAACAGCTTGGCCACTCGAAGCAAACAAGTCGTTCCACCCAACACAGGTTCGAACTGTGCGTTTAACGGCTGCACGGGTGAGCCCGACAAAACAAGCGAGTGGAAACAAGAGTACGCTCGCGGCATCAAAGTCGGCTTCACTCATCCTGGAGCGGATGGATTTTGTGGAGGGTTTCACTCTCCGCTGATGCTCTTTTTTAAAGGCGAGAGACTTCCCTCCTTTCAGGGCGAGAGCCGATTTCAGATGGGTAAACCCGATCAGCGTTACAGTTGGCCTGAGCCAAATGCGCACGGCTGGTTCCTGGCGCAAAATCCTGCTCGCGACCGAAAGATCAACAACGAGTCTCAGCTTTTTGGATCCAATGACCCAGGAAGCAATGGCTTTGAAGCGCTCGCCTCTTTTGATGCGAACCAAGATGGAGTGATCGATTCTCGAGATTCGATTTTTTCGACGCTCGTTCTTTGGAACGATCGAAACTCCGATAGCATCTCACAGCCTGCTGAAGTGAAAACTCTCCCAGAAATGGGGGTGCTCTCAATCTCACTGAAGTATGATGCGCATCACACGCTTGAGATCGGCGATCGCGCAGAGGCCAAACAAAAAAGCTCGTTCACCTACCGCTCAAAAAAATCGAAAACCACGCAGCAGGGATTAGTGCTTGATATTTGGTTTCGAGAGCTTGCGGCGCCTTAAACCGGCATGAACCAAACACGACTGGTCGGGGCGGCCGGATTTGAACCGACGACCCTCTGCTCCCAAAGCAGATGCGCTACCAGGCTGCGCTACGCCCCGACGAAATCGTGTTTCAATTTCAACGTTTATGCGAGTTACCTGGCTTTGACCAGAAAAAATCTGCCCATTTTTGACAGGGCCCAGGGATGCGGTAGAATAAAACTCAGGAGTCAGTTTTGAGGGTTTTATTCACTCAAACGCACTCTCCACACCCCTCAAACCCGGCTCCGTAAACGCCTTTCACGGAGGATGGGCACAAATGAAAAAATACACTCTCTTGGCTCTCGCTGTAGGCACGCTTGTTTTATCAGGACGCTCTGCTCTTGCCTCGGAGCGTGATCACTCGAGTATCAACCGTAAAATCCAGGGCCAAACCGCTGACAACCCCGATCCTCTTGAGACAGCGCAAATAGAGACGCGCTCCGTCATTCTCGGCGCTTCAAAAGGGAGCGCGCAAGAGATGATTCGTCGAAGAATGGAAGCCCTTTAATCGCAGCTCTTGATTTAGAAATTCTACCGAGGTTACATGGATAAACCATGTCCCGACTCGACCGCGATAAATACCTCTCCATCCTAAAAGCCGAAGGCCTCTCCACTGCAATCACCTCTCTCCACCACGATCTTTGGGAGCTCGAAAAAGAGTGCTTCGAAGGACGTGACGGCTGGAAGCCCGAGCTTTACGAGGACATCAAGAAGTTTCGCGCTTTCTCAATCGAGCTCTGGGATCAGCGCTTCGAGAAGTAGAAGCGCCATCTTCGTCCAAAAATACTCTCTGGGCCGATCGCGATCAGGACGCCAAAAAATATAAACAAACTCGCGAACACCACTCGAGGCGTAATGGCTTGACCCAGCCAGAGCCAAGCAAGCCCTGCTGCAATAATAGGTTGAAGATAGATCCAAAGTGCTACTTGTGAGGATTTTGTGTGAGCGAGCGCCCAGTTATTGAGAAAGTACGTCAGTAACGTCCCACCGATGATTGCGATTGCAGCGCACGTCCAGAGCTCTTGAGTCATCGTTGGCCAAGTGAACGTCTGATAACTCGGAATCGCAAGCAAACTAAGCGCGATTGATCCGTAAAGAAACAAGTAAGAAGTGGTCCAGATGCGATCGTGTTTCTCGAGAAACTTTTTTCCGTAGGACAGAAAAAACGCATAGCTCAGGCAATTGAGCATCGTGAGCAAATCCCCAACCAAAGTTTGATCAGAGAAGTGAAAGTCCTCTACTCTTCGAAGCACAAGCACTCCACTGAGAGCACACACAAACCCGATCAAACGATTTGTCGTTAGAGGCTCTTGCCCCCTTAATGTCACAACTAGAAGAGTAAAAATCGGAATCAGCGTATTGAGCACTGCCGAGTTTGTTGCCGTCGTATAGGAGAGACCGACCAGAAAACTTGCTTGATTGATCACGCAACCTAGAAGCGCTAGTCCCGCGAGGGGAAGAAAAAAGTCTTTAAACCCTCCTTTCGGATGTGGCCTGCCACTGAGCAAACAAAACGAAAAAAGCACAACCGTCGCGATAATGATCCTGATTGAGGCCCAAACCAGCGGTGGAAAAGCTCCTAACAGAACTTTCGAAATGACGTAATTAATCCCAAAGAAAAACTGCACCGCAAACAACGCTAAAGCGATTTTGCCATTGGCTGGGCCACCTTTGTGCGACGCATAAATCGGGAGATCCATCAGTAACTCAAAGGATCAAACGGCTGCGTCAGGTTTTCAAGTCTTGATTCACTGCCTACCGATCGGTTACCCCTACGTTCATGACAAAACGTGCCTTAATCGTAGGAGTTGCCAACGAACGTAGCCTCGCTTGGTCGATTGCGAAAAAACTCAAAACTCAAGGTTTTGATCTCGCGTTCACTTACTTAGGTGAGTCGTTGGAGCGGCGCGTGCGCCCTCTGGCTGAGAGTGTAGGCTCTCAGCTGATTCTGCCCTGTGACGTCGGAAGCGACGCCCAAATGGACGCTCTTTTTTCGCACTTAAAAGAGGTCTGGGGGTCTCTGGACGTGCTGATTCACTCTGTCGCATTTGCGAATCGAGAGGATCTTGATGGTCGTTTTGTACAAACTTCAAGAGCAGGGTTTGCACTTGCGATGGACATTAGCGCTTACTCGCTTGTTGCGCTCGCACGCCGAGCAGAGCCCCTAATGGAGGGACAACAGGGCACGATTCTAACGCTCTCCTACTATGGCGCTGAAAAAGTAGTCCCCAACTATAACGTCATGGGGGTTGCGAAAGCTGCCCTCGAAGCCTCCGTGCGCTACTTGGCTTATGACATGGGTCAGAAAAAAATCACAGTCAACGCCATCTCGGCCGGTCCGGTAAAGACTCTTGCTGCTGCTGGAATTCGCGATTTCCGTACGATGCTCGCCGCTGCAGCTGAAAAAACTCCGCTTCGCGAAAACATCGAGCAAGACGACGTAGGTGAGCTTGCGGCGTTTTTATGCGGACCAGGCGCAAGACGCATCACAGGATCTACTCTGTACGTCGATAGCGGCGCGCATATCATGGGAGCATGATGAGACGCTCGGCGCGCAAGATCGAGCTCCACCGACACTTGGATGTCTCACTGAGAACTTCGACCTTACTTGAGCTCGCTCAAGCACGTGGTCTTGTTGCACAATCAACTTCGCTCGAAGCGTTTAAGCACAATCTCTATCCGACAAGGCCGTTTCCTGACCTTGCCTCTGCCCTTGCTCAATTCACGCTGTTCCAAAAGGTTTTGAGTCGCCCTGAGATTCTACGCCGTATTGCACGCGAGGCGGTGGAGGATTGTGCAAGTGAAGGACTGGATGGGGTTGAGTTTCGCTTCTCACCGGGTTTTGTGTGCGAACTCCATCCCGCAATGAGCTGGGATGACGCGCTGAGCGCGTTTGAACTAGGCATCGAGGACGCTCGAAAGACCGCTCCCCAGATACAAGCCGGACTCATCTGCATCGCCTCGCGAGACTACGGAGCAGATTCGGCAGCAGAGACGGTCGAGTTCTTTCTTAAGCACCGTAAGCGATTCGTCGGACTTGATCTTGCCGGTAACGAGAAGGACTTTCCCTGCCACATGTTTGAAAGCGCGTTTCGGAGGGCAAAAGACTCTGGCGCCAACATCACGATCCATGCAGGTGAGGCTGCGGGCCCTGAAAACATGTGGGAAGCGATCGAGCTCTTAGGTGCAAAGCGCATTGGACACGGCATTCGCTGCATCGAAGATCCAAAGCTCATGCGCATGCTTGCCGAAAAAAAAATCTGCCTTGAGGTTTGCCCCTCAAGTAACTGGCTGATCGGCCTTGTCCCGAGCCTTAAAGCGCATCCCCTCGCGCGCATCCTGCGCGAAAACATTCCAGTGACGATCAATACAGATGACCCCGGGTTTTTTGGCGTCGACTGGGCAAAAGAGGTCCAGATCGCACGCGAAATAATCGGATTAAACCCTGAAGAAATCGAGCGATGCTTTCGTGCCTCTGAAGCACATACGTTTTTGCCTCACTTGAGCGCTTAACTCCCAAACGCGATGATATAAATGCGCGATAAGATCCTCAGGTATCCTGAACCCAAGATCACACTTGGCAAGATCACTGAAGCGACGATCAGAAAAAGAAAAAAAAGACTCACTCGTGTTGTGATCCGCTTGAGGAGTCGTGCTTTACTCAGTCGCTGTCGCGAGGCTCCCTTGAGTCCGAGATAAACCAAAATCCAGATGAGTTGTGCGATACCGAGATGCTTAGGGCGATCGCTTTTTAAGAGCGCTTGCACTTCGGCACTCACTTGCGAGTCAGAAATGATACTGATGTATTTTTTAACGCTCGGATGATCGAGCAAGTTTTGAATTTTTTTGATCTGCTCGAGTTGCTCAGTCGAGAGCTGCGGACTGTGCACTGCAGCCGTCGGTAACCCTGCGGGATACGTCATGGGGTTATTGCGATTGATCTCTTCAAAAATCGCTCGTCGTTTATCGCGATCGGCCTCGAGCTCGTTTTCTGGAGAAAGCGGAGATGCAATAGGAGGAGTCGGAGGGCCAGGTACTGAGATCACCTCTCCTGGCAACTGCACGCTGCGAGGAGGGGCTGCGAGAGCACAGGCCAAAAGCGCGCTAAACATCACGAGACGCATACTCGACGTCTCGGTGAAATCATGAAAAGAAATTAAACTCGGCAGCGTCAATTAGGAAAAAGATACACAATAATCGATTTAAGCCACTTTGACCTGATTGCGTCCCTTACGCTTTGCTTCAAAAAGAGCTTCATCCGCATCTTTCAGGAGACGAGGCACGTCGCTTTCAGATCCGACGTCAGTGCCGTTTGATCGTGTGGTGGCAACACCGATCGATACCGTGCACTTCCACTCCCCCACAGGACTTTTGCCGTAGAGCTGCTCTGCGTTTCTTCGAATCATCTCTGCTGTCATGAGTAGCTCAGCGTCAGTTCCACGTTTGGCGATGATGAACTCCTCGCCGCCAAACCGGCCACTGATGCAATGGGGGGTCTCGAACTTTTTGAGGAGCTTTCCCACGCGAGAAAGGACCTCATCTCCTGTGAGATGCCCGTGGGTGTCGTTGATGCGCTTAAAGTGATCGAGATCGATGAGAAAAATCCCAAATCCCTCGCGCGCGTGCCGGCACTCACCCACCAACTTCTGGAGGCGCTCAAAGAACGCCCCTCTTCTTAAAACTCCTGTTAGCTCATCTATGCTTGCTTCTTTTTTTAATTGTCGGAGGACAAGGAGCGCCTTGGAGTAATGAGACTCAAGGCTGGCGATTTCGCCGTGGAGGTGTGAGAGGAGGTGGCTGATTTCCTCAAGACTCTTTCCAAACCGCTCCAGGTCCATACTTTGTCCTCCGACCATGGATCCCTCCGGCATCTCGCGAACCATTTCGCGAGCGTCAGAAAGACCCGCTTAAAGCATCCGTGCTAAAAGCCGTTCACACGGACTCAGTAAAGCATCGGCAGTGCCATGACGGGGGTTGTTGAAATTGTAGGGATTTTTAAGTCCTTAGGCTTAAACAGCGGTGCAGGACATGGGGGTCACCTCAGACGCATGCTGCGGTCATGAGTCACTCAACAAATGGTCGGCCCCGTTTACAAAACGACCATGCAGATCAGCTTCGCGCTATAAACAAAAACGCGAACAAGATTGCTCCGCAAAAGCTGTCGTAAAACATCCTGGGAGAAACCATCACGCGAAAGACGCGCATGAAGCGGAGCACTCCACAGTCCCGTGAGCGCAAAAATCAACAAAGTCAACGCAATGAGCAGAAGGTCCCCAGAGATCAGACTCGCGACCAACTCAAAAACCATCAATGGGAGCACAAGAAACGTGATCCTCCGCGTGTGCAAAGAGTGCCACTGAAAAAACCTCCCGACATCGACCCCCTGAAACATCGGATAGTGAATCCACTGCATGAGCGCTACAACGATCCACATCCCAAAGACCGCAAGCAAGTGAAGCGAATCAATCGTCATACTCGGACACTTAAGGTAGCACCACGTTCCTGTTTTAATTGATTAAAATCGCTCAAAAGGACCCTAACGAAATCCTAAAAATAGCACCGTTGACCCACGCATCTCCCTACGCGATGCCCTCGTCCCGGGGAGAGTTTCGGTATGAAAACGCGTCTCGGTGTTTTGTTTTTTCTCGTCTTTTCCACCCTCGCTCATGCGCTTGAAGCCCCACCCTGCCTTGACCAAAACCGCACTCTCACCGAAATGAACCAAGCGGTCTTAGGCTGGAAAGACTCCACCAAAAGCGGTTACCAAGCCCGCGCACGCGTCTCAGGCAGAGTTACTCGCATCACTCGCCCCGATAAAGATCACATGCGCTTTGAAATTCAGATCGGTTCCACTCAAAATGAAGTTCTTGAAGTCATCTACAATCAGGACTTCGGTGCGCTGGATGCCCCAAAGCCAGGCCAACAGGTCGAAGCTTGCGGCGTTTACATCACTTCAAACAAGAGAAACGGCTCATTCCCGCCCTCGCCTAGTGGAGCGATCATTCACTGGGTCCACTACAATCCAGGCGATCGCGACGGCGGGAAACACGAGCATGGATACGTGATGATCGAAGGACGACTTTTCGGCATGCCCTCCCACATCGTTGAATCCCTCAAAGAGTCTGTTCGTTAAAGACAATGAGCCCCCTCATTCTCTTTACGCTTTTGATGAGTGCCTCTGCTTTTTCGTCAGAGTGTCCGCTCGCAAGCAACGGCGAAACGATGGACGACTGCCCTTGGGCTGGAATTGCGCGCGAATGGGCCAAAACAGGCTCAAAACTCGAAACCCTCGCTCCCGCACTTGAGCGTGCGGTGCGCTCGGATCGTGCGTATCCCGCGCTCATCGGGGCCTGGGGCCAGACGCTCAACTACGACGAAGCGATCAAAGAAGAAATCGTGCCTCACGCGCTCTTACGCACAC
This sequence comes from Bdellovibrionia bacterium, assembly GCA_044352155.1. Taxonomy (GTDB): domain Bacteria; phylum Bdellovibrionota; class UBA1018; order UBA1018; family JBILEK01; genus JBILEK01. Next base: position 8,823 of record JBILEK010000011.1, read on the forward strand.
TTACGCAGTGGATGGGGGTTCCAGCTCCTTTGCCAGCACGCGCCGGTGCACTCCAAGTGCATTCCGGAGTCGAGCATGTGTACGGCTACCTTTTTAGCACCAAGAGCACGCCCTATGGATTTAAGCGCGCTCGTTGGGTCAAGGACGAGCTGGAAGTGGGGTTCAACCTCCCGCGCGGCGCACTCGGTCCCACACCATTGGAAGCCACGCTCTTTCGTAACGTCACGGTGTTTCTGACCCAGTGGCTTAAGCGCGCGGGCCTTGCGCAGGACCTTAAAATTCAGTCCTCCGCTGCAAGCGATACGATCGCGCAGTATGCTCCAAATCAGACGCTCGAGCTCGTAGTGCTTCAGGAGCGCAAAACAAACTTAACGGTGACCACGTTGTTCGTACCCTTTGAGAGTCAACGAGTGCCTCGAAAAAACACTCATCTGCTCATCTACTCCTCATTTGAGCCGGAGCAAGGTACGCGTCTTTTTACGGCGTTCCCTGTCGACGATGGCTTTGTTAAGAAAGCGATCGCACCCGAGAGCTTGGGTTCGGGGCAAGCGCTCGTGCCCCGATATAACGCTTGGATGCCCCAGTTCGCAGGAACCGGAATCCGCCAAGTCCTCAGGAAACAAATTGAACCAAGCCCTTGACGGGCTTGCTGCGCTGCGACACGATCTGGTCGTAAGGAGGATCTAGAGATGGAACTCTGGATGGCTGCTCTAATCTGGTTTTGCGTTTTTGTCTTTGGTCTCAGTTAGATCCCGTTTTCAATAGAAGGATGCGCTTTCGCTCCTTTGACCCTGAACGTTTCACGAATACGATCCACACCATGGCGGAGGGCATCCGCTCGGGGGTCGCACCCGGCATGGTCGCGGCCCTTTGGCTGCACTCGAGACCTGACGAAGCTCGCATCGCAGCTTACGGAGCGCGTAGACTTGAACCTTCTTACCAGGAGATGTTGCCCACCACCGTATTTGATATCGCGTCGCTCACAAAAATTGTCGCTACCACCACACTCACTGCAAAACTCATCGAGCGTGGATGGATCTCGTGGGAGACGCCTGTTCGGTCTCTACTTCCTACATATCCGTTTGAAAAAATACGAGTGCGGCACTTGCTTGCACACTCAAGCGGGCTGCCGGCCTGGGCCCCGTTTCATGAGCGCTTACGCGCGCGTTTTTTTCCGAATGAGCTACACACAATCCCCTTCGAAGCGCGTCAAAATGCGATGAAAGAGGAGGTCTTTTCTGTCTCGCCTGATGTGGAACCGGACGTGCGTTGCTTGTATTCGGATCTTTCATTCTTACTTTTGGGTTGGATCTGCGAGAACGTAACCCTCGAGCCACTGGATCGCGCGGTCAAACGCTGGGTGCTCGATCCACTGGAGATGCGTGAGACTTACTTTCGTCGAGTGCATTTGCCTGCACATCTTGATCGTGAGCCACTCGTCGCTGCAACAGAGCACTGCCCTTGGAGGCGTGCCGTACTTCAAGGACAAGCACACGACGACAACTGCTGGTCGATGGGCGGAGTTGCAGGACATGCGGGCTTGTTCTCAACTGCTGAGGATCTCGTGCGATTTTCGCGCGGAATGGCGAGAGGGTTTCTTTCGCGTGAAATCACGCATGCACTCTGGAGCCGCGTCTCGCGCCCTCAGGGCGCTGAGCGCACGCTAGGTTGGGATACTCCAAGCGCGCAGGGATCGTCTGTGGGGCCTCGATTCTCAGAGCGCACAGTTGGACACTTGGGGTTCACAGGAGTGTCACTCTGGATGGATCTTGAAGCGGGATTAAGCGCCATTCTTCTGACGAACCGAGTGCATCCGACGCGTGAAAACGTGAAAATTCGCGAGTTTCGTCCGCAGTTTCACGATGCACTTCGGATTGATCTCGGATTCTGAGAAGATGAAAATCACATGAGTAGCCCTAAGAGCATTCACATCGTCGGCGTTTGCGGAACTTTGATGGGAGCGTTTGCGGCGCACTTGCGACGCGCAGGAGTGTTAGTCACCGGGAGTGATGAAAACTGCTATCCACCCATGAGCGATGTCCTTGAGCACGCAGGCGTGAAACTCATGAACGGCTATCGTGCAGAGAACATTGCACACAAACCCGATCTCATCGTGATTGGGAATGTGATTCGTCGAGATAACCCAGAAGCTTTGGCTGCTCTTTCTAGCGGCATTCCTTACACATCGCTCCCTGAGTACATGGAGCGCTATTTACTCCAGAAAACCAGAAACCTCGTCGTCGCTGGCACTCACGGAAAAACAACAACGAGCTCCCTTCTCAGTCATGTCCTCAATCAGTGTGGCCTCAATCCGAGCTACTTCATCGGGGGCGTACCCCAGGATCTACCCCAGAGCTTTCATGTTGACGCAAAGTCGCAGCACTTTGTGCTTGAAGGAGATGAGTATGACACTGCGTTTTGGGATAAGGTTCCTAAGTTCAACCACTACTTGCCTGACGATGTGATTCTTACTTCGATCGAGTACGATCACGCTGATATCTATCCTGATCTCGGTGCAGTGGAGCGCGCTTTCCAAGGACTCTTGAGCCGAATCCGCTCAGGCGGAAAACTCATCGCATGTATCGACTACCCTTGCGTCCGTCAGCTCATTTCAAATACGACGATCCCTACACTCACGTATGGCACAAGTACGGACGCACGCTTTAGCCTCGGATCACTCACGCTTAGCAAAGAGGGAGTGCGCTTTGACGTTTTAGATCAAGGGCGTGTGGTCGACCAAATTACGCTCCAAATTCCTGGAAAATATAACGCACTCAACGCGCTTGCTGTTTGGATCGAGTGCAGAGAGCTCAACCTCTCACCTCAGCAAGTGCTTAATGCACTTTCATCGTTTCGCGGAGTAAAGCGCCGACAAGAGCTTCGAGCAGAGATCAACGACGTTATTGTGATCGATGACTTTGCTCATCATCCCACTGCAGTTCGTGAGACGCTTGCGGGTCTTGCTGCCCAGTACTCAGGGCGTAGACTGATTGCAGTCTTTGAGCCCAGAAGTGCAACTTCGCGCCGGAAAGTGTTTCAAAAAGAGTATGCAGCCGCATTTGACTCAGCCACTGAGGTCTTGATTGCCTCCCCCTACGATCAAACTCGAATCGCTGCTCACGATCAGTTCTCGACCCAAGAGCTGATCTCGGATCTCAAAGCGCGTGGCAAATCGGCACAGAGCTTCTCAGAGGTCAGCGCAGGCGTGAAGGCTGTGGCGTCGGAGGCGCGTCCTCACGATGTGATTGCAGTGCTCTCAAACGGTGGTTTTGGCGGCTTTATACCAAAGCTGATCGAAGCTCTACGAGCTAACCCAAGATAGGGCGACCGCCTTTACGCCAATGGCTGTAACCCGTTCTTGAGCGATCTCTCATTACTTGACAAAATCAGTCCACCATAGAATCCTGAGAGAAGGGGGACACAGGGTCATTTCAGACTAGATTAAAGCGCTTTGATTTCATTGGGTTAGGTTTTTCAGCTTCAGTTTCAAGCGCTTGGATCCGAAATGACCCATGGATCACGAATGCTTCAGGAAAGGGTGCTGGCGATGGGCTTACCTGCCACAAAGAGCAACGCTGAGTATACCGAGCTTTTATCAAAGCTCAGGGACATCCCCACTCTTCCGCTTGTTGCGGTACGCGTAAACGAGCTGATCAATGATCCCACTTCCTCATCAGTTCAGATCGCCAATGTTTTAAAGAAAGATCAGATCCTCACTGCGAAAATCCTAAGGCTCGCCAACTCATCCTACTACTCGATCCCCGGCGGTGTCTCTGACGTACAGCGCGCGCTTGCGTTCTTAGGGTTCAACACTCTTGCCCAACTCATTCTGGGTCTTTCCGTCTTTGAGATGTTTCAAAAGCTCGGCCTAGAAGACGTCAAGATGGTTGATTTCTGGAAACATGCACTCGCAACTGCGGTCTGCTCTGAGCTTCTTGCTCGGCGTTTAAAAAACTGCAAACCAGAAGAGGCGTTCACCTGCGGGCTCCTTCATGACATCGGAAAGCTTGTGATGAATGAGGTCGACCCCGAGCGACTTCAAGCCATTATCAAATCCGCAAAAGAACGAAAAATATCCTTTGTCGAAGTCGAGCGCGAAAGCGATCTACCAGGGCATGCGTTTTTAGGCGAAGTGATCGCAACCAAATGGGGGCTACCGCAGACGATTCGTCTTGCGATTCGCTATCACCATCAAGACGTAAGCCAGATGGCCACTCTACTGCCGTCGGTTAAGCCCGTGATCCAAAACGTCCGTCTCGCAAACACGATTGTCGTAAAAAATCAGATCGGAAAATCGGGCGACTATTCAAGCGGCACAATTACCTCTGATCTTCTGAAACCGCTAGGGCTCTCAGAGATCGATATCCCGTTGATCGAAGAGCAACTCAAAAAAGACATGGAACGCGCTGGAGCTTTCTTAGATGCCTACCGCTAGAAAGATTGTGCCTCTCATCACTGCTTCGCCCGAAGGCAAGTATCAAGTTCTATTTGAGCAGGCCTCTGATGCCATCTTAACCGCTCGATCGGACGGACGCGTCGATGACGCAAATCTCGCTTTTCAGGAGCTCACCGGATACTTGAAAGACGAGCTCGTCTCTCAAAACGTTCAAAAGCTTGCGCCTGATCCCGCCAAAAATCGCGTTCCTGAGCGCTCACGTGCGTTTAAACCCGAGATGCTTGCGAGTGCTGGGTTCTACGAGGACATCACTATTCTACGTAAAGACGGATATATGCGCCTTGTTGATCTTTCAGTTCGTGAAATTGAGAGTGAAGAGGGAAAGCTCCAGCTCGCGCTCTTACGTGATGTCACCGAAAAAAAGAACATGGAGCGTGAGCTCATCACTAAGCACACCGAACTCAGAAACGCCTACGTCCAGCTCGAGCGCTCAAACGCCGAACTCAAATCAATGCAAGACTCCCTCATCCAGGCAGGAAAAATGGCTGCTCTAGGAGAGCTTGCAGCCGGGATAGCGCATGAGCTCAACCAGCCGCTTCAAGCCATTCGAGGATACGCGCAAGAGCTCTCTGCTTCGCTCACGCTGAGCGCAAGTCAGAAAGCTTTTTTTGATGAAATCTTAAACGGCGTCGACAAAATGGCCAAAATCATTCAACACCTGCGCACTTTTACTCGCAGTTCAACCGAAGAGCACGAGTTCACTAGTGTATCGACAGCAATCGAAGAGTCGCTCAAGATGCTTTCTCGTCAGTTTGCCACGCGCGGAATCGAAGTGCATCGTGACTTTGATCCATCGCTACCTCCAATTTTCGCAAATCCGATTCAACTCGAGCAGGTGTTTATCAATCTAGCAACCAATGCACGTGACGCGATTGAGAGCACAGGGCGCGGCCGAGGAAATATCTGGATCCAAACACGCACTTTAGGAAAGTTTGTCGAGGTCACCTACAAAGACGACGGTGTCGGAATGAGTGAAGCCACAAAGTCAAAAATCTTTAACCCCTTTTTTACAACAAAAGAGGTGGGCAAGGGCATGGGACTCGGCATGAGCATTAGCTATGGAATTCTTGGAAAGCTCAATGCTTCGGTCGTGGTTGAAAGTGATTTAGGGAAGGGAGCGGCATTTCGAATACGATTTCCGCTCGATTTCAGGGGACTTTAAAAAGAACTTAGGAAAAGGAGAGGCACTATGAACTTAAAAACACGCGTTCTCGTAGTCGATGACGAGGAGAGCATCCGTAAATTACTCAAATCGCGTCTCGAGCGTGATGGGTATGACGTGATTGCAGCCTCCAACGCTGACGAAGCAGAAAAGCACTTCTCCTCAGGAGTCTCAATCGGAGTGCTTGTCACTGACGTTAAGATGCCAGGGCGAGATGGCTTCGAGCTTACTCAGGCGGTTCAGAAAAAATCTCGAGCCACCAAAGTCGTCGTCATTACGGGCCATGGCGAAAAAACTATGGCCGTTCGAGCACTTCGTGAAGGAGCCACTAATTACTTGGAAAAACCGTTTGACATGGACGAGCTCTCACATGCCGTAAAGCAAGCGGCTCATGCATTTTCTCTCGAGCAAGACAACGCAGATCTTGTCACTCGACTTGAGGCACGTCTAGAACGCGTCGAAGGCAAGAGCGAAGATCAAACCTGGTATGTCTCAAAGTCTAGTGCGATGGCAAAAGTCAACGACTGGCTCAACGTCCTCAGACGTGAGTCTTTTCGTGGTGACGCAGAGGAGCCGACTGTTTTGATCACCGGTGAGTCTGGAACTGGGAAAGAGGGCATCGCTCGAATGGTGCACGCCGGATCCCGACGGGCTAAAGGCCCTTGGGTAGCCGTGAACTGCGCCAACTTTAATGAGCAGCTTCTTGAAAGCGAGCTCTTTGGTCATGAACGTGGGGCATTCACTGGTGCAACGGCGACCAAGCGTGGACTTTTTGAGATCGCAAAGGGCGGGACGCTGTTTTTGGACGAGATTGGAGAGATGGACGTAAAACTGCAGGCCAAGCTCCTGCGAGTTTTGCAAGAAAAAGCCTTTCGCCGCGTCGGAGGTACAGCAGACCTTCAATCCGATGTGCGCGTCGTTGCAGCGACGAATCGGGATCTTCAAAACCGAGTAAAAGGGGGGCAGTTCCGCGAGGATCTCTATCACCGGCTGTGCCGTGTGGTGATGGAGCTTCCCGCTCTACGCGAGCGTACGGAGGATGTCGTACCTATGGCAACTCAGTTCGCTGAGCGTGCTTTCCAAGCGCGTGGCAAGGTTTTCCAAGGCTTTTCCTCAGACGCTGAGACGAGCCTGAGGAACTACCCTTTCCCCGGTAACGTGCGCGAGTTGCTTAACCTCATTGAGCGCACTTCGCTCGTCTGGACAGGATCCGGAAAAGTGAGTCCTGAGGCACTTTCGCTTCCGAATGCAAGCAAGGTGGTCTCTCTGACTCCGAATCTCAAAGCCGTCAGCGCAGTCTCCACCGATCATGCTGCACAGCCCCCTCTTGAGGGTGGCTATATGGCGATGAAAAAGCAGTGGTGCGATACATTTGAGCGTGAGTACCTGTTAGCGTCGCTCAAGCGCCATCAAGGCAACGTTTCAGCTGCTGCTCGCGAAGCAAAGCTTGATCGCTCAAACTTTCTTCGTTTATTGAGGCGTCACCAGATCAAAGCACAAGCGCACCGTACGGGCGAAGCGGCTGCTGCAGCGATCGCGACACAAAAACAGGCTGCTTAAGGATTCTTTTTTCTCTATCTTTGGCTAGGAGAGGGCGTTTGTCCTTCTCCTAGCTTTATAAGATTGAGCTTAAATCCATCTTTTCGAGCCTGAACTTGTAGCTCAATCCACTGCTCAGGACTCCATCCGATCTGCTCGGGAGCTACACGAGCGCTCTTAAAGTGCTTAAGCACTTCATTACGCTCCCTAACGATCTCGGCGTGGCTAGGCGCGCGAGATCGACTAAGGATCTCCTGACAAACGTCAATCAGCGCGGAGCTCCTCATGAGCTCGGGCTTAAGCTGCGCAAGACGCGTGAGCGCATAGAGATGCATCGCGCGATTTCCCAAAGCCTCAAGGCGAGTTCGATGCGAGTTAAGACGCATAGCCGCCCAACCAACGCGTACGTAAAATCTAACTTTCTCAAAAAAAGCTCGCCACTCTCCGCGGCGAGATCCCAAAAAAGCGTTGCCCTCTAACTCACGGAGCTCGCTCAAGAGTTCGCGCACAGCAAAATTTGAAAAAACCTCCCTCATTGGGATGCGAAACGCCTCACTCACGGAGTCCGTACGGTCTTGGGAAAATAGCCCACGTAAAATGTCTTTACTCTCAAGCGTGTTTTGCTCCACCGGCAAAGCAGTCTGACCTAAGTGATCACAAACGCGGATATCTTTTGGATCCTCAGCCCCAAGCTCTAGCAAACGAGTGAGTAGCTGTTTCTCCCGCATCGGAGCTGCGCTCTTTTGATCCTCCGAGGTCTCCGACTCAACACCTCCGCGCTCGAAGTCCTCGATGATGGGAGTTTTCATCCCTAAGAGTCGTGCGAGATCTTGAGGCTCCGGAAAGTCCCGGACAGTGCGATAAGTCAGCACCACAATCAACACCGAAAAAAGGGCAAAAAAAACGAGTGCAACCTGAACTAACAAAACCGTAGCTTTGTGTTTCGCAGGCGTCACACTAGATCACCAGGCGCTCGTGGAGTGTCTCGCCGCGCTCAAAGCGCTCACTCGATAGAGGCGAAAGATTCAAAGTGAGATAACGACCCACCGTCATGAGCTCCGCGAGTCCCAGTCCTACACCATAAGAGTGCATCGCCCCATGCCCAGAGAACGAATGCGCCTCAAACACTCGTCCGCGTCCGAGATTTACACCGCGTGCCTCACCAACAATCGCAGTCTCATCGGGCGAAACTTCGTAAAGCCCGGCCCAACCGGTCACGTGTCGAAGCGCTTCAAACCGAGTCGAGCGCTCATAGAGTGCAGGCCAAATATGATTTTGAAAAAAAGATTCACCATCATACGCGTAGTTCACTCCGGGAGGCTCATCGCTATTGGCAAACCCAGCTAGCCCATTGGTCCCCTCAGGGTGAAAGTAAACACCCGATGGATCGATCATCATCCCATAGGGTGTGAGGTCTACTTCACGACAGTCAAAGAGCGAGATTTGCCTTCGCACTGGACGGGAAGAGCACTCATATCCAAGCGCTTGCGCAACCGTGGGCGCCCAAGCTCCAGCACAATTGACGATCCGTCTGACTTGCCACTTCTCTTCTCGGCGCTCAATCCCCGCGCCACTGCCAGAATAGAGCTCGGCGCGCTCCTCAACCGAAAGCTGGTCATTAAACTTTTCTAAAGTCACCTCAAAGCCTTGTGCATGAGGAGTCGCAGCAATCAGACGCGTACGATCAAAAAACTTTACGCCACCGGCTTCAGCATGTTCGCGATAATGCATTTTCAGTCGGTTTGGATTGACTAAACCATCTCGCGGCGAAAACAGCACTCCACCAATATCATCTGTCTTGTCAATGAAAGGGACACGGCGCCGCAGCTCCGTGGTGGACCACTCCTCTACGGGCCATCCTTGGGCGAGTTGCAGCTCACGAGCTTTAAGCGCCGCTGGCATCTTTTTAGAGTCATGCATCCACAAATAACCGCATGCTCGGTACCCGACTTCCTCTGCAATTGAAGCATAGTATTCAATCGAGACTTTTGAAGTCTGAATGTTCACAATCTGACCCCAAGTCGCCCGCACTCCTCCTGCGTTGAGTTCAGAGCTTGAGAGCGCGCCTTCAAGATCAAGATCGATTGCGCATACTCCGAGTCCTGCACCTCGACGCGCCAAATGCATTGCAACTGAGCTCCCAACGATCCCAGCACCGATAATCAGCGTGTCGAGTTGCTTGGATTCCATCACCAGTTGGCCTGAGTGAAGTCTTCATCAAGAATGCGCATCTGTCCTGCATCCTCAGCGATGTACAGAGTCTTAGTCCCTTGTGAGGCGTGCCCCTTTCCACCCCCGCGCAAGATGGAGCGATAATTTTGAGTGAACATCACGACCGAGTACTTTGGATGCCGTAAAAACAGGACGTTTGAGGCTCCGACCTGAATCTTTGAGTACCGATCGATCAGTGACTTCTTGTAGCGTTTGTACTCTTGCAGACTTTTTCGTTGGGCGACAAAGGCAGAGTGATAAAAACTAATGTACCGATCAATATCTCGACTCTCCCAGGCAGCTACCCAATCGTAGAAAAATTTTTTCAACGCCTCATCGGCTTCGGGTTTTTGCCACTGAGGGGCGAAGTCATCAAAGACAAGGAGCGGAGTCAAACCCAAGCGGATGTAAGGTTTCACTTCATCGAGTTCTTCGTTTTTTAGAACGATGCATCCCTCTGAGTCGAAGTCTTGCTTCAATCGCTCAGGCTCGTTTGTGGCGTGCAACATGATGTCAAAGCCAGTGCGACCCGCAACACGATCATAGTTGTTAGGGTAGTTGATATAAAACGCCATGACACCAAACTTGGGCTTTAGCGACGGAGGACGAAGCAACATCGTAAAGTGATAAACACCCTCGGGGGTTTTAAGGTCGCCTTCGTCCTCTTTATCGCCCATGACCTTACCCACCGTGGTGTGAAAGGTTTTCAGCATCTCGTAACGATCGGGCCGATAGCGCGTCACATGGAGCTGATTGGTTTTTTTATCGACGATCAGAACGTTCACCGCCCGAGGATCGGCAAAGGATGAGTCTCCCGAGACAAGCAGTGCAAGAAGTGCAAATCCACTGAATCGAAAGCCCCAAACTTTTTTAAGAGCCTCAAAGACGATGCGCTTACTCATTTTAGATTTTCCGACTGCGCGATCTTCAAAAACAATTGGAAACTCGTGGATTCGGTACCCTCTTTTGTACGCTCTGTACTTCAGCTCGATCTGAAATGCATATCCGTTAGAGCGAATCGTCGGGAGATCAATGCCCTCAAGGACCTTGCGGTTCCAACCGTTGAAACCACCTGTAAAATCACGCACCGGGGCGCCTAAGATCATGCGCGCGTAAAACGAGCCACCTCGGCTGAGGATTTTGCGTCCAAGACCCCAGTTCACCGTGCCACCACCTCGTACGTTACGAGAGCCAATGACGACGTCTGACTCCTCAAGGGCCTTCAACATCGTCGGTAAATAGCGTGGATGATGCGAAAAATCCGCATCCATCTCGATGAGCCAGCTGTAGCCCTGCTGAAGCCCCCACTCAAAACCTGCGAGGTAGGCTTTACCTAATCCCTCTTTCCCTGCACGATGCAGGACTTTCACACGAGGGTTTTCGATCGCAAGAGCGTCAGCCGCCTTGCCAGTACCATCTGGCGAGTTGTCATCGATAATGAGCACGTGGACGTGAGAGGGTGTCTCAGCGAGCACCTCTTTTACGATGTTCGCGAGATTCTCAATTTCGTTGTATGTCGGGATGAGGATGAGCGCGTTGTTCAAGCCCGAGCAAGGACCTTAAAATGGAATATCGTCTTCAGTGAAGTTGGATTCCATCTGGGGCATCGGGCCTGAAGCCGCACCGCTCGATTGCGCGTGTGGCGCATCGCTACTGTTGCCAAACTCAGCACCCGAAGAAGCTCCAGCCTCACGGCCTGCTCCACCCAAGAATTGAATCGTGTTTGCCTTCACTTCGGTTGTGTAACGGGTTTGTCCCTGTTGGTCCTGCCACTGACGCGTCTGCAAGCTGCCTTCGATGTACACTTGGCGTCCCTTTTGGAGGTACTGGTTGCAGAGCTCAGCTTGCTTCCCCCAAGCGACGATGCGGTGCCAATCGGTGCGTTCCTGCTTCTGACCGTTTTTATCATTCCAAGTCTCGTTTGTTGCGATGCTAAAGTTCGCAACAGCCGCACCGGAGGGGGTGTAACGGAGCTCAGGGTTTTGTCCCAATCTGCCAATCAAGATGACTTTATTTACTGACATATTTCCGACAGGCTTAGCTCCGTGCGAGAGCCCGTGTCAAGTTGGCATTCGGAATTGCGCTAGGCGTTAACCTGTTGTTGTGACTTAGGTTTCTGTGCCGCCTGTTCGCGGGCCTCTTTGAGGCGCTCGCGCTTCGATAAGAGCGTCTGTTCGACCTTTTTTCGAGCCTGCTCGCGGTCGCGCAAAAAAAGGTAGGGATCAAAACCACACTCACGGCAGGTCATTTGAGCGCGCGCCCGGATTCGAGACGTTACCGAAAAACAAATCCAAAGGGGCACAAAAGCTACAGCACCTCTCAAACCCCACCACTGCCAACTCACGCAAACAAACATCAGTGCGCTCACCGCAGATCGAATCAGTACTGTGCGCTCGAGGGTGCGAGGATCGAAAGCAAGGACACGCTTGGACTCGCACTGCGGGCAGAGATAACTGAGACCACGCTCTTTTTTCTCTCTCCAGCGTGACTTTTTTGCGATTATGCGCTCGAGTTCCATGCGCCTTCAGTTTAACACATTCGCGTGGGTCTAGAACGAATTGGCAGAATTGAATCCCCCGAATTTTCACGCGCGTGGCGCTGGTTTTTTGACAAGGAAATTCCTGCCTACACCAAACTGCGCTATCTCCCTGATGAGCGCGTGCGTGAGAAGCCTTTTCAAAACCAAGACGCACGTTTTTTTTCGCGCGGACTCCTTGAGCTCTCCGAGCTTTTCACGCAAGAGCGTGGGAGCCGGCTAAAAAACTACTTCGATCATCCCAAGTTTCGGAGCGCTTATTTGCTCTATTTTCTTCAGCTTCACTCCGCAAAATTTCTGACTCTCCTCCAAAATCATGGCTCAGGACTCACCAAACTCGAAACGCTCCGAGTACTCGATCTTGGCTCGGGCCCAGGGACTGCCTCTTTTGCGCTTCTTCACTTCTTGCTGGACTCCCCCAGCGCACCAAAGCGTGTAGAACTTACCTGGATCGACCTGAATCGCTCGATCCTTGCTGATGGGCGTGCACTTCTTGAGCGCTGGATGAGAGAAGTCAATCCTCCTTTCGAAGTGCATCTTCAGATCGAGAGTAAGTCGATTACTGACCCAAGTTTGCGCAAGCAGCAGTGTGATTTTATTCTCTCAGGCAACGTAATCAATGAGCAAAATGCAGGCGATGTCAGCTCAACTCTAAGTGCCTGGCTCACGAACAAGCCAACCTGGGGTGTGCTTGCAGTTGAGCCTGCAGCTCGTCATCCGGCGCAAGCTCTTTCTCGACTCCGCGACTTGCTGCTCGAGCAAATCCCAGAGATCGGAGTGCTTGCTCCTTGTCTTCATGCGGGGAGTTGTCCTCTGGCTCATGGTCGCGATTGGTGTCACTTTTCAGTCCCCACGCAGTTTGAAGGCACAGCGTTTTCACTCCTCTCTCGCGCGCTCGGCTCTCAACGGGAGTGGTCCAAGTTTGCGTACCTTTGGATGGGTCCTTTTGATCGCTCAAAGAAACCAGGCACACGATTGATCAGCGATCCTTTTCACACGACCATCTTGGGGTGTGCAGAGGGTGCGCCTTTGCGGCTCAAAGTGAGCGATAAAAGCAAGCTTCATCGCGGCGATATCGTGCAGCCCGATCGCTCGCAGGGGCCGTTATCTAAAAGCCGTAGCCTGCGCTCAAAGAGATCGAGCTCGAGCGGATCGAAGAGTTGACCGTTGCTCCGGCAGAGGTTTTTTGATTCAGAAGATCAAAAGAGATATTCGCGTAATCAAAGTTAAAAATCATTGGATGCCCATTTGTTAGCGGAACAGAGTATCCCGCTCCACCTGCGATCTCTCGATTTGCGAAACCAAGACCGATGATCGGAGAGTATTTCGCGTAAAAGCTGAGTACTTTTCCGTTATTGAGACGACCTACGAGCAAAGGATAGAGCTGGGGGCCAGCCATGTTCATGAACCCGAATCTTTTTCCAGTCACGAGCATCGTCGTATAGTACCAGCCCCCATTAAGTCCAAATGACCACTTGCTGGTTGATGGAAAAGTATAACCGAGTCGTAAATTGATCCCTAAGAACCTCGTACTCACGCTCTTGTCTGAGTAGCCGTTAGTGATTTGAAACGCCGAAAAAAACGTATTAAACCCGAGATCCCATTTTCGTGGGAGGAGCTCATAGCGAGCCGTCACTTTTGCAGTCAAAATGATCGTTTTGAAGTCCGTATTGAGCACGCCCGTTTGCTCTTGGTAGGTCACGTAGCTCGGACCTAGTGCTGCAACTAGGCGGAAACGCGAGCGACTTTTGTCATCGCCGTACTTACTAAAATCCTTAAACACGATTCGGACAATAATGCGCTGGGTTTTGCGGTTTGGTCCCGCCCCACCCAAGAGCACAATCGTCTCCTCTCCCGTTAAGTCCACATTGAAGCGAAACTCACGCGAAGGAGCGCTCGCCTTCAGAAGCCATGTTTTTCCATAGAAAAGACTCCAGCCATCCCGCTGTAGACGACCACGCAACTGCACGAAAGGAGTTGGTACTCCGTTTTTTGTTTCTATTTTTACTTTTAAATTAGTGTCGAGCCACTGAAGGCCTCCAAGCGTTTCAAGCGGGTTATCAGATGGGATCAGCTGAGCGACTCCGATATCTACTGGAGTAGCTGCTTGCTCTGGCTTGACGGTGCTTGAGGGCTGGGGTTTAGGGGATGGCCTTGGAGAGACCTTAGGCTTTGGACTCGAAGCTTGCGCTAAAGTTGCGCTCAAAATCATCAGAGCGAGGATCACCCGAGTGAAGTGCTTTTGTGGCCAGTAGTGTGAGCAATTCTTTGAGCGATTGCGCATCTTTATCATCAAAGTGTTTACTACTTTTAAGTCTACAGGAGCAGGGAGTCGAATCAATCTCTACGCAGAAGTACTCCAAGAAATCCGTCGCCAAACGGCGAAACGTGTGGAGACATGCTCCACTCTCCCAGACGCCGAGCGCCCTTAAGGAGCGAAGACGTCAATACGCCGTCACACTCCTCCTTAAGTACCGAGCATACTGAGTACGTCAAGAAACCACCAGGCCTCAGCCTCTCCCATGCTCCTTGAACAAGCTCAATCTGCACGCGGATCAAAGACTGCAAGTCTGACTCGCCTCGAATCCATCGGATCTCAGGGTGCCGACGCAAAGTTCCGCTGCCGGTACAAGGCGCATCTACCCAAATCCAATCCCAGTCTTTTTCAAATCGCTCAGCGTATGGGATGCACTTCACATCAGAGGCCATGGAACGTGTGTTTTTTTTAAGCCACTCTAGGCGCTCTGCGCTTTCATCGGTTGCCGATACTCTCCAGCCCTCCCAGCTGAGGCCTACAGACTTTCCGCCCGGAGCCGCACAAAGATCTAAAACCTCAAGCTCAGAGCCTCTCTCCTCACGAACGCGAGCAGAGACCTCGCGTACTAAAGTCTGGCTTGAGAGGTTTTGAACGAGCACTTTTCCTTCGCTCATCCCTTCGACCTCAGAGAGTTGGCTGTACTCATCGAGCTTCCAGCTCCCAGAAAAAGGCCCACGATGAGCGCCTCGAACCTCCGCGCTTTGATCGTAAGTGCGAATCCATAAATCCGGGCGCTCAAGCGAAGCCCGAGCAAACTCTCGCATCCAAAGATCGCCATAGGCTTTCCTTAAACGTACCCTAAGCCACTCCGGTAGACTTTGATCCAGCTCCTCATCTGAAATCTCTCCTGACCGAAGAGTCGAAATTTTTCTAAGCACGGCGTTAGCAAACCCGGCAGGCGCTTTTCCTTCGACCGTCTTGATGAGCTCAACGGTCTCAGAAATCACTGCCGCAGGAGTCACACGAGACTGCACGCGTAGCTGATACGCTGCCGTCAGAAGCGCGCGCCTAAGCCAGCCAGAGGGTTTTTTCTTTTCTGAAAGTGAGTCCAAGTGAAACTCAAGGACGCCTTTCCAGCGCAATGCACCGGCGGTGACCTCCACTAACCAAGCTCTCTGTGCTAGGTCGAGACCGTGAGCCTCCGCGTTTATTGCAGCGTCGAGCTGCTCGCGAGAGCCGAGAACTCGACCTAAAACTCGAGTCGCAGTGTCGCGCGGAAACTTAGTGCGTCCCATTCCAGAGCCAGTACACACCCGAGGGCAAGAGCAAGGACTGTCCTGGAGCTCCCCAGAAGTCCTCTGCTGAGGCACTGAGTCCGAAAAAAGCTCCGAACGCTCTCGAAAATCGGGATGAGCTTTGTGCTTCGTCCTCAGCAGCGCCGCTATCCATGAGTAGATCCAAGAGCTTAGCCCGAGGCTTTGCAGGATATAGAACACGTGGAGTGCCTTTGATTCCAGCAAGCTTTGCAGCCTCGTTCACTGCATCTTGGAGAGTACCGAGCTCATCGACGAGACCCAGCTTTTTGGCCTGCACTCCAGTGAAAATCCGTCCATCCGAGGCCGCGATCACTTGATCTTTGGTGAGCTTTCTTCCCGCCTCTACTGCATCTCGAAACTGTTGTAGCACATCGTCCACAAGGACTTGTAACAGTTCACGCTCTTCTACGGTCATATCCCGGTTTGCAGCACCTGTGTCTTTGAACTTTCCGGTTTTGATCGAGAACTGGTCGATCTTTGCCCACTTCAAAAGCTCTTTAATGTTTGCAAACTCCATGATGACGCCAATTGAACCTGTGAGAGTGCCTTTGTTTGCGAACACTCTTTTCGTACCCATCGCGATATAGTACGCACCTGAGGCTGCAACAGACCCCATGCTCGCGACAACAGGCTTAGGAAATGCCTTGATCGCCTCATAAATCTCTTGTGACGGAGCGACTGCCCCACCGGGTGAGTCGAGACGCACGACGACTGCTTTGACTTCTTTGCTTTCGCCCAGTGTCTTAAGGCGCTGGAGGACTCGCTTGGAATCGAGGATCACTCCTCGAACTTCTAAAATTGCAACTCCATCCCCTGAAGAAAAAAGAGCCCCAGTCTTTTGATCCGCAAACTCAGCCGACTTCTGAGTCATTGAAAAAACTAAGATTGAAACTGCGATAAATGCGGCAAAGAAAAAAGCAGAGATCCCTAGAACTAAGAACAGTGGATTAAAAGATTTTTTCTTTTTAGGCGCGCTAGGAGGAGGGGTGTAAACAGGAGGAAAAGGTTCGTTTTGATCCATAGAAACATTATTCTCGGGGAATACCGCACACCCGACAAGCGGCATTGTGATCAAGATCGATCATCTCAGCTCGTCAAGAATCAAACGACTTTCAGGATCTCAGCTGTGAAGCTCCGCCCCCCAGTCTCCCACTCAAGCGGCTCTCCTTGCCGTGCTCCAAGCATGGCCTCGCCTAAGGGCGAAGCCGTACTCAACACCTGCACGCCATCGATCTTGCGCCCACCGCCGGATGCAACAAGCAGATAACAGGTCCGAAAACTCCCCTGTCTCAGCTCAACCCAGGCTCCAGGCGCAATTCTCTGCCCTGCTGAAAAGTCTTTTGTATCCAGTGATCGAAAGTAGTGGGTCAGGGCTTCAACCTGAGCGGTACGCTGCGCTTGGCCTGCCGCCAAGTAGCTGGCCTCAGTGCTTCGTGTATCGTGCGCGTCCTCTGCGCGACTTTCTTCATGAATGGACGCTTCCTTAGCCGCATGAGTTGCTTGACGCAAAAGCTCGAGCTCTTGTTCGAGTTCGAGGGCGATTTTTGTGATGAGCTGTTTTTTCTGATCGAGTGTCATGCAGTAGAGCCTTAAAGTATAATCGTATGTCGTCTCTCATCCAAGATTTGCTTATGCGTGAACGGGGCAGCTTTGATCCTATGAGCGCTTTCCTCGACGCACAATCCCAGCGGAACGTCGTACTCTACTCGGCGCAAGAAGAAGCGATCCTCGCACTCTCTGAGAGCTGCAATGTCATTCTCAATACGCCGACAGGCTCAGGAAAGTCTTTGGTCGCGAGCTTTCTGCATTTTCGTTCACTCTGTGGAGGCAAGCGTACAGTCTATACCTCACCCATCAAGGCGCTTGTGAACGAGAAGTTCCTCTCTCTCTGTGCAGAGTTTGGAGCTGCGCGTGTGGGAATCATCACAGGAGACGCGTCAGTCAACGCAGAAGCCCCTCTGATTTGCTGCACAGCAGAGATTCTCTCAAATATGTGCTTACGTCTGGGCGCTGATACCCCATTTCAAGATATCGTGATGGACGAGTTTCATTACTACTCAGACCGTGAACGGGGGATGGCTTGGCAAGTCCCTCTTCTCACGCTTTCACATGCGCGATTTCTACTCATGTCGGCAACTTTAGGTGATGTAGATTTTTTTAAAAATGAACTTACACGCCTCAATGGACTTAAGACCGAAGTCATTCAATCAAACCAAAGACCAGTCCCAATCGCATTTGAGTGGAGTGATCGCCCCTTACACCTCAAAATCCAAGATCTTGTGAACGGCGGCAAGGCCCCGGTCTACCTCGTTCAGTTTACACAGCGGGAGTGTGCGGAAACCGCACAGAATCTACTGAGCACAGACTTCTGCACTAAAGACGAGAAAAAAAAGATCTCAGACTTTCTCAGTGGTACCGAGTTTAAAAGCCCCTACGGCAAAGACCTACAGCGCATCCTTAAACATGGCATCGGCGTACATCACGCAGGATTGCTCCCGAAATACCGAATCCTCGTCGAAAAGCTTACTCAACGAGGGCTACTCAAAATCATCTGTGGGACAGACACCTTAGGAGTCGGAGTGAACGTCCCGATTCGTACTGTGCTCTTCACGAAACTCTGCAAGTTTGACGGTGAGAAAACAGCGCTCCTTCAAGTTCGTGATTTTCAGCAGATCAGTGGACGCGCGGGGCGTAAGGGGTTTGATGATCAAGGCTATGTCGTTGTTCAAGCCCCTGAGCATATAATCGAAAATCTCGAGGCCGAGCGTAAAGCCCAAGGAGATCCCAAGAAACTGAAGAAGTTCGTTAAACGGAAGCCTCCTGAAAAAGGGTTCGTCTCCTGGACTCAGGAGACGCTCGAAAAGCTCATCTCCAGTCACTCTGAGCCTCTGCAGTCTCGTTTCGAAATCACACACGCCGTTTTACTCCAAGTCCTCGCACGACCCGGAACGACGGACTGCTCATCGCTTCGGACTTTGATCCGATCCTCACATGAGACAACCCTGGCCAAAAAACAGCACTTCCGAAAGTCATGGAAACTCTTTCGCTCTTTGCTTGAGCGCAAGATTCTGGAGCTTAACCCTTTGCGAGTGAACGTCGATCTGCAAGAGGACTTTAGTCTCAACCATGCACTGTCACTTTATCTTCTCGACACACTTGCGCATCTCGATCCCGCACAGACAGAGTATGCTCTTGATGTACTCACACTCTGTGAGTCGATCCTCGAAAATCCTGAATCAATCCTCCGCCGCCAAGTCGATCGACTCAAAGACCAGAAAATGGCTGAAATGAAAGCGCAAGGTTTAGAGTATGAGGAGCGCATGGCTGAGCTCGAAAAAATCGAGCATCCGAAACCAAAGCGCGAATTCATTTACGAAACTTTTAATGCTTTTGCGTCATCACATCCTTGGATCGAGGGTGACAATATTCGACCCAAATCCATCGCACGCGAAATGTTTGAGGGTTTTCATTCTTTCGGTACTTATATCCGCGAGTATGGGCTTGAGCGCATGGAGGGGGTGCTTCTGCGCTACTTAAGCGAAACATACAAAGTACTCATGCAAACTGTGCCACTACAGGCTCGCACCGAGGAGCTTGAGTCAGTGATTGAGTACTTAGGCGAAGTCCTGCGCGGTACTGACTCAAGCTTGATCGAGGAGTGGGAGCGACTCCGGGATCCCGCGTTCAAACCGCCTCCGAGTGAGGCGCAGAACTCCGAAGCCGCACGGGAGCGCATTCAAGCACTTAAACGCAAGCAGCGTGTCACGATTTTAAACGAAGTTTTCCGAGCGTTAAGGGAACTTGTATCTGGAGAGCTTGGGGAAGCTGCTCAGATCTTAGGTACGACGCAAGCTCTCCTGGAAGAGCGCGCACGATTGTTTGCTACCGAGCACTCTAGGCTCGACTTAAGTCCCAAATCCCGCGCGCCGGCCCTCCATGAGCTCAGTGAAACCTCTCCCGGCCACTGGCTCCTCTCACAAACGCTACTTGATGCAGAGGAGCATAATGATTGGCAGCTCGTAGCTCATGCACGTTTTGAGGATAACTCGGTAAAACCTAAACTCACTCTTGAGCACCTAGGTCCGATTCGATCCTAGAACGCTTAAAAAAAAAGGGAGCCCGTTTCCGGGCTCCCTGCTCGATTTGAACAAAAATGAACTACTGAAAAAACAGCTCGTCCTCAATTGAAACGAAAGCTGCCATACATTCTTGGTATTTCTTCTCGTATTTTCTGTCACAGGATCTCTCGTTCGCTGGAATACTGCAATCAACTTGCTGACAGCACTGGTCGTAAGCTGCAGAAGCCTCCTGGGCACAGCGAGCTTTTTTTTGCGCTTCGGTTTCTCCTGGAGGAGGGGCGACTGCGAACTGATCACATCCGCCCGAAATCGGAGCAATTGGACTTGCGACTGCACCAAATGCGCTAAAACCCAAAGAAAAAATCAGCGCCAGCTTCAAAAACGATAGCTTCATAACATCATCCTCAATGAGATATATGGTTTCGACTACTCAAAAAAAACTTAGGTCTGAGCAAAAATCGTAGTTCTCAAAATGGACTTAAGTCAACTCGTTTTAGAGCCTATCTACTCACTTGTGAGCGAGATCTCGCAAGAGAGTTAAGCCCGCGGTTTGATTCAAACTGCTGCAACAAGTCCTCTCCGCGAACAAAGTCGCGGGATAAACAGGCCCTTTTTGTTAAAGGCATCGTCAAATGCTCATCGCTGAAGCGAATTGAAGCCCTTTGCTTGTAGATCGAGCGCAACTCAGCACCACGACAAAGCCTCATGTCGATCGTTGAACTTGATTGCAGTGACTGGAGCTTGAACTCCGGTAAAATCAAAAATCCAAAGCACGCTTGAGCGAGCGCGTTTTTGTACTTCTCACTATCAGGCCCTGGTCTCGCAGCTTGAGTGCTCAGTGACCGAAGAATCTCTGTGAGCGTCTTTGGAAAAACCTCACGAAACGCGCGAGTCGTGGCTTCAACTACTCGTTGTGAACCCTCAAGATCACGCTTAAGGTATGCATAACTACCGCTCGGCGAGAGGCGTGCAAGCTCAGACAGAATATCCTCTGCTGCCAAGAGCTGGACTGCAGTTTGCTCATCAAGTCCGGAGCGCCCACTCACGATAAGGTCCACTAATATCAGTCGGATTGCGCGGTTGAGGCGCCCCTCAAAGAAAGTGGTTCCGTAGTTGAGCTTTGCAAGTCCATAGACTTTTTCGACCGTATCGATCGGAGGGACTGGAGGACTCGTCGAATCCGCAGAAGGCTCGATCGTCTTCATGATCTCTTCAAGTCGCTGTGCTGTATCCTCAAACATCCGACGCTGACTTGGATTACCGTAGGTAGAGGGGGAGTAACCTCTCAGGTAATCCACTAAGCGTTTGACTGAAATACGTGGAGAGAGACCTTTACGCGGCCCCTCAAGCGCTGAGGTCTCAGCCAAATCTAAAATCGAATCCGGGTCAGGAACGAACACGCTTGTTCTCTCAGTGTTTAAGCGATCTTCAATTTCTTGTGAAATCGCTGCAAACTGCCGGCGAGGCGTTGCAAGATCTGGATCAAAGGTTTTACCTGCTGGCCAGTCAGAAAGCGGATCAAAGTCGACTAATCGCTTACATCCCTGACCATAGCCAGACTTGGGAGCTTCGCTCAAAGTGAGTCCCATCAGCAGATACGGAAAACAGGTAGAGCTCGAGAAATCCTCAAACGGATTCTCAACCGAATTATCGCTTCCAAAACTCTGTTCGGGATAAATTCGCGCCGAGATCCTTAAGAGTGCGGGCTTTACAATCCGCCATCTCTCCTCAGCCGATCCACTCGAAAAAGGACGAAAAATTTCAGAGTAATCCGCAATAATTCCCTGAACAAAATAACGAGACTCATCTAGTTTTGCGATTCTCGCATTGACGCGCCGACGTCGTTCGGCCTCTGCCTCGCTCGATGTTGGAGCTCCAG
Source organism: Bdellovibrionia bacterium (assembly GCA_044352155.1). Classification (GTDB taxonomy): domain Bacteria; phylum Bdellovibrionota; class UBA1018; order UBA1018; family JBILEK01; genus JBILEK01. The sequence goes on from JBILEK010000011.1 coordinate 30,258, forward strand.
CTCGGACTGCGCGGAGCCAACTCAAGAAAACTGCTTGCTCTCGATCTAAAATACGGATCCCGCGCGTGAGCGGTGTTTCTTGAAACCTGCCGTTCGTTTTTAGGTCAAGGATCCGCAACGCATCTTGCGCTGAGCACCACTGCTGAGACAAGGACTCCAGCACACAAAGAAACGCAGACTGCGTGACACCTTCGTTCAGCGCACGTATTCGACGCTGTACTCCATCAATGCGAGCCCACTCAATCACTTGGGCTAGAATTTCAACCCCAGCCGCAACTCCAAGAGATGCACCCGACGTCGCAACGGCAGCCCCGACTGATCCCGCCATCGAGGCGATTCCACTCAACACGTTTGTGGCTCGCGATTCATTGCTTAAAAAGCAATCCGAGCTTTGCGATGCTCGCTCTAAGAGTGCTCGTGTCGAAACAACAATATCTTCAAATGTATCTGAGGCCGCTTTACGTGTTACTTGAGACTCAGCCACCTGGTCGCCTTCACGCTCTGCGATCTCAACTTGCGTGCTGAAGAGCTGCTTCCGAAGATCAGCAAGCTCTTCAGCGCTCACAGAAGAGGAGAGCTGCAGGAGAATCTGCTCTTGTTTGCGGCGAAGCGCCATAAGATCTCGCTCGTTGCGTAGACCTTGAAACTGCGCGATCTTGTTGCGGAGAAGTCCCACTTGTCCAGCCGCGGAGGCAATGGATCTGCAGCGCGGGTCACTCTCCAGAGCCTTTAAGCTGGTGATCAGCTGATCGGCTTTCTCCATCGCACTCTGGGTCCATGAACCCAAACTCGGACAGCTTGCCGAGAAGTAACCCACAAGTTGCTTGACCTGCTCCACTTGGTCAGCACGCGCCGATGGAAACCAAAGGAGTGCAATAAACAAAAAAACACCAGCCGAACGCATCTCTAAATCCTTAGCGGCGGCTTCTGAATCCGTCAATGAACCGACGATTAAATCCTTTTTGTCTCGACCCGTTGCGTAAAAAAGTCACGTCATCTGACTTACGGCGAAGAGAGAGACCCCAAAACTCTATTCTCCGGTGACTGCTGGGGGGGGGCGCTAAACAAAAACGGGGAGCCTGTTTTCAGGCTCCCCGTTCCTTCATTTTTCAGAAACAAGAAAGAATAGTGACTACTCGTCTTTCTTGTCTTTCTTTCCAGTAAGCTGAGCACCGAAGAGATCACCCATCGTCGTCTTACCTGAAGCGTTTCCACCCATGTAAGACTGATAGTTTGCGCGCTCTTCGCTCTTGCCGAGCTGACGGATCGAGAGGCTGATCCGGCGCTCTTTTGGCTCGATTGAGAGAATTTCCGCGCGAACACGATCGCCGGCCTTCAAGAGATCCGAAGGCTTTTCAACCCGATGATCCGCGAGCTCACTCACGTACACGAGACCTTCGATGCCTTCTTCAATCTCAACAAACGCACCGAAGTCGGTGAGCTTCGTGACGGCACCCTCGATGGCTTGGCCGGGACGATAGCGAGTCTTGATGTTTTCCCACGGGTCGCGCTCGAGCTGCTTAATGCCCAAGGAAAACTTCTCGTTCGCCTTATCGATGCCGAGGACAATGGCCTTAAGGACGTCGCCCTTCTTGAACTTCTCAGAGGGGTGCGCCGCTTTTTTGTTCCATGAGATATCGCTCACATGGACTAGACCATCGATCCCCATCCCGATGTCAACAAACACACCAAAGTCAGTCACTGACTTCACCGTCGCGTTGTCAATCATCGTACCGACTGGGACCTTCATCTCAAGCTCATCCCATGGGTTGCTCTGGAGTTGTTTAAGGCCGAGGCTGATGCGCTTTTCTTTCGGGTTCACCTCGAGGACCTTGCACTCAACTTCATCGCCGATTTTCAAGACTTTCGACGGATGCTTTACCCGCTCAGTCCAGGACATCTCAGAGACGTGAATCAGTCCTTCAATGCCATCTTCGAGCTCGACAAATGCTCCATAGTCCTTGAGGGACACGACTTTGCCTTTGACCTTGATCCCGACTGGGAACTTGTATTCCACATCGTCCCAAGGGTTCGCGGTGACTTGCTTTAAGCCCAGAGAAACGCGCTGCTTATCTCGATCGTACTTGAGGATCTTGACGTTGATCGTGTCGCCCACGGAGAACAACTCGCTTGGGTGCTTGATGCGGCCCCAGCTCATATCAGTGATATGAAGGAGTCCATCCATTCCGCCTAAGTCAATGAACGCACCGTACTCCGTGATGTTCTTGACGTTCCCTTGAACCACTTGACCCTCTTGCATCTGCGCGATGGTCTCGGCGCGCATCACTTCGCGCTCATGCGCGACGACAGCACGGCGGGAGAGCACGATGTTCCCACGCTTCTTGTTGAACTTGATGATCTTAAACTTAAGTCTTTGCCCCAAGAACTTATCAAGGTTCTTAATAGGCTTCGTATCGATCTGAGAGCCCGGCAGAAATGCTTTAACGCCGATATCAACCGCCAAACCACCTTTGACTTTTGCGATCACCGTGCCTTCGACAAGTTGGTCATTATCGCACGCAGCAGAGATCTCATCCCAAGCGCGGATGATCTCCGCTTTGTCTTTCGACATCAGCAAATAGCCGTTTTCGATCTCAAGGCGCTCAAGATAGACGTTGATGATGTCGCCTACGTTCACATTCGCGACACCGGTTGCATCCTTAAACTCGTACAAAGGGACTTGGCCTTCGCACTTAAACCCTACGTCCACCGTCACATGCTCAGGACCGACGTTGACGACTTTGCCCTCGACCACTTGGCCTTCGGCCATTTCTTGCTCTTTGGATTGCTGTTCGAAGAGTTGGGAGAACTCAGTCCCCGAAGATCCGTCGTCCATGCCTTCACCGCCGATGTCGGCGCTGAACTCGGACATCCAGGACTCGTTTGCGCGCGGCGGGACTTTTTTCTTTTCCGCCACAGATGCTGATTGCTTACTGACCATTTGATTTTTGATTTCCTTACCTGTCTAACACTCCGTTCGAGGACAGCCGCAAAGCAGCCCTAACGTCCCGAATCGTAAGCGAAATACAGGCTAACGGGTTTACGCGCGGAGGGGGGCTTTGTCAAAGCGCAAAAAACAGGGGCGGTTTTTGTTATTTCGTTTAAAAATCAATAACTTGGGCTGGTAAAATCAGAGCCCCCGACGCCGCAAGCAGCGCTCATAGAGCTCTAAAGTCCTCTGCAAGCGCACTTTGCGATCAAAGTTCGCCACCACATGCTCGCGCGCGCTCTTGCCCATCTCCTTCCAGCGCTCCGGATGATCGAGCAAAAACCGCATCTGGCGCTGAAGATCAAACGCGTCTTCGGTCCGCATCAGTAGCCCATACTCCTCAGCTCCTACGATCTCCTGCGCTGATCCTCCGTTTGAGATCACGATCGGACACTCCATTGCCATCGCCTCGATGGCTACTAACCCAAACGCCTCCTGACGCGAGGGCATCGCCACGATGTCCAGTGCCGCCATGACTTCAGGAATGTTTGCCTGAAAACCTGCAAAAACGATCGAATCCTCCAACCGAAACGAGCGCACCAGATCTTGAAGCTCCTGAAGATAAGAGTGATCTAGTCCGCGAGTCTCCTCACCCACGATCACGAACTTCACTTTTTCGTGGGGTTTTAAGTTCTTTACAAGACCCGCAGCAGCTTTGATGAACGTTGCTTGTCCTTTCGCAGGATCGATACGGCCCACAAGCCCGATTACCGTTGTGTGCTCATCTGCACCCCAGGAGACACGTTGTTTTTGGTAGTCGACTCGCTCGTGCTTAAAAACATCAAAATCCAAACCCAGGTGGATCACTTTGACCTGCCGCTCTTTGAGTGCATGCGTTGCAAGCACGTTTGCGCGCAAAGTCTGGCTCATCACCACCAGAGCATCTAAACGCCGATACAACCAACGGTGATACAGACCACGTTTGTTGTGATTGTTCATGATGTGGCGTGAGGCGATCACCACAATGTCGTCTCGGCGATAAACCCACGGGATTAAGCTGCCCAAAAGTGAGGGTTGATGGGTATGCAAAACGTTCACCCGATCTTCGATGATCCAGCGCTCGATCTCAGCTTTAAGTTTGTAATCAAAATGATCTCGAGGCCGAAACGAAAGTCCTCGCACAATCACACCAGCGTTTTGTTTGCGAAGATGCTCTTCAATCGGACTGCCCTCGAGACAAACCATCACGCTCCTGAGACCGTGACGCGCAAGCTCGATTGCATCAGTCGCAGCGACTTGCTCGAGCCCACCCCAAGCGTAAGAGACACAAATAGAAGCAATGCCTGCGCTGTCTTTTAACGCATCAACGAGAGTGTCGACTTCGAGGTTAGCCGGACGCTTACGTTTCGAAGGTGCGGCGCTTAAGGATTCCGTGCTCAATTTCTTTCCAAATCTGTTCCGGGGTAATTCCCCTCAAACATTGAATTTGCTTCTCTGGTGGCTGGAAGCAAGTGTTCTTTTCACAAGGCCAGCACTCGACTGGGTTGAATCTCACTTGCACAACTCCTGGCCCAATCGGAGTCGTACGCCTGGGATCTGCAGCCCCACATACAATCTGAACCGGAGAGCCACAAAGTGCCGCCACATGCGCAAGGCCTGACTCATTACTCACTGTAAAGCGCGCGCCTGCGAACAAACGGGCAAGCCCAGGAACCCCTCCCTGCGCCACTCGATCATAAAGACGGAGCTCCGCATGAGCGCAAAGACGCGTCGCAAGAGCAACTTCGGAAGGTCCTCCCACCACAACACCAATAAGATCGGTGGATTGAGCAATTTTTTCGGCTAAGCGAAATACCGCATCCTCCGGCCATCTCCTCGCATCTGCTGTGGCACCTGGAGCAAGCACCCAGTACGGAGAGCTTGGGGGCTCAAGCATCTCAAACCCACTCCACTCCTTCTCGTACTCAAAACGCGGAAGCACTCCTCCAGATCCCGGATCAAGATCATCCTTGGGAGGCTCTCCCCAAAACTCACGCGCATCCCAAGTGCGACGCACGCTCTCCGGAAGGAGTCGCGCATAAGCCTCAGCCCGATGCTCCACTCGCTGATGCGGCCAGGGAATTCGGGAGTTCAAAATCAAACCGCGTCCCTCAGTTGCGTAGCCCCGGCGGAGCTGCACACCTGCTCGCCACATCAACCAAGCGGCAGAGAAAGAGTTCGGAAGAGAGATCCCTAAATCCCAATGCGACTCTCGCGCAAGTGCTCTTGCCTGTCGATCCAGACCGACGAACCGCTCCCACACGCTTGTCCCTCGATCCACTTCTAGAACTCGAACCTCATCCACGCAATTTTTAAACTGTAGATCTTTGACCCATGGTACGCAGACACTCGTGATTCGCGCTTGCGGGTAAGCTGCTCGCAGCGCCACAAAAAAAGGATAAGCAAGAACCTGATCTCCGATCCAGTTTGGAGCGCGCACCAAGATCGTCTTAGGGCGGAGTCCCAAGGACCACCTCTCTCAACGCGGCGACGATCGTACCAATTTTGACATTTGCCTCCATCCGCACCATGAAACGGCGATCATCATCGGTGTACCAAAGAAAAGAATCCGATTTTTGAGTCAGCGCTCCGTTAAAGCGTGTTTGTGGCTTCACTTTGATCGTCATTTTTTCGCCTAAATCAGGTAGATGCATGCGCTCTTTTTTGATCACCGTGATCTCTGCGTCCCAGTTTTTTCCATCATTGATGACGGGGAACTGATAGATCCCTCCCGGCTCCAAGGGCAGAGTGCGTATATAAAAAAGCGCAGAAATACTATCCTGCGAGAGTGGTTGAATGGGGTGATATTCTTTTTTTTCGTTAAACCCTTTTTCGTTATTCACCCGAGACCAAAAGAACGACTGATTTTTTTCGTAATCATAGAGTTCCAAGGTGTCTCGCGTCTGTTTCGACTCGTCTAAGACCATCCGGTATCGATGCGAAAGGAGACTCTCAAAATCCCAAAACGATTCGATCCAATCATCGAGCCGATAAAAAAGACTAAACACCTTTGAGCTCTTTGCTGTGAGTTTAAGATGATAGGTTTTTCTTCCGTTGACTTCCTTTGGCGGAAGAACCTCAAGAGTCACCGTTCCTGCGACTACTCCAAAATAAGTCATGTCGTAAGTCAGCTTTTCGCCGACCCAGAGCATCTCGCTTTTAGGTCGACGATTTGGAAACTTCTCTTGTCTTGGGGAGGGGGGCTTCTTTGCTGCCGTTTTTTTTTGCTTTTTCTCAGGCAAAGAAATCTGAGAGGGCGTGGGTTGGACTTTAACTTCTTCAACCTTAAACTTGTCGACAAGCTCCGTTGGGAGCTGCTTAACCTCGTCAATCTCCGGCGGTCGCGCAAGTTGCGGCCCTGCACAAGCCACAAAGAGCAGCATCACAACTGCGAAAGACTTCGAAAACCCGCGGATACGCGACATGCCCTGTCATTCTAGGAGAGCCTCGCTCCCTTGTCGAGTAGATCCACTCAATGCCTTGCACGTCCCGCCTCCCACTCTCCATCTCGGAGCGGCGAGAGATCTCCTTTAAACCGCCGATGAGTCCATAACCACTGCTCCGGATTGGCGCGAACGTCCGCCTCGACGCACTCCACAAAACGTGCAGTGTTGACTGCTAACTCTCGATCCGGGTGATCCTCTGCTTGCCACTGCAGAGGCGCTCGAATCTCAGTGACAAGTCTGCCTTCAGGCGTACGAGTGTTGACGACTGGAAGCACCAGTGCTCCAGTGCGTTTCACGACTGTTGCAAGAGCGAGCGAAGTCCCCACCGTCACCCCAAAATACGGTACTCGAACACCCACGGGCGGCCCGGTGTACTGATCCAAAACAAAACCCACCGTACCTCCGTGACGTAAAACTCGGAGTACATCTCGCAAAGTGCGGGGCTCATAGGCTCCATGCACTCCAATACTCGCGCGTGAGCGCTCGATTTTTTTATGAATCCACTGAGGCTTTAAGAGTTTCGTCACTATCCAAAGATCAATCCCAGCAAGAGCACCCGCTGCGGCCATGGCCTCCCAGTTGCCAACATGACTCGAGAGAAACACCACCCCTCGACCTTGCGCATGTGCGAGCTCCCAGTGATGCCTTCCTCGAAGCTCTACCCAGCGCTCACAAAAGCGCCTCCACATTTTTCCCGGAGCAAAAAGGATTGCGATCTCCAGAAAAAGTCTACCCACATGTCGATACGCTGCGCGCTCGACCTGAGAGCGTGCTTGAGTGAACTCGAGTGTGTCTCCGGGGTAAGCGAGTTTAAGATTTTCTACGACAACTCGGCGTCGAAACCCAATCCAACAAAGCAAAGCTCCGATCCAGCCGCCCAAAGCGAGCTGCATGTTTCGAGTCAATAATGCAACCGCGCCACATAGCAAGGTCAGTACGAAACGACTCACGAGTTCCACAAGAGTCTCATCACTTTCTCGCGACCCTCGCTCCACAGAATCTTGGGCTCGAAAACGCCTACCTCCACCCCTAAAAGCTCAGGGCGATCCCGAAGCTTCACGGCGTCTTTACCTGTGACAGCAAGCTTCCAGTGATTCAGCCGCGCCTCTTGAGCAACGCTCTGAAGAAGCTCTCCAGAAAATCTGGCATGATCTTCAAGTGCTCGCTCCGACTGAATAACTAAACCCAAACTCGTTAATGCAGATCGAAACCCTGCAGGATCAGCAAGACCACTTAAAACCAAAATCGAGTCTCCTTTTTTCCAACCTAAAGGCAGCTCGATTTGGTACTGCAAACGCGCATCGTATCCCACACGGGGGGCGACATCACCCTTGGTCCAAACCCTAAGCGAAGCTCTGCGCGCTTGCGAGAAAAACTCTCGAAACGGCGCTTGATTTGGAGTGCGCGACGTGAGCGTAAGAATATCCAAATCTTTTTCAATTCTCGTTTGCTGAAACCCATCATCGAGCAAAAGCCAGTCTGGTGGCTGAGAGACCTTTTCTAAAAGTCGTCGATAGCTCGCGTGACGAGAAGCGCCCACTCCAATCCAAGCCTCAGGCACCAGTGCGTGCAGAAGAGCGGCCTCATCTCCATAGCGTGCAGGATCTGCTGGCTCGGAGCCTGGAGAAATCAAATCTCCCCGACTCTCAACTTCGGAGCGGTATCCACGCGTAAGAATCCATACACTTAACCCCCGCCCGATTGCTTCGCGCCCAAGCCAGCCTACAAGCGGTGTCTTACCTGTGCCCCCTACCTCTAAGTTGCCTACGCCAATCACTCGGCAAGGGTAGCGTCTCTTGGGAACGCCCGTGTTCTCATGAATCCACCGACGAGCCGCGTTTAAGCTCGACCATAGTAGAGATACGAGCGCCCATGGATTTCGACTTCGCACGTCTCCCGGTGCTGAGCGCATGAGCTCAAGAACTGCTTCTGCAGCGCACGCACTCGGAGAGCCGTCAACTAAAAGAGATTTCCGTATCTCTTGAATCGTTGATTGGATCTGAGCACGACGCTCTTTGATCTCAAAAAGTGAGACAAGCTCTCTTGCGATCAAATCAGCCCTTGCCTCGCCACAGAGCATCTCTCGGAAAGGATATGGCCCAGGCTCTCCTCGCCACGTGATCAGATTGGAAAGTCCCACTGGACCCTTATAGCGGACGAACTTTTCAAAAATCCACTCCGTCAATCGAGAGGGACGATAGAACACAACATGAGGACAACCCAAAAGTGCCGCCTCAAGTGTTGAGGTGCCTGATTTGACGAGAGCAAGGTCTGCCGCTCGTAAAACGATGGCAGAGTCCCCACTCGAAAACAAAAACTCAATCTCTGCCTCCAACTGATCTTTTAGCCCTAAAGTATCCAAGCGCATCCCCTCCGGTAGGGGCACGCGCACGCAAAGTCGCTCGTTTGGTTTTAAGCGACCCACTCGACGAAGCTCTGTTGCTAGAAGCCGTAAAGAATCCATCGACAGCTGAAGATGACGCTCGATCTCTCCTCGTCGACTACCTGGGAGTAGTGCCACACAAGTACGATCTTGCGCCAAACCGATTCGACTGCGCGCATCCTCACGCGACAAGCTCAGCGGGAGCTCATCGATCAACGGGTTGCCGACGTACTTTGCTTGCTCGCCCCATTCCTGATAGGTCTTCGACTCGAAAGGCAAGATCGTGAGAACACGATCAAAGTGACGTCGCAAAAAATCAAGTCGCCCTTTTCTCCATACCCAGACCTTAGGCGGAATGTAATAAATCCGATGCGCTTTTAGGCCTCTGAGTCGACGAACGAGTCGGAAGTGAAAATCCGGAAAATCTAAAAAAATGATCGCATCAGGGCGCTCAGCGAGAGCCGCTCTCAAGAGAGTTCTCTGAGCACGCCAAATCTTTGGGATTTTCGTTAAAACCTCCGAAGTTCCCATCGCAGAGAGCTCCGTGCAGTCGACGCGTACGTCTAGACCCGCTTGGCGAAGCTTTGGCCCTCCCATGCCAAAAGCAACGAGTCCCGGCACACGCGCACGCAGTTCGCGCAACAACAAAGAAGCATGCAAGTCCGCAGACGCCTCGCCTGCGGAAATGAGAATTTTCAGCGCAACACTCCCCGGCTTTCCCGGATGAACGATAAAAACTGCTTGATCTCGGGCGCATCGCCGTACTGGGATTCGATTTCAAGAAGGCACTGCTCTTTTTGAACATCAGGCCTGACCCACAACTTAATCGACTCGTTGATTTTTTGAATCGCCTCAGCCGAGTAGCCCCGTCTCCTGAGACCTACGATGTTTGCCCCCTTGACCGAGCAAGGACGCGAGCCGACTGCAATCGTGAAAGGGGGACAATCTTTTTCGACACCCGACTGTCCACCAACATAGCAATGGGCCCCCAAACGCACAAACTGCTGTACTCCTACCATGCCAGCAACGTTCACATAATCTTCTAAGATAACATGCCCTGCGAGTGCGACTGAATTGGCTAGGATGCAATGATTTCCGACTCGAGAGTCGTGTCCTAAATGGACATAAGCCATCAGCAGGTTGCCATCACCGATCTGACTCACTCCACCACCTTGCACGGTGCCTAGATTGAGAGTCACCCCTTCGCGGATCGTGTTGCGATTACCGATAAAGAGGTGTGTCTTCTCGCCTTTGTACTTGAGATCTTGTGGGATCGCTCCAATCACACCAAACGGGAAAAAAACATTCTCCTCGCCAATCTCCGTCCATCCCTCAACCACCACATGGCTGATCAAGCGTGTTCCTTTGCCGATGCGGACATGAGGTCCGACTGTGCAGTAAGGGCCCACATCGACACTTGGATCCAGTCGGGCTTCAGGGTGAACCTGTGCTGTGGGATGAATGCTCATCGCGCACCTCCTTCATGATCTAGATTTGCGATCACATCTGCCTCTGCAGCAAGCTGTCCATCGATAAAAACCTCTCCGCGAAACATCCAAAGTTTTCCGCGCACGCGGTTCACCTGGGTCTTAATGTGAAGCTGATCACCCGGAAAAGCGGGTTTCCGAAATCGAAGCTGATCCGCTCCCACCAAGATACAGCGAAACCCTTTTTTAAACTCATCGAGGTTTTTATAAACGTAAGGATAGATGGACATGCAGGCCGTCTGAGCCATGGCCTCTAAAATCAAAACCCCAGGCATGATCGCAAATCCTGGAAAATGTCCCTGCAAATGGGGCTCATTGTAGGCCACGTTTTTTACTGCATGTACTTTGATTCCGGCCTTTTTTGAAAAGTCTGTATCGCTTAAGTCCCCTACGGTCTCAATGGCAAGCACCCGATCCAGCATCACGAAAGGTGCCCGATGAGGCAAAAACTCCAGAATCTGGTCCGCGCTTAAAGGAAACTTTAACTCACTCATGCTTCGCCCTTTGTGCGATCTTTTAACATTTTATTGAGCATTGCGTGGATCCTGAAATGATCACGAAACTTTCGCATCGGCTGCCCCGCAACTGATTCTCCCGGCGGAACATCTTTGGCCACCAGAGTGTACGCGGCGACTTGCGCATGATCACCCACCTGGATCTGGTTGGTGATCGCACTGCCTCCTCCGATGTACGCAAAGCGCCCAATTTTTGAGCTTCCAGCTGTTGCAGTACAGCCGCAAATGATCGCGCCTTCTTCGACAACGGTGTTGTGACCAATTTGAACGAGATTATCGATTTTCGCGCCACGTCCGACTCGAGTCTCTCCAAACGTGCCACGATCAACACAGGTATTCGCGCCGATCTCAACATCATCCTCGAGGACGACTGTACCTAGGTGATGGATTTTCACGTGCTCGATGGGCTTTCCGTCTTGAAGCCGAGGAGCATACCCAAAACCGTCGGCGCCGATGACCGATCCCGAGTGGACTCGGACTCGTTCACCTAAACGTACGCCAGGGTAGAGGGTGACGCGGGCAAAAATCTCAGAGTCCGCTCCCACCGTCGCGCGAGCTCCAATCACTGCTCCTACTCCGACTCTCACGCGATCTCCCAGAACAGCTCCCGCCTCAACCACAGCACCAGGCGCTAGGGTGACGTCTTTTCCTAATTGCGCTTGTTCAGAAACAATCGCCATCGGGTGGACTCCTCCGGGAGTCGCCTTCTCTACAAAAAAGCCTGAGAGGCGAGCCATCGCGAGATAGGGATCTGCCACCGCTAAAATCGGGCGACGCGAAATCAACGGCAAAGGTGCTGCAAGCAGGGGCTCAACGAACGCATCTCCTGTCACCAAAACGCTTGGATCTGCGCCCATGAGGTCGTGCTGATATTGCTGAGAGAAAAAAAACGCCACCGCCCCCGCCCGTGCCTGAGCGAGGGGAGAGATCCGACTTACGCGGATTTCGGCAAGGCGAGCTGAGATCCGCTCTGCGTTCACCAAACGCGCTCCACCGAGCGCATCCTGAATTTGTTCTAAGCTCAGCTCGGGCACAGCGCGAAAAGGGATCAGCCTTTATCCGAGTTAAACGCCTTGACCACCTCAGGAGTTAAGTCGTCGGAGTCTTGGGAGAAAAGCACGGTCGTCTCGTTCTTTTCGATGACCATCGTGTAGCCTTTTTGCTTCGCGATGTTTTGGATAATTCCTTTGAGCTTTTGCACGATCGGCGCAGTGAGCTCTCGCTCCTTTTGCTGAAGCTCTTGCGTGTACATGCCACTCTTTTCTTGGAGCTTCATGAATCGCTGTTGCAGCTCAGACTGGCGTGTGGCGCGAGCTTTATCGTTAAGCGCGAGGGATTGTTTCTGAAAGTCCTCGGTCGCCTTTTTGAGCTCTTCTTCTTCTTTTTTGAGCTCAGCACGCTTTTTGTTCACTTCCGACTCGAGATCTGACTTTGCTTTTTTCCCGCGCTCAGAGCCCTGAATCGCAGCCTGCATGTCGACTACCCCAATTCTCTGGGTTGATGCCTGCGCGGATCCCAAGCTCACCACACAACCTACAGCCAAACTCATCAGCACTTTTTTCATTCTTGATTCCTCCCGCACCCGCTTCAAAGGGTGCTCCTTAGGGTTAAACCACAAAATCAAAACGGCGGACCAATAAAGAATTGGAACACCGAGTTACTCTCGCCCTCTTGCAATCGATCCAGCGGAAATCCCCACTCAAATCGGAGCGGTCCGATCGGGGAGAACCAGCGCAGTCCGAATCCTGCATCCTGGCGCAAACGCAACGGAACTCCACTCAGACCCGGGAAACCATCAAAAGCGTTTCCAACATCATAGAACATGACCCACTTAAGCCCTGCCTCTCGGATCAGCGGGAACTCAAACTCGTTCATGTTAAACACTTGAACGCGTCCCCCCAAGGGGATGAACGATCCTGTGGTGCTCTTACGTCCTGGCCCGAGCTGAAAAAGCTCAAACCCGCGCATATTATTGGGTCCGCCGAGAAAGTATTTCTCCGTCGGTGGCACATCACGTGAGGCGACTTTTATAATCTGGCCGTAAGAGAAGTTGGTTCGGAAAACAAGATCTCCGACCACCCGCTTGTACCAGCGCGCGTTGAGATCCCACTTCAAAAACCGCTTATCTCCACCCAACCCAGCAGGTTCGATCGATAAGCTTTGATAGCTCCCTGCACTTGTTTCAAAGCGGTTGTTGCGGACATCTCGAACGACACTAAAAACCACCGAAGAAAGGATGCCCTCATCAAGGCTCGTATCCTCTCCAGATCGGTTATCGGCAATTTGGAGTCCTTCGTTCTTGTAAGTCACATAAGCTGAAACATCATCGGAGAGCGGATAGCCTGCCCGAAGATTAAAGCCCAACTTACGCAAAACGTACTTATTGGGGATTGAGGAGATACTCGAAAACACATCAAAGCCGAGCGACCATTTTGTGTCAAACGCGTACGGATCGGTGAAACCTAGATTCAAGCTGCGCTGAAGTTTGTCCGTCGAGTACTGAGCGGCGAAAGTCAAATTCTGACCACGCCCCAACAGATTGATTTCAGAAATCTGTGTCGTGAAAAAGAATCCCTGCAAACTCCCATAGCCAGCACCTAAAGTGATCGTTCCAGTGGAGCGCTCTTTGATCGTGATCTCAAGATCGACTAAATCGTCACGGCCTTTGCGTGGATTGGTGTTGAAAATGACTTCGCCAGGAGCGAAGTACCCCAATCTCTCTACGCGCTCTCGAGAAACACGAAGATTTGTCCCATGATACAACTCACCCTCATGCACACGCAGCTCACGACGAATCACCTTATCCCAAGTCTTTGAGTTCCCTGAGACGTTGATCCTACCGAAATAGACGAGATTTCCTTTCTCAAAGGAGTAGTCGACATCGACAGTGCGATCTTCGTCCTTGATGTTCATTTTCGGGATTACGTTAACAAACGCATACCCAAGATCCTGATACTTCTCGGTGAGGCGTTGAATATCGGCATTGCGCGCGCTGATAGAGAAAGTCTCGCCTTTTTTTATCAGTTGCCCTTGCGCTAAATCATCCTTGGGAAAAAGTAAGTCGCCAGAAAAATCGATTTCACCAATGCGGTACTGCTCGCCTTCCTCGACATAGATCGAGATGAAGAGCCACTTCTTATCCTCGCTGACGGTGACTACAGGGCTCTCAAAACGAAACTTCAAGTAGCCATGCTCCAAGTACCAGTAAGTCAGTCTTTGCAAATCCTGACGAAAAGCGGTTTCCTTAAAGTTTCCGGAGCTGGAGAGAAACGACCAAAACCCACCCTCCTTGGTCTCAGCAAAAGTGTTCTTGAGCTGATCGTCAGTAAAACGAGTATTATTCAAAAACGTGATGCGTTTGATCTGAACTTTGTCGAAGTCGCGAACTTTATAAGTCAGGCGGACTTCGTCGGGTTTTTGTTTTTTATCGTCTTTGATCCACTCAATCTCATACGAGATTTTTGCTAAATAATAGCCTCGGTCCTCATAATGTTTCTGAAGAAGAGCGGTATCTTCGCGAACTTTATTGATATCCAGAATTGACCACTGCCGAACTTTAATGACATCGCGAAGATCTTTGGTCGTGATGTTTTCGTTCCCGTCGAACTCGATCTCTGCAATCGCTGGTCGCTCACCAACGCGGTAAAGCAACTTCACGCCAGCGTCTGTGCGCTCGGCACGCACTTCGACCTCATCAAAGTATCCCATCGCGTGGATCGCCTGCACGTCTCGACGGACATCCTCGAGATTAAGTGCGGCGCCCTTTTTGGTCGTCAGCTTTTGTACAACAGCGTCGACCTCAATGCGCCGCTGCCCCAAAACCTGGATCTCCGTCACGTTCTTGCCGCTGTAGACTTTGAGCTCTTTCAACAGATCGTTCGAAAACGACGCAAGTGCGAGCGCGGACGTGAAAAAAAGAGGTGCTAACCAAAAGAGAAAGCGCGCGCGGCGTTGAATCTGCACTCCTCATCTCTAGGAGGAGGAGAAAGGGGTGTCAAATGATTTGCCCATCTTTCATGGTGATGACTCGGCGCATTTTCTGAGCAATCCCAAGATCATGGGTCACAAGACAAATCGAGATTCCGGTTGCCGCATTGAGATGCTCAAGTAACTCCATGACGCGCATCCCATTTTCGCTGTCCAGATTTCCTGTGAGCTCGTCTGCCAACAAGAGCCTCGGCCTAAGAATGACGGCTCGCGCTACCGCTACGCGCTGCTGCTCTCCCCCAGATAACTCACTGGGCCGATGGTCTAAGCGATTCTCAAGCCCCACAAATTTCAAAAGCTCCCGCGCTTGATGCTCCGAAGGTCCGCGCTCATGGCCTGCGATCAGAGCGGGCATCATGACGTTCTCGAGCGCTGAAAACTCAGGCAGCAAGTACTGAAACTGAAACACAAACCCCAGCGCCCGATTCCGAAACGCGGCAAGCTCTTTCTCTCCGAGGCGCGCGAGATCCACTTCTCGGCCATCTCCTCGATACAGAATACGACCTCTCGTCGGCGGCTCAAGCGTGCCTAACATATGTAAGAGCGTGCTTTTACCTACTCCCGATGCGCCAACAATCGCGATCGTCTCTCCAGGAGCAATCGAGAGATCCACCCCTCGTACAACATGAATCTCGTTGCGGCCTTTACGGAAAACTTTATGAACACCTTCCGCGCGGATCAAAAAATCACCGCTAATCATTTCGCATCCCTTCCAAAGGAGATCTCCGTGACACTGAGATCGCAGGATACAGTGTGGCGAAAAAACAGATCAACACCGCAAGCCCACAGATCATCAAAACATCGCTCACCCTTACGACGACCGGCAAAAACTCAATCCGATAAACCTCTGCTGGCAGATGGATCAGCCGAGTGCGAGCAAGGATCGCGTTGACCCCCAGCCCTAAAGCCACTCCAAGCGTAACCCCAACCGCGCCAATCCCCATCCCGATCCACAAAAACAAGTTAAAGCTCTGCGCCGGCCGGAACCCCATCGCTTTCAAAATTGCAATTTCGCGCGTCTTATCGTGGATCATCATCATCAGCGTGCTGACGACGTTAAAAGCCGCAACCAAAACGATCACCGCAAGGATCGTCATGATCAGCACTTTCTCGTAGGCAATCGCCTCAAAGATATTTTTGTCAATCCTTCCCCAGTCACGCACCCGAAAAGGAGGGCCAAAAACCTCAGTCAGTCTGCGCGCTGCATTCTCGGCAAGCGCGGCACTGGGGAGCTTGATCTGGAAAGTAGTGACTGTATCTTTTTGACCTAAAAAAGTCTGCAAATCCTCAAGCCGTAGAAACGCAAATTTCGAGTCATACTGATAGAGGCCCATCTTCACGATACCCACAACACGCAACTCAGTGGATCGAGGTG
>JBILEK010000090.1:0-7687 GCA_044352155.1 Bdellovibrionia bacterium
TCGAGGTGAGCGAGTGAGCGCAATCGAACCCCCGTCGCTTTGGCGATGGATTATAGGCGCGTTGGTGTTTGGATGCGTTCTGCTGTTGTTTTACCTTCTCAAACGCTTGCAGTAGCGATTAGGTAATAAAGATTTCTTCAATCTTTCGATTGAGACCTGAGTTGAGTTTTTCAAGAATCTGTCGCTTTCGAAATTGGAGCTCCGATCTCCAGATCGGATGATCGACGCGCACTCGGAGCACTCCTGCACGTACAGAGACCGCCTCCGCGTGCTTAGCAATCACATCGCCCACTGCCTCAGGCCAGCGTCTGACGGCCTCAGACTCTTCTAACGCCTGCGCAAACTCAGGATTGCGCTCTGCGGCTTTTTTTAAAACTTCTTTCAGCGTATTCCAACTCATCCGTCGCTCGAGACTGCCTTTGCACCAGGAGAAAATCAACTGAGCCCACTCGTTTTGTGCTATCGCTTTTCTGAGATGAAACGCGCGCTTTTTCTCATCGGAGCAATCCTGGTGACGCCCGGCTGCGGCTATCACTTACGGGAGACGACCCAAGCCCTGCGCGATCGACACGGCGTCTACTCGATTTATGTCGCTCCGCTAAAAAATACCACCTACAAAACAGGCATCGAAAACCAGGTTTACAACGCTCTCATGCGCGTGATCGCCGCCCAGGGACAAGTCCGACTTGCTCGAAACTCTGCGGAGGCTGATGCCATCTTAAGCGGGAACGTCGCTCGCGCCGAGTATGCAATCTTAGCAGCGACCACGGAGAACGCGCTCCTCCCTGAATCCATTCGAGGGCGCGCTGGCGTGCAAGTCGCAACTGTGTATCAGGCGAGTCTTACTTGCGAGTTCAAGCTGCATCGACGCTCCCCGGAGAGCGCTCACCTTTGGAGCTCAAATTTCTCACGTGCGAAACCCTTTGCTGCGCAAAATCAGCTTGGAATACTGGGACGCACTTCAGCGCTCATTAACGAAAGCGAGTTTGAGCGCGCCCTTCAAGACTTGAGCGAAAGCATGATGGCAGACGTGCATGAGTCCATGCTCGCAGGATTTTAACTCAAATGCCCAGAGTCGAACCCAAGCAATTTAAGCAAGAAATCGAGCGAGCCGAGGCTTGGCCGCTGTACTGGATCTATGGTCCTGAAAAAATGAAAAGCCGCGAGCTCATGAAGTTGCTCAGGCGCACTCTTCAGACCGCCTCGCGCTCGCAACCTCTTTGGAGTGAGCAGAGCTTTGATGGCGCAGAAGTCACGAGCACCCAACTCATTGATCTCGCTCAAACCCCGATGCTCGGGGGAGGCATCTCTTACTTGATCGTTCGCGATGCCGAGGCCCTTAAAGAGCCCGAACGGCTTGCAGAACTCTTTGGTGCAAGAAAAAAGATTTCGGAGCTCACTTCTGTCGTGGTGCTTTTAGCAAAGGATCTCGATCAGAGGCGCAAGTTTTCGAAACAACTCCTGGAGCGAGCTGCGGTGGTTCCCTGCGAGGCCATCGCCGATCAGGATCGGGGAGATTGGATTGAGTTTTTAGCCAAACGGAGGGAGATCAAACTCCTTCCCCAAATCGTCTCCCACTTGCAAGCGCTCGAACCTTTCTCGCTCGATTTGATCGATCAAGAGCTTGAAAAGCTTCAGATCGCGTCTCTGGATCCCGGCGCCTGGAACCCGCAAGAAGCCCTACAAGGCTCGCTCGGCAGCGCTCATGAGACCGAAGGGTTTCTTCGTGCTTTTTTTACGCGCGAGCTTCAAGGCGCACTTGCTTCCGTAGAGGCGCTCGCGTCCCGGCCGGAGGATGCGATTCCGCTTTTAGGCCTTTTGGGCTGGAACACGCGGCAACTTGCTTTAGTCGTGCGCGGGGAGCCTGTTCCGCTGCCTCCGATGCTTCGAGAGCGATTTCAGAGCTGGAAGCGCCACTGGACTCTCTCGGAGTGCATGGAGCTTCAGAATGCGCTGGCTCAAATCGATTTTGGGATCAAACAGACCCCTCTTCTGCCGCTGGGGCTTTGGAGCGCACTTCTTCAGCGCTTTTGTCGCCTAAAAAAAGCCTAAATCAGCTGTTTCCGTCCACTCTGGCTTCCCAACCGCTCGCAAACTTAGGCTGCCAAGGCGGTCTACTTTCTGCGACTCGCCATTTGACGGACGCAGAAGCGTCATTTCACTCCAATAAGCACCCAAAACCTGAATGGATTCGTGAGACTAACGCTCCGCTCAGACGCACTATAGCTAGTAGCGTAAAGAATGCGCACCACTACTAATAGTGGGTCGACCTTTGACAATCTTAGATCCTGGCCCCAATGTGAAGTTCACGACCCAGCAGTTTCCGGGTGATCAGTTTCCAGGGGGGAAACGGATCCCGGACCTAAAACCCGATCCTCTCAGGAGAAGTAATCGCAGTGAAAAACCAAACCACTCAGAACCAAGAAGGTCTGGAGCTTCCAATTGGCACCCAAAACCCATCCGGTGCCGAATCTTTGACGTCAAAAATTTTGAACACGCGCCCTCTCCCGGGTACGCCCTTCACGACGAAGTCGCGTGCTCGGGAGAAATCCCACCCCCCTCTCGGAGCGAGTATCGACTCCGCAGGAGCGGCCCAAACCATGTTCGTCAAAAAGCGCTCCGGCTCGCTTGAGGCCGTTGATCTCAACAAAATCGTGCAAGCAGTGCTTCGCTGCAGCCACGGACTTAAAGATGTCGACCCGATGCGGGTTGCCACTCGAGCAATCTCGGGTCTGTACAATGGTGCAACAACGCGCGAGCTTGATACGCTCTGCATTCAGACTGCAGCCCTGCTCATTGGTGAGGAGCCCGAGTACTCAAAGCTTGGGGCTCGACTATTACATCAGTACATCGAAGACGAAGTGCGCGCGCAAAGCATTCACTGGTTTTCAGACTGCATTCGTCTGGGCCACGATCACGGACTGATCAACGATCGCGTAGCAGCGTTTGTCACTGAAAACGCTGCCGAGCTTAACGCACTTGTCGATCCCTCTCGCTCGGATCTATTCGAGTACTTTGGGCTTCGCGTCCTCTATGATCGCTACTTACTGAAAAACCCCACCACGCGTGACGTACTGGAAACTCCACAGTACTTTTTCCTGCGCGTCGCGTGTGGACTCGCAAAGACGGTGGAGGAAGTGCGCGAGTTCTATGCCCTAGTGTCTTCACTTGAGTACATGGCATCGACACCCACTTTGTTTAACTCAGGCACCTTGCACCAACAACTCTCGAGCTGCTATCTCCTGGACTCGCCTGAAGATGATTTAGGCTCGATTTATCAGAAATACACTGACGTGGCGATGCTCTCAAAGTTCGCTGGCGGGATCGGACTTGCCTACCACCGCGTGCGCTCACGCGGCTCCTTGATTCGTGGAACAAATGGCCACTCCAACGGAGTGGTACCGTTTCTGAAGACTCTTGACTCCTCCGTTGCGGCCGTCAATCAAGGCGGTAAACGCAAAGGGGCTGCATGCGTTTATCTTGAGAGCTGGCATGGGGACATCGAAGAGTTCCTAGAGCTTCGCGACAACACGGGGGATCACGCCTCACGTACGCACAACATCAACCTCGCCAACTGGGTGCCGGATCTGTTCATGAAACGAGTCGAGCGCGACGCAATGTGGTCGCTCTTTGACCCCAGGTCTGCTCCAAAGCTTGTGGACACCTACGGAGAAGAGTTTGAGCGGGAGTATTTAAAACTTGAAGAACAAGGCAAGTTCCTCCGTCAAATCAAAGCACGCGATCTGTACGCCAAAATGATGAAGACGCTCGCCGAAACGGGCAACGGATGGATGACCTTTAAGGACGCCTCCAACCTCAAGTGCAACCAAACCGGTCACGCAGGAAATGTCGTTCACCTCTCGAACCTCTGCACTGAGATTCTTGAAGTGACATCAAAAAACGAAACCGCAGTCTGCAACTTAGGCTCAATCAACCTTGCGCGCTACGTGAGCGAAGGAAAGTTTGATTTTGAAAAACTGGGCCGCAACGTGCGCTCTGCACTCAAGTACTTGGATCGCGTGATCGACATTAACTTCTATCCGATCGCGCAAGCTGCCGCCTCAAACCATCGCTGGCGTCCTGTAGGCCTTGGCGTGATGGGCTTGCAGGATCTCTTGTTTCAGCTGCGACTTCCTTTTGACTCGACGGAGGCGCTTGAGCTTTCAACGCGCATTCAGGAAGAAATTTACTTTCATGCGCTCACGGAGTCCTGTGCGTTGGCTGAAGCCTATGGTGCGCACTCGGCATTTGCAGAGACACGCGCAGCTCAAGGACAACTCCAGTTTGACCTCTGGGGAGTGCGCCCCTCTCAACCCGAGCGTTGGGATGAGCTCAAAGCACGTATCCGTCGTTTTGGACTACGCAACTCACTGATGATTGCAATTGCTCCTACGGCCACAATTGCATCCATCGTGGGATCCTATGAGTCGATCGAACCACAAGTCTCAAACCTTTTTAAGCGGGAGACTCTTACTGGAGAGTTTTTGCAAGTGAACCGCTACTTGATCGCAGAGCTCAAAAAGCTTGGACTCTGGAGCGAGCACATCCGTAACCGAATCAAGCTTGCTGAGGGTTCATGTCAGGATATTGAGGAGATTCCCTCTGAAATCCGTAACGTTTATCGTACTGTGTGGGAGCTCCCGATGAAAGCGCTCATTGACATGGCGTCGGAGCGCTCCGCCTACATCGATCAAAGCCAGTCCCTCAATCTGTTTATCGAAAGCCCAAACATCGGCAAACTCTCCTCCATGTATATGTATGCGTGGAAGCGGGGGCTCAAGACCACGTACTACTTGCGCTCAAGGCCTGCGACCAAGATCAATAAAACGATCGCAGCTCCGAGCTCAGCGGGCTCTGCAAAACCCAAAAAGACTTACTCCGCTCCGGAGGCTGTTACCTGCTCGCTTGAGAACCCCGAAAGCTGCGAAGCTTGCACCTAAGATTTTAGAGAAATCACAGGAGAATCGAAATGATTTTGAATCCAGGATTCAATCTGACTTTGCGTCCCATGAAGTACCCCGCACTCTATGACATGTTTCAGGATGCAATTAAAAATACATGGACAGTCGATGAAATCGACTTCTCGATGGACGTCAACCAGCTTCAAAAGAAACTCACACCCGCCGAACGCCACCTGATCCATCGCTTGGTTGCTTTCTTTGCAACCGGTGACTCGATTGTATCGAACAACCTCGTGCTCAACCTCTATAAGCACGTGAACTCTCCCGAAGCGCGCTTGTTCCTTTCGCGCCAACTCTTTGAAGAAGCACTCCACGTCCAGTTTTACCTGACTCTTCTCGACACTTACATTCCTGACAGCAAGGAGCGTGAAAAGGCGTTCTCTGCAATCGACAATATCCCGTCCATTCAGGCGAAGGCGCAGTTTTGCTTCAAGTGGATTGACTCGATCTCCGATCTGGATCAACTCACAACCAAACAGGAGCGCAAGCAGTTCCTCCTGAACCTGATTTGCTTCGCGTCCTGCATCGAAGGGCTCTTTTTCTTTGGCGCGTTCGCGTACGTGTACTTCCTGCGCTCCAAAGGCCTCCTCAATGGCCTGGCTGCCGGCACCAACTGGGTCTTCCGCGACGAGAGCATGCACATGAACTTCGCGTTCGAGATCATCAAGACCGTACGCGAAGAGGAGCCAGATCTCTTCGACGACGAGCTCTCCGCTCGCATCGTCCAGATGATGGATGAGGCCGTGGATTGCGAGACGCTCTTTGCAGAAGATCTTCTGGGTGGTGGAGTTGCAGGGCTCTCCATCACCGACATGCGCCAGTATCTTGAGTACATCGCGGATCTGAGGCTCGCGCAGCTGGGATTAGATCCCGTTTACGGATCGTCTAATCCATTCCCGTTCATGGAGCTTCAAGACGTTCAGGAGCTTGCAAACTTCTTTGAGCGCCGCGTCTCTGCCTATCAAAAAGGCGTTTCAGGCCAGGTTGCGTTTAATGAAGCGTTTTAGGCTCTCTTAGGTCATCGACAGTGACCCAAGTCCAATCCGCTCTCCCCTACTTGTGGATCAGCCCGCGCTCTCCATTCGCACGCAGAGTACGAGTTGCCTTAAAGCGCCTTGGAATCCGCTATGAGGAGCGCCCGATCAACGTCCTTGATCCGCCTGCCGAGTTTCGCGCGGACGCCCCCTTAGGTCTTGTGCCCGTTTGGGTCGCAGGCCCGATCAAGATCGCGGACTCGAACATGATTCTCGAGCACCTCGAGGATCACACTTGGAACATTTGGCCAGAGGATCCTCCGTTTCGCGCCCGCGTGCGCGAAGCGTCTGTGCTTGCCACAGGAGTGATGACTGCAGCGGTTGCGCATTTTTTAGAGCGTGAGCATGCGAACCCGGATCCTAGCTTTCTTGCAGAGCACGAGAGCGCGATTGTGGCTGCGCTCTTTAGACTCAACTCTTTTCAGGAGAGCGTTTTTGTGGGTAATGAGGGTGGCCCAACGCAAGCCGGGATCGATTTTGTGATTGCAACCGAGTATCTCGCTCTCCGCGTCCCACATCTTCTGACACGGATCGTACTGCCTTCGTGGGCCGAAAAAATAAGCATGCTCCCGGAGCTCGCTGAAACACGGCCCCCCACCTAAAACTGACCGCAATGCAGGAGTAAAAGTAGTCCGGCAAGCTTCCTGACGTTATTTCTATTTTGAAGCACTTGGGTTTATGGAATACTCCCTCCGCATCGGTCTCGATCATGAGCGATTTGGTTCAGCGCAATAAAAACAAAATAAAATGGCTTCTCGCTCTCGTCGCAGTCTTTGTGATCGCGATCTCTGCTCTTTATCTGAGACCTTGGCTTCGCGACCGAGCGCTTGCTGAACATCCAGAGTTTGCCCGGTTTGACCCGCTCATGCTTCAGGAGCAGGAGCTATTCTCAGACTTTGAGTTCTTTGTTGAGCTTGAGCGAATTCAAGAAGGGCGATTGTGATCCGAGCTTGGCGGGCCCCTTTGGTGCTACTCATTGCGTCGAATGCCATGGCTTCGAGCCAGGCTCAATGGGAGCCCATCTCCCCAACCGAAGTTGAGCGCATCATTTTAGATCGTCGAATCAAACACCTTGTTCCTCCGGCCTCAAACGTGAACATCCCTGCATTTAAACGCTTTCTTGAACTCCCTCTAGATCAGCGCTTCAGGATCATTCAAGGGTATGTGCGCTACAAAGACTCCTCTGAGGACGTGCGCGCGCGCGCAGTTGAAAACGCGCGCAAATTCAAAACTCTAACTCGCACCGAGAAACTTAATCTTCAAGAGCGTTGGAAGAAGTGGAAGGCCAAAGAGTAGCGCATGTTTTTTTTGAAACTTCTTTTCACTCTCACACTGGCACACGCTGAAACGACCGTTGAGCTCAAACGAGGAGAGCTCCCGCTCCCCTCACTCGATTTGCTCGCTCTTCCGGTACGACTCTCAGAGGATGAGAAAACGGCGATTTTTTCGGCTACAATATTGCGAAAAACCCCTTCCACTCTGATCCTCTTTGAGGAGCAAGGAAAGCCTCTTTTGCAACTCAAAGATGCGGCTCAGTTTCAGCCCAGCGTCGAGGTTCAGATTTTGTTTTCGCCTCCTGCAAGCCGAGAAATCCCTACGCGCTTTCGCTTTCGAGAGATTGCGCCTGATGGACTGGAGCAGTCCGAAGAGTTTGAGTTACGCTGGGCAGAGAAAGTCACTGCCCCGCCACTG
>JBILEK010000043.1:0-21467 GCA_044352155.1 Bdellovibrionia bacterium
CGGCGCGGATTTGGGAGGTTGTAGTAGAACCTAGGAATCCCACCTCCTGCAAACGCGGCGCTGCTCTGCACCTCGGGAAGCGTGCGCAAATAGCGCTCCGCTTCGCGAAGGGCAGAGTCAGTTCTAGAAATAGCCGTGGAAGGCGGGAGCTCAAGAGTCAGTAAGAACTCCTTGCGATCGGACTCGGGAAAGAACTCTTTGGGTACGAAATAGAGCGCCGCAAGCGAACTCAGAAGGAGGACGAAAGTAATGGCGAACACACGCCAGAGTGGGCCCGCGGCGAGGGCTCCAAACGCGCGTGCTCCAGACTGAATCGGAAGGGGAAGCAAGGGTTTTGATTTCTGACTCCAGAGTGAAGCAAGCAGGGGCGTAGTGTAGATGGCAAAAAAATAGCTCACTCCAAGCGTGATCATCGCGACCTGCGGAAACGAAAAAACAAAGTCTGCTGTGCCCCCGGTCGCCGAGAGCATCGGCAGGAACGCACACATGCCCGTTAGCGTGGCAAAGAGCATGGGTCGCCGAAGCTCTCTAAACGACTCCTGAGCAGCATCGGCGAGTGGAGTGCCTTGATCTTGTTTTTGATCCATGGTGTCAACCATGACGATAATGTTGTCGATGAACTGACCAATTGAGATCACAAACGCTGCAATGGAGATTTGTTGGATCTCGCCCCCCAGGAGGAAAAAGGCAAAAAGCGAAATCAGACTGATGGCCGGAACGGATGCTCCCACCAAAATCGCCATCCGTGATCCGTAGGTGAGCACCAAGAACACGACGATCAATACAACTCCAATCACGAGCGAGGTCATCAGTTCGTGGATTCGATCTTCGGTGCGTTGCGGCTGATAGGCGACTACTTCGAGTTGAAGTGGCGCGAGGTTCGTGCGCAGGGCCGTGACCTTTTCCATCACAGCTTTTCCGTAGCGAACAACGTTGACGCCTTCCTTGGCTACGATGCCGATGCCCAGCGCGGACTTTCCGTTCCAGCGAAACACGGCTGCTGGCGGTTCAGGCGCGCGACGCGATAGTGTTGCAACGGACGCAAGCGAGACGGTCTCCAAGCGTGCGGTCTCGAGCTCAATCTTTCCGAGATCCTCGACTGATCGTGCATCGTTGCGCTGCTCGACGACGAGCGTGCGCCCACCGCGGATGAGACTTCCGCCGGGGCTGCCGGCGTTGTTGCCCTGAATGTTGCGCGCGATATCGGAGAGGGTTAGTCCAAGGCGACGCAGACGCTGGGTGTCGACCTCGACGGCGATCTCAGCGCCTGGATCTCCAAAGAGACGTACGCGCGATGTGCCTTCGACCTGGAGCAATTGGTCTTTGAGCTCAAGTGCCGCGTCCCTAAGAGTCATGGGGTCATTGGATCCGGTCACGGCGAGCACGACTGACTCCACATCGAGCACCGTGAAATCCAAACTCGGAAGAGTGACGCCGTCGGGAAGGTGGACGCCTTCGATGGCGCGCTCGACCCGCCTCCATGCGTCGCTCAGAGTATTGATGTCGTCACGTAGCTGAAGCACGAAATTGACCACTTCAAAACGAATTTCGGTGCGTACGTTTTTGAGCTCAGCCACTGAAGCAAGTGCGTCTTCGATGGGGCGTGCGATGAGGCGCTCGATCTTTTCGGGTTTAGCCCCGGGGTAGATCACGGTTGCCACAGCGTTGCGCTCCCGAATGCGAGGGTCCTCTTGCCGGGGCATGACGTTAAAGCTCATGGCCCCCAAAGCACTCAAAGCGATCGATAGAAAAAGAATAGTCCGGCGGTGGGAGTTGAGCTTCATGTGTACGGTGTACTCATAAAAGAGTGCACTGTATACATGAAATCCGTGAGCGCGGAATGGCCTGCGATGTTGAGGATTTGAAGCGCACAATCCGTCACATGGGGACTTAAGTTACTTTTTAGAAGTGACTTTTGGGAGCTCCGCTGGCGCCATCCCATCCAAGGTGTGCACGGGCACGAGGCGGCGCGATGCCATGAGCTTGATGATTTCGGAAGCGGTTTCTTCCAGCGCTTTTCCAGTGACGTTGAAGACGGGCCAGCGTCTATTTTTTCGGAAAATGTCGTTCGCGTACTCAACCTCGTCGCCCACGCGATCTAAGTCGGCGTATTCGCCGCCCTCGTTTTGACCTAAGCGCTGAAGCCGATTGCGGCGAATTCGGGCAAGCTCTTCCGGGTCGATGGTGAGGCCCACGATGCGCTTTTGGTCGATCGTGTAAAGCTCCTTGGGGAGCTCAAAGTCGCGGATTAAAGGGATATTGGCGACTTTCCAGCCTTGGTGCGAGAGGTACATCGAGAGCGGTGTTTTCGAGGTGCGCGAAATTCCCAAGATCACGAGGTCCGCTTGCTCAAGCCCGGTCAAGTCGCGGCCGTCGTCGTGTTGGATCGTGTACTCCATCGCTTCGATGCGGCGAAAGTAGTTCTCGTTCAAGTCGTGGAGGAGGCCCGCAATCGAGCGAGGCGCGTAGCCAAAGTAGGTGCCTAAACCCGCGAGGAGCGGTCCCAGCAGATCCACGCAAGGAATCGACGATTCGCGCGCACGAGACAGAAGCATCGTGCGCAACTCCGGCGTGACGAGTGTGAAGATGATGAGGTCTCGATTGACGGCAGCGTCCTCGATGATGGCTTCGATCTGGGTGGCGGCACGTACGTTCTTGTAGCGAGTGACGGTCACCTCTCGATTCGGGAACTGGACCATTGCGGCTTGCATGATGAGCCCGACGGTCTCGCCAGTGCCGTCGGATACGAGGATCATTCGAGAGGGAGATGACATCTGAATTCATGAATAAACTTAAAGGGTTCCGAATGCCTAGGGGAAAGTCAGAAGAGGAACTTGATTTTCTTGCGTATAGTAACGCAATGCATTAATACCTGGGTGTTTCGATTTGGAGGAAGTGTGCATATGACGAGATTTGGATTGGGAATTATGGCGTTGTCGATGGTCGTTTCCCAGGCCCTTGCTGCACCTCCGCGCGGGACGGAAATTGAGAAGGGCAAGTTCTTTCTCACCTGTGATCGCTACGCGGGCGAATGTTTGAACAACGGTTCGAGGCAAACTTGTGCACGGGCTGACATGCTACTGGAGATGCGTGAGCAGGCTCCGGAGTGTGTGGACGAGTACATGCTGACTGCGGCCTGTTACTGCGTCGCCAAATAGAGCTCTAAAGCGCTTGAAGGATCCCGTCTGCAAGAGCATTGGCCATTGCCTCTCGCGTCCGTTCAGTCGCAGATCCCAGATGTGGCAAGAGGACCGCGTTTTTGCACCCGAGAAGTGCGCGCTCGATCTTGGGCTCTCGTTCGAAAACATCAAGGCCCGCTGCAAAAATCTTTCGCGCCCGAAGGGCCTGGGCTAGTGCACGCTCATCGATGAGTGCACCACGTGCGGTGTTGAGCACGATCGCATCTTTGGGGAGGAGGCCGATCCGCGCCTTGGAAAGCCAGTGTTGAGTTTGATGGGTGAGTGGAGCATGGAGGGAGAGCACCTGAGCGCGGCGCAGCTTTCGTGAGATCGTGCGTGCGCCATCGCGACGGGTGACGAACTCGGTGCTCATTCCGAGCGCACGGAAGAGGCGCGCGGTTTCCCGCCCGATGCGGCCCTGCCCGAGGAGGACCGCGTGACGTCCCTGCAGTTCGTGCCCCAGGAGGAGATCGGGTGCCCAACCTCGAAAGCGTCCGGATCGGCAGAGCGCTTCGCCTTCGGGAAACCTGCGTGCCGCTGCAAGCAAGAGTGCGAGCGTAAGTTCGGCCGTCGCACGCGTGAGGACGCCTGGGGTGTTGCATACCCGAATCTTGCGGCGTGCGCATTCTTTAAGATCGATGTTGTTGAGGCCGACCGCGTAGTTTGCAACCACCTTGAGGTGGTAAGCCCGCTTCAGCAGCTTGCGATCAATGGTGTGAGAAAGTAGGCAAACAAGCACCTCTGCTTCGTGCAGCCGACTGAGATCTTGGGTGACGCGACAGTGCGCGCGTAGGCGCTTTTGAAGGTGCGGGTGGATGGGATCGAGGAGAAGAGCGAGGGGCTTAGCTTTGATCATTGAGAAGTTCCATGACAGACTGGCGCTCACGATCGAGGATCCAGAGGTGAGCCTTGGATTGTCCGCGAAACCAGGTGCGTTGGCGCTTGACGAGTTGGCGTGTGGCGAGTGTGATTTCGTCGATGAGTCCTTGGGTGCCCGGACGCAACTCTCGCCCTTTGGGTTTCTCTCCGCGGAGGTGTGCCACCACTTGGGCGTAACCCACGGCTTCGAGCGCTCGCGCGCTGGGATGCTCGCGCAACAAGCGCGTTGTTTCTTCGATTAGGCCTTGGGCGAGCATGGCTTGCGCGCGTGTGCGGATCCGTGCTTCAAGCTCCTCTTGCTCGCGATCGATCACGATCAGTTTAAATGCATGCGCTGAGCGGTGGACTTTGGGCGCTTGCTCAAGCTCGGTAGGAGTTTTTCCAGTGAGCGCATGGATTTCTAGAGCTCGGATGAGCCTATACGGATCACCGGGCGTGATCCGGTGGGCCGAGGTGGGGTCGATTTTTTCAAGACGTTTGTAGAGCTCCTCGCGCGGAAGCCCGCTCAGCAGGGCCCGCAAGCGGGGGTCGGCAGCGGGCGCGTCCCAGAGACCATGAAGGAGCGCCTTGAGATAGAAGCCCGTTCCGCCGACCAGGAGCGGTCGCTTTCCGTGCTCAAGAATCTCGGTAATCGTCTGATCTACCTTGCGTACAAAATCACCGGCCGTGAAAGTCTCTTCGGGATTGCAGACGTCAATCAAGTGGTGCGGGACGCAAGCACGTTCCTCGAGCGTGGATTTCGCCGATCCGATATCAAAGCCTCGGTAGAGCTGGATGCTGTCGGCGTTGATGAGTTCGATGTTTCCGTGTGAGAGCGCGTACTCGAGTGCGAGCGCGGATTTGCCCGAGGCTGTCGTGCCAGTGAGAATCGGGATCAGGGCGCGCGTCTGAGGAACCATTCTTCGAGCTTTCCGCGTGGTACGCGTACGACAGTCGGGCGTCCGTGCGGGCAATTCCAAGGATGCTCGCACTCAAACAACTGCTCGACGATCTGGAGCGCTTTGAAGCGATCGAGCGTGTCGCCTGCGCGTACGGCCGAGTGGCAGGCTTCGCTTGCGATTGACTCAAAGAGCTCTTCGTCCCAGTGCAGCGCGCTTGCGGCTTGGGGAGCGCGTGAGCGCAAGAGGCGATCGACGAGGTTTTTGAGTCTGACCGAAAGTTCGCTTGCACCCCAGATTGCAGGCACAGCGCGGAAAAGAAGCGCACGCTCGCCAAAGAGCTCAGCAGTGAAACCGATCTTTTGTAGAAGTGGCAGGCGCTCCTCGAGTAAGGACCTGAGCTCCTCGGGGAACGGAACGCTCTCGGGCATGAGGAGTTCTTGGCGCTCGAGCGAGAGATTGTTAAGAGCGGCGCGCTTGAGGCGCTCATAGCGCACACGCTCATGGGCTGCGTGCTGGTCGATCACGCCGAGCTCAGTACCAAGATCAAAGAGCAAGTAGGTCTTGAATGCTGAGCCCAAGTAGAGTCCGGAGCGGAACGCGTGATCGACGCGCGAGGGAGGGGAGGCTGGCGCGCCATAGGAGGAGCTTGGGGTGGGAGCGGGTCCAAGTGCGAGCTCTCCAGGGCGCGTGTTGGAGTACGCCTGCATTTCGGGCGTCTCCCAGGCGAGAGGTGCGACGGTGCGGGGGGCACCATGTGTGCCGAGCAGATCTTGTGCGAGCGATTGCACGGATCGAAAGACCTCGGAGGACTGGAGAAATCGGACTTCTGTTTTTGTGGGATGCACGTTCACGTCGAGATGTGCAGGCGAAATCTCGACAAAAAGTGCGAGCGACGGGAACTGACCTGGAAGTAGCACTTGTTTAAACGCTGAGAGCAGCGCTTGTTGAAGAACTCGGTCCCTGACGGCGCGACCGTTGACAACCTGGAGCATGTTGCGCGACTGCGACTCGCTTGAGCCTTGGATCCAGTAGAGACGAAAGCACTCGTCTGCATGTCGGTCTTCTTCAAAAAGAACGGGTAAGTCTTGCCCCTCCGTGAGAAGCGATCGTACTCGATCGAGTTCAGATTGCGGTCGGACGTCAAAAATGCTGCGGTCTTCAGAAATGAGGCGAAACCCGATTTCCGGATGTGTGAGTGCGAGACGCATGAGCCACTCTTTTACGACTGAGACTTCGGCGCGCGCGGCTTTTAAAAATTTAAGCCGCGCAGGCACTTGAGAGAAGAGCCCTTGAGCGCGTACGAGAGTGCCGTGTGAGGAGCCTAAAAAATGTCCAAACGTGATGGGCTCAAGTCTTGGGTAACGATGAGCTTGAGTTGAGTCCTTTGCTCGCGAGACTATCGAGAGATCTGAGACAGCAGCGATACTGGGGAGCGCTTCGCCTCTGAAACCGAGCGAGCGGATGTTTTCAAGATCTTGAAGGCCTGAGATCTTGCTCGTCGCATGGCGCTTCACGCAAAGTCCGAGATCATCGCGTGACATTCCGCGGCCGTTATCAAGGACCTCGATCAGGCCCTTACCCCCGTCCTCGAGCGTCACTGCAATCTCAGTTGCGCCAGCATCGATCGCATTCTCCACGAGCTCTTTGATGACACTTGAGGGTCGCTCAATGACTTCGCCGGCGGCGATTTTTTCGGCGACATGCGGGGGGAGAATACGGATCATCGTTTTTGCAACATGCCTGAGAGGCGCACTAAAGAGCAAGACATGTTGCGCTAGGTTTTTTTAGGGCAAAAGAAAGTGACGTTTCGCTCCGCAGGCAAGCAGAAGAGGGGAGTCTTTGGGCTCGATGAGACTGAGTTTTTGGTCGATCACATCAAGGCTGCACGCTTTGAGGCGAGAAAGGGCAGCACCAAAATAGGGTTCTCTCCCCCAAGTGCCGGTAAGTGTGTTTGGATTTAGTCCTAGACCCGCGGGGAGTGCAACGCCCTCAGGCAAGAATATTCGCCCTTTCAACCAGGCGCGTGAGCGAAGTCGTGTGGGATCAAACCCCGGTAAGTGAGATCGAATTGCATCGATGGCCTCGGGCGTATGCACGAGAGGGAGTTGGTGATTGAGCATGCGATCGACTTTAAGATCGAGGCGATCGATTTTGTTTGGACCGATAAAGTCTGAAAGTGCAGGAGCGCATCCTGGGCTCGGTGGGTGGTACAGATAAAGCTTGTAAGCGACTTCCCAGTGCTCCCAGCCCCCGTCTTGAGTTTGAAAAACAAAATCAAGCTCTCCCAGAGTTCTGCCTGACTGTCGTACCGGGATGCGAGTTGCGTACGGCAGTCCGCGCGCGCGGATTGCGTGCTCAAGAAGTGACTCTACATAATGGCCAAGTCGAATTTCAGCTTCAGGAATCAGCACATCCGGTGCGTCTTGGAGCTGATCGTGATCGACCCAGTGTGCAGCGTGCGCAAAAAGAAACGGTTGTGCGAGTAGATCAGAGAGCGCGGACAAGGAGCGCAACTCCCATCCCGCCACTCACGCACAGCGCTGCGATTCCGAGTGCGCCTGATTTTCCGTACATGCGCGAGTCGAGTGTCACGAGTACGCGGACGCCGGAGGCACCAATCGGATGTCCCAGCGCGATAGATCCACCCCAGGAGTTTAGTTTTTCAGGCGAGATCTTAAGCTCGCGCTGACAGGCGATGACTTGAGCAGCAAAGGCTTCGTTGATCTCGACGGCTTCGAGTGCGCTTGGCTCAAGTTTTTGACGTGCGAGCAGATTTCGGATCGCAGGTACGGGGGCTATACCCATTCGGCGTGGATCAATCGCAACCGTCTCGTAATCGAGGACTTCGAGAGTTGAGTGTGGAAGTCGATCTGCGCTTACATGTACAAAGGCTGCGCCATCAGTGATGCCGCTTGAGTTTCCAGCAGTGATCGTGCCGGTTTTGGGATCAAAGACTGGAGGGAGTTTTGAGAGGCTCTCAAGTGTGGTGTCTGCGCGGCGGTGCTCATCATCGGCAAGAACGTCTTTGATGGGCACAATTTCGCGTGCAAACTGTCCGCTCTTCCAGGCCGTATCTGCGCGTTTTTGAGATAAGAGCGCATAGGCGTCCTGCTCCGCGCGCGATATCCCAAGCTCTTTTGCAAGATAGTTCTCTACCGTCTCGCCCATGAGCATCTGAGACATTGGACAAAAGAATCCGTCTTTCCTCATTCCGTCGATTACTTCTTGATTGCCTAGGCGGTAGCCAAAGCGTGCTTCCATTAGTAAGTAGGGCGTATTTGACATGCTCTCGACGCCTCCGGCGTAGATCGAGCGTGCGTTTGAAGCGCGGATTTTCTCGATTGCCAAGAACACAGCCGTAAGTCCTGACGCACAGGCTTGATTGATGGTCATCGCGGGTACAGACTCAGGGAGACCTGCGGCGATCGTCGCTTGCCGCGCAGGATTGGGGCCAGCTCCCGCCTGACGCGCATGTCCGAGAAACACGCCATCCGCAGCTACTCCGGTCGCGCGAACAGAGCAGGCCCGTAGCGCGTGTGCTGCGAGCTCCGCAGCAGTGTGTTTTCGGAGCGCGCCGCCAAATTTTCCGATCGGTGTACGAACTGCTGCACCGAGATAGATGGATTTCATTGCTGCTTAGGATCGCGCTACCTTTAAAGCAAAACAAGCCCCCTTTTTTGCTCCAAATCGAGGTAGACTTAAGCCTGACATGAAACGCACCCATGTTCGCTATCCTGATGGCCACGTGCTGCTCCGCAACTTAACACGAGAGTACCCAGTGATCTCTCATGGCGAGGGACCTTATCTCTACGATCGCGCGGGCAAGCGCTACTTCGATGGCTCAGGCGGAGCGATGGTCATGAGCATTGGACATGGCGTGCGCGAAGTAACGGATCGGATTGCCGATCAGATCAGGCGCGTTGCTTATGTCAACGGACAGCAGTTCACGAACGAGCCCGCAGAAGAGCTCGCCGAAAGGCTCGGCGTCCTTGCGCAAAGTTTTGGAAAGATGCGCTCTGCTTTTCTCGCTTCAGGCTCGGAGGCGATCGAAGCTGCGGTCAAGTTCGCGCGTCAGTTACACTTTGAGCGTGGCGAGACCGAGCGCCATAAGTTGATTGCGCGTGTACCGAGTTATCACGGCAACACCCTCTATGCACTTTCAGCCGGAGGCCGCAAGCACTACAAAAAATACTACGGCCCTCTTTTAAGTGAAGTCATCACGACTCCCGCGCCAACTGAGTACCGCTCCGCAGTTCACGACTACGCAACAGATGGGGCTGAGTACTATGCGCGGGCGCTTGAGGAGGCGATTGTTCGAGCCGGTCCAAAGACGGTGTCAGCGTTTATTGTAGAGCCTGTGATCGGATCAAGCGCTGGCGCAGCTACACCACCTCCCGGCTATTTCGAGCGCGTGCAGGAGGTTTGCCGTAGGCATGGGGTGCTCGTGATTGCAGATGAAATCCTGTGCGGAGCAGGTCGAAGTGGGAAGTTTTTCGCAAGCTCTCTTTATGGCTTGAATCCGGATCTCATCGTGCTCGGTAAAGGGATCAACGGAGGCTACGCTGCTTTGAGTGTCGTGATGGTGCGTGAGGAGCACTTAGCCGAAATGAAAAAAGGCACAGGTTATTTTATGCATGCGCAAACCTATCTTCAAGCTCCCTGCATGGCGATTGCGGGTGTCGCAGTGCTCGATTATATGCAAAAGAATCGGGTGCTCGAGAATGCTTGCACCGTAGGATCGGTTTTTCAAAAGAGATTGCGTGAAGAGATTTTACCTCTCCGAGGTGTCGGTCATATTGCAGGAGTGGGGATGCTTGCGGGGGTTGAGTTTGTTTGCGATCGCGTGAGTAAATCGCCCTTTCCGCGCGCAGAAAAAAAGGCCGAAGCTCTTGTTGCGCAAGCGTTTCAAAATGGGCTTATCGTTTGGCCTAATGTTGGACACGTCGACGATCAAAACGGAGACCTCGTGATGCTTGCTCCTCCGCTTAACGCATCGATTACGCAAGTGGAGGAGTGCGTTACGCTTTTAGCTGATTCCATTCGGGCTGTGTTTTAGGGGCCGACTTTTTTTAGGTGAACGCTTCCGCCGTACCTACGGAAGACGGCTAGGTCTTAAGGCGTAAAGGGCGACGGACGAGAGGGTGGTGGTGTTGCTCTCGTCCGTCGAGAAGCTCTAAGCTTGAGCCTCATTTGGGGAAACTCAATGATCACTTACTGTGCCCCGTTGTATTTTGAGACTAGCGGATTTGAGGGAAGGAGCGCAGGTGCAGGTAGTTAGAAACTGGCCGCAACGATTGAGTAAAGTCCCAAGCGGGTAGCGATTAAGTATGCGGAATAAATAAACTTTTTGTCTTTAAAGTCGCTCCTCCGGTATCTTGAGAGCGTTTAGTGGCGACTATGAGCGTCGGGCAACTGGGCTTCTCGGGAGAGCGTTAAAACAAGTCTTACTCAATGGATGCAGCCAGCTTGCATCCATCACCAATTAAATCGGTAGTGATCCCCGGACTGATAAAGACCACCAAAACTTAAACCCTCTTTGCGTTTAAAATCTAAAAGCATCCCGCCACAGGTCATCGCACCGTGTGGATCGCCTACCGGAGGATGCACGCAGACGGCCGGAGCGCGAGCGCCTGTAAACACATCTTCGCAAAGACGCGTGCCGTTGAGTGATTCAACATCGGTCTGATCAAAGTACCTCTGAAGCGCTTGGTGGCGCGCGTGCGTGGTCTTGCTCTGAAGCGAGAGGATTTCGGTCTTTGAAAGCTCCGGATCGACGTAGTGATTCGTGTGGAAAATCACCCCTGAACCCCGAAGCTCCCCAGTGGTTGCAACGCGCTGACCCGTGGCTTCGACGTTTAAAGCTTCTTGCGCATCGACCAGTAGGTAGTTGTGGCCAGAGCAGGGGAGGTTTTTCTCCATGTAATTGCGTGCCGCACGCGCTGAGGACTCAAGCAGCATCCCACGCACGAGCGCAGGCCAGATGAGACCGACTTTAAACTCGTGACTATGCAGGTTGTTGATGAGTACACCCACACCCTTGCGTCCCACTCCAGCGAGCCCTAAGCAGCCGACGACCGTTAGGATCTCAGCCTCAGGAGTCGAGAGGTGAAGGATGTACGGAGTGGCGCTCGCATGCATGTCCCAGGTCTGGCCGGCGAGCGTTTCGCGCGCGTTGCGTAGCGCGACGACCGAGCAGCCGCCTTCGCCGCCGAAGTCGCGCATATCGGTGTAGTTATTGAGGATGACCAGATCCGCGAGCGAGAGGTGCGCGCTTTCGGCAATTGCGGTGAACTCAGCATAAAAGTCGGGGTAACCGGCGAGCACGCGCGCTTGCGCGAGCGCAAGCTCATCGATCTCAAGCATGCTTTTGCGCTTTAAGTATTTTTGCAAAAGTCCACGACGGATCTCCGACAAAGCGTGAATCTGTGGCCGAAACTGCTCACCATGAGCAAGCCCTCGCGCCCGCGGAGTGCCTGAGACGGTGAGCTTTAGCATCGACCACTCCGAAGCAGGCGCTCCCGAAGCAGATTTAAAGAGTGCTCATCTCCATCCCAGGTGGAAATCATCGCCAAAGCGGTCTCCAAAAAAAGTGTGTCGCGCGTGAGTACCAACCCCAGCTGTGCTCCTGCGTACAGAAACGCACCATCCGCTTCAAGCTCCTCGCCGGCCGCAGTAAAGCGCTTGGAGTCGTACTTGTAAAATGCGCTCGCAGTCTCGTGGAAAAGAACGGGGATGCCCTTAGAGTGGCACACGCTGATCAAGGACTTGAGTAAGTCCTCGTCTTTGCGAACCCCAGTCCGCTCAGCGATGGGTTCTACAAAAAATCCGAACACGGTTTCGGGATCGAGTTTCTGAAGTAGCTTTTCGACTCCGGCCGCTCCCTCCGTAAGGGTCAAGCGCGGCCAATCAAAGTAGGCATCGCCTCCAACGCCACCGAGCGATCGCGCGCAAGCAGTCGTATGTCCAAAGTAGTCACCTTGAAAGGAGAGCGCGATCTTGGCTTTGGGGCGTTTTGCGCGGAGAAGCTTTAGGGCCTTATCCGTCGACTCTGCGCGCCCGCTTGCGAGATACAGATGTCGCAGAGGCTTGGGTAAGAAATCTTTCAAGAACAGAAGATTGTTCACGTAACCGGGGCTCACGAAGTTCGCAAGCGACCCTTTGTTGCGTAAGCCTCCGCTATAGACTGAGGGCGCTGGACGCGCTGGTTTGCGGAGTTCAATGCTCTGATACAGCGAGAGCCCATCGCCTTCGTAGTCGTGCGAGTTCTCCGACACAACGACTGAGGAGAGCTTGCGATTGATGTGGATCATGCCTGAGGCTTCAGGGAAGCGGTTACGCGAGCGGATGAGAGTCGCGCCTTGCCGCAAAGCCTCTAAGTACTGCTCGCACTTAAAGCGAAGCCCCAAACCATGACCCTGAAAGTCAGGATGTACCGACAGATCGATGCCATAAAGTGCGCTTGGAACTTTAAAGTTCGGATCCGCGCTCACAAGCGCAACGTTTGCGAAATGCTGCATTGGGGCTGCTGCGCAAATCCCCGCAAGCTCACCTTTGGGTCCAAAGGACGCAAGAAAGATACAGTTCGGATCCTCGGACACCCGGTAAAACATCTCTGGATCGTCCTGTCGGGCAGGTTCGTACAGAGTTTCTTCCAGCACCTTGATCTTCGGGCGGATCTCACCCACTTGCTCGTGAGTGAGGCGCGCGATGCGACTGCCAAACGCCCGCGATGCAGTCCAGAGTAGATCTCTCATCGTGAACTCCGGGTGCGTGAGGTAGTGATTCCAAAGCTCTTCTGCGCTCACTTTTGAGAGGCGGTGAAGATCCCACTCCAAGCTCGAGGGCGAGTGTAGGATCTCTGGGCACTCGTTGAAGAGTGCATGAAAAATATCCTGATACTGAGCACTTGAGATCTGGAGAAACTCTTGCTTGTTTTTGGGGATGTGAACGCTCTTCCACGGGAGCTGAAGTTCGACGCCAGGTTTTTCGCTCACGAGCTTTGGCATCTCAGGGGCAACTTCGACTCCACAGCGTTCTGCCCACTTCTCAATGGGAGGCAGAGCAGGGATTACGCCTGTGCGAGCTAAGCTTTCAAAGCACTTATAAATCGCAATAAAAAGCTGATGAACGTGCCTTGCCTCTGAAACGCTAAACAAGCGAAACCGTGCCGTTTGGTCTCCGGCGGGATAGAAGAGCGTGCCTGCGGGAAAGCGTTGAGCAATGAGCTTGTTTGTGATGTCGGCAGACGGAAGGTCAATTGAGAACGAAAGGCCGCGACTGCGCGGATTTGCAATGAGAGATGGCCCTAAAAAATTTTGAAGTGTGTTTAAGTGTTTGCGCACGAGGGTTTGCATGGGCTTAGGGTCCCAGTCAAAAATCGAAAGCGCCTGCAGATACCCTCGGTACATGGATGCAGCTGAGGTCTCGATTGGAAGATCTTGTGCGACATTCGAGAGAGTGACGCCGACCTGCGTTTTTTTCGCCATGACGACCGCGTCGGGGAGATCTGGGTTTCCGAGATGATCGACAAGGGTGAAGCACTTGTGCCAGAAAAACCCACCTCCGAGGCCCAAGCCCGTTTGAACTTCATCAAAGACAAGCGCGGTATCTAATGCGCGCGTCAACAAGCGAAGCGCTCGGAAAAACCTTGGCGTCCCATGACGGTCTCCGCCCTCGCACTGCATGGGCTCAAGCAGCACTGCAAGAGGGCGCTCTTTGAGGCAGATTTCGCGGACGCGTGCGAGGCTACGAGCCTCAGCCGCAAGAAGGGAGTTTTTAGAGTTTAGCCACTTTTGGAGATCCTGATCAAACTGAGGGCCTTTGGGATGAGACCAAGCGGAGATCCACCCTGAGGGCTCAAGCGCAGTTTCATAAATATTTTTTTGCTCAGGAAACGGCACAAACTCCACAAGCTCGGGCGACGGATGGATCTCAAACGGTGTGCGCTTGGAGGGGCTATGAGTGGAGTGAAGTGAGAGAACGCTTCGCCCATGAAACGAGCCCTCAAAGGCGATGAGCTTTCGCCTGCTGGGATAGCAGGTTTGCATCGCGCGGAGGGCGACTTCCATGGCTTCGGCGCCTGAGTTGGAAATAGCACACTCCTTAAAGCCACTCTCACGCTTTAAAAGCCCCGTGAACGCCTGATAGATGTCCCAGTTTTTCCAGTCAGGAGGATGAGCTGAAAAGAGTTCAGAACGAAGAGAGAGAGATTTCTTTGCGGGGTCGTTGTATCCGAGGCTTAAGCTCGCGATTTGCGCTGAGCCATCCAGAAACGACTTTCGATCTGGGCCGATGGAGACGAGATACGGTCCCTGCGATCGATGCAGATCAACGATAAATCCTTTTTTCTCTTTTACGATATATCGATCAGCGTATAGCCGCTCGAGAATGCCTTGGCTTACTCCGGGCTCTGACTCAGTAAAACCTGTAGGAGTGTGAGCACGCACATCGATTTGGCCCCAAGCCTCCGTGCGCGCGAGGTTGTCCTGAAGAAGAGTTTCAGCAAGCTTTAAACAAGCATCATAGAGCTTGGCACGCTCCTCAGAGCTTAGAGTTTTAGGCGTCAGAGTGAGAGTCTCTCCATCGATGCGAGCTTGAGGGAGTGAAGCAAGCAGCGGCGTGAGCTTTGAGAGTGAGAAAGCTTCGCACTTCCATTTCCAAGAGCGCGTCGCGAGTTGCGAAAAATCTAAGCGTACACTCTGATCGCTCCCGAGCGTGGCTGGAACGGACAGAAGACGAAAACACTCTTCAAGCAAAAGAGGGAAAGCGGAGTTCATAGATCCGTAAAATCTAGCAGAAAGCGAAAAAGAAGGGGGAGGAGGAGTGGGGAGCTAATGCGTAGCGGCGCGAGATTTTCTGCGCTCCTTCCCTCAAATCCGCTCAATCCAGCCCTGCCCCGCGTCAAAACGGATTTTCATCTCGCCTCCGCTCTCTTTGAGCTCCGTGAGCAGAGCGTCTCCTAAGCCCGTGATGCACGCAATTTTTTGCTCCCGCGCTAGAACACAAGCATGACTGAGTAATCCTCCGCGGCAGAAAAAAAGAGCTCGAGCGTGCGGGACGCTTTTGAGGGCCTGATGAGTAGCGACTT
The DNA here is from genome assembly GCA_044352155.1 of Bdellovibrionia bacterium. Classification (GTDB taxonomy): domain Bacteria; phylum Bdellovibrionota; class UBA1018; order UBA1018; family JBILEK01; genus JBILEK01. The sequence continues at coordinate 15,027 of JBILEK010000043.1, forward strand.
CAAAAAGAGGGTGCTCGCCTGAGTGAAGTCGCAAGACTCCTGCGCCCGACCCTGGAAAAACAGGGAGTCCTTCGATTCTTCGTGCGATGAGGGGCTCTCGTAAAATGCGCGCGAATTGAAATGTATCCCAAAAATACTGAGGAAACTCCTTAGGCACGCGCGAGTCTTCTGGAGTCTGAAAGCGTGTGCTCCACACTGAGGAGAGCGAGTGGCGTCTGGATTGGATGCGCGCGAGGAGCTCCAAGGTTTTCTCCGCTGCGCGAGGTGCGCGCGTCGGATTGGCGAGCCATTCCGCAAGCTCACGCGGGGAGTGGTGCGGCAAGCGCATCTGCACGAGCTGAAGCGCGAGACCGAGCGCGAGGCTGCGCTCCAGGCGGAGCTCTTTGGGAACATCTGCATGGAGATCCGCAAGGAGTGCGCTTAACCGCCACTGCGCACGCAAAAGTCGACGCAGATGAAAAACACGGAAGCGCGGAAGAATCCGAAAACCTCCGTCCCCCGTACGCTCGACCGTGCTCATGCCCGAGCTGAGTGCCTCTACCCAGAGAGTTGCGTTTAGATAACCGACGCGCAGGTCGTTCCAGGGGATAAACTGCGTCCATGGCGCGCCTCGCGTGTGCGCAGGTGCGCGCAATCCGCACGCACGGAACGCGCGCTCAAGCAAGGATCCGGGACGATGAGGATCGAGCTCCCGCTCGAGTTGGAGCGCGCTGTCTTTGGGGAGTACGCAGGGGAGAGCGCTCTCATCGGAAAAACGTAGCCAAAGGCTCACCGGAGCAAGTCCTTACGCAGCTGGTAGACGCCGATGCGATCCGGAGCGGAGAGCGCGATCCGCCGATCGGGAGCGAATCCGGGACGCGAGACGCTGAGGGGACGATAAGGGGTCTCGACAAATTTTTCCCCCCGCGGCGTGGACCAAAACTCGATTCTTCCTTCCGTGGTGAGGGACAAGAAATTGGAAGTGCCAGGGATCTCCACCGCAGCCATTTGCGTTTCGCCTTGCATGCGCGATTGCCAGGCCACACTCCCGTCCGCAAGTCGGAGCGCGATGAGCTCGCCGGTTTTCAGCGTAAAAACCACGATGCCGTCTTTCTCCGAGACGAGCGGCTGAAGAATCACGAACGACGAAAGAGCATGACTCCAGATTTTTTTTCCGTCTTTCGGGTCGAGCGCGTGCGCCCAGCCTTGGTCCTTGCCGGTATGCGGGCCGAGCTGGCCGACTGAAGTGCTGAGAACGATGCGATCTCCGGCTTTCGCGATCTCTCCCCAGGGTTGCCCCGGAAGCCTCGTGTTCCAAAGTTCGCGCCCCTTCAGCGCGTCGAACGCGTAGAGCTCGGTCTCAGGCACTTTGCTATCCGGCTGAAATCCCACGATCACGCGATCGAGCTCAAGGTGTGGGAGCATGTCGGCGTGTCCACGCGGTTGGTGCCAGCACGGCTCTCCGCTTGAAGTCTCAAAGCACCAGAGTCCTGAGTCGCCCGCGGTAACGAAGAGTCGCTTACCGTCGGGCGCAACTTTTGGCGCGGTTTCCAGATGGCCTTGCACTTTGCGGTGCCAGAGGACTTTAGGACCCTTCAACTCGATTGCGGTCAGTGTCGCAACTGTAGTGGTGTGCAGACCCTCACCGAGGTAGAGCACGCCGCGATCCACGACAGGAGTCGAGTACACGGGCGCAGTTTTTTCTAGCGACCAGAGTAGGCGGCCGCTTGAGGCGTCATAGGCATCGAGCGTGTGCTCAAACGTTCCTTGGAGTAAAAGCCCATCGGCGAAAACCGGGGCTGCGAGGCTTTGGTGCTCGGGCGTGAGTTCCCAAATCGGCTGGAGCGCCTCGTGCGGATGTGCACGCAACGCCTGAGGGAGCACGGCTTCAGGAAAGCGAGTGATCTTTGGAAAGTCTTTCGGCTCAAGCGCGATGCTTGCGCCCTTTAAAGAGATGCTTTGGCGGTACGCGAACAGCCAGAGTGCACCTGCGGCGAGGCAGAGGACTGCGATCACCAAAGACGCGAAACGCAAGCGCTGCCAGGCGGGCTTACGCAAAAAGATCTGAACGACTCCGAGCAGTGTCCCGAGTGCCCCAAGAGCCCAAGGGATAACGGCTGCGAGCGGAAGAAGTGCCGGGAAGAAGTGGAGCTTCACTGCGCTTAGCTTAATAGAAGTTCGCTAGATTGGGTAGAACTACGGGCTAGTAACCGCCCACGCCGAAGACGTGATCGTAGATCCGGTGATTCTGCATGAGCTGCAGTCCCATGGGTGGCAGGTAAGAGAAACCCAAAGGTTGAGTGCCGTTCCAGCGAATCGCATTTGCGACGTACATCGGGTAAGTCATCCCGCCGTAGTAATCCATTTGTCCGCCCATGCCGTACGCTTGTCCGCCGCCCATGAAGGGGGAGCCGTAAAATCCATTTAAGCTTCCGCCCATCGTGGCTTGGACTTGGATTTGGCAAGTGTAATCGCAGGCGCGAGCTTCCGTACCCCAGAGCACCGTCAGCACGGTGAAGGCGGTCACGGCACCAAAGATCATAGCTTTCCAGCGCGTCATACATGGATGCGTTTCAAGCCTGGGGCCAATCTAAGCGCGAAAAGAGAGCATTGCCGCGCGCGTGGGCTGTCTAAAGTTTATACAGATGCCGCGTTCGTCTCCCTAACCCCGTCTCAGGGACAAGAAAAATCTCGAGCTTCCGCAAGGGCAAGCAGAACCGTTAGAACTGAAGCCGTCGGCCTTCTTGAACAACGTCCGTGAGCATGGGATCTGCAATACTGACGCGCTCAAGTCCTTCTCGAAGTTCTTCGGCCGTGCGTGCTCCCGTTTCGGTGAGCACGCGCGCGAGAGCGCCGGCGACGAATGCGGCGGCGACACTCGAGGAGCTCTCCACGGAGAACTCTCCACGCGGCTCGGCGACGTCCACGCGCTGTCCTGGGGCCGCGAGCGTGACGAAGTCTTTTCCGTAACTCGCTTTGCGAGCGTGCGGCGCTTTTGGATCGGGTTTGATCGGCGCCGTCTCATTCAAGAGTTTTCCGTCGCGGCCGAGTGCTGCTACGGAAACGACGCTCGCGAACTTGCGCGTGAGCGTCGAAGGGTACGCGGGAAACACTGAGAGGTCCCATCCAAAGTCGCCTGCAGAAACCACGAGCACCGCCCCATACTCCTCAGCAAGCTTCGCCGCTTCTTCAAGCGCTGTGCTCTTGCGCAGAGTCGACCATCCGCAGAGCAGGATCTTTGCACCTTGATCGAGCGCGTACCTGACGCCGGCAACAATCGCAGCAGAGGAGGTGTGACCATAAGGGTTGAAGATCTTGACTGGAAGAATGCGCGCGTGAGGCGCGACCGAGAGGATGACGCTCGCCATCTGGGTGCCGTGGTAACTATCATCGTTCGGACGCGAGTCACCCGAGATAAAGTCCCAGCCGTAACGATCTTCGCGGCCCTGAGCGTCGCGCGTGGGCGAAGGATTGAGCCAAAGCGATCGGTGGAGCACGGGGTGGTTATAGTCCACTCCGCTATCGAGGATCGCAACTAAGGGCGCTTCTCCCTTCGGTGCTACCGGTACACGATCGAGTCCCATTTGTTTCGACCAAGGTTGTGCGCGCATGTGAGCGACCCACTCGTCGAGGGTCTTTGCTTTGCCTTTCGAAGGATCGGGCTCTTTCTGATAGGCGCGATCGTACTGCTGGTAGCGCCAAACTCGATACGGAAGTGTGATCATTTGCACGATCGAAAGTGCGATCGCGCGTGCTTTGGAGATGTTCTCGATCGTTCCTGGCTTAAAGTCGGGGCGCTTGAGATCTTGCTCAGGGAGTGTGACCTGCGCAGGATCGAGGAGCGTGGGTGCCGACAGAGCAGCAGACATCCCGCGCATCGCACGCGTGCCTGGAAGTGGAGAGAGTCCTGGGCGCGGCTCGCGCGCGATCGCACCGATCAGGATGCTCTGGGAGTTTCCTTCCACGAGGCGCGCAATCGCGCCGGAGTTATTGTGAGCGGCCACTTCAAGCAAAACACCGGGAGCACCCGCGACTTCAAAGCGCGTCCCAACGGGGACGTACGCCTGATGTCCAGTACCGAGAAGATAGTACTCGCGCTCGTTTTCGAAAGCGCGTGCGTCAACACGTGCAGTGAACGGGAGATCGCCAATGGTTGCATCGATGGCACTGACCGCACCTTCGACTCCACCTAAGAACGACTGCAAGAGCGCGTCTCGCCGCGCGATTTTGATTCCGGCGCTGAAATTTTGGTATGCGCCTGCAACGTCGAAAAAGAACCCTTTCCCTTCAACAGAGATCTCGCGCGAAACATGACGACCACCAAGCGGCGAGTCGACCTCGACCGTGAAACTTAAGCGTGAAAAGTAGCGGGCGTACTTGACATCAAGCCACGCGAACAGAACGTTGATACTTAAGCCCTCGCCCAGATCCAGGCCCGAGCGGGAGTCGGTGGGCTCCTCTCCTTTTTTCGCGAACGCGGATCCAAACCAACCATTAAACGCGCCGGAAGGTAGTGGATACTCGTTCGCAAGTGTTCCGTCGTTGTAGGGCGTGTGCATGCGCTCGTCTAAGCCGTAGAACATGCGAGTGCCGCGCTCACCGGTCGAGAACGAGTATGCGTTCACCCGAATCTTGAGATCTGCCGCAGGCACGAAAGTGCCTGGCCAGACGTAGTCGGGCGGGAGAGTTGAGCGCAAAGCGCGCGCGAAGGGCTTCGCGGGCGCGGGTTCAGGATCCGCAATTAAGAAGCGCCCGGTCTCAAAGAGCTTGGTCGTGAGGCGCGCTTTGAAGTCCTCACCTAAGTCTTTCACTTCATTGTCGGGGAGCTCGATCTTCACACCCGCGATGGGGTGCAGGACAACAACTTTTTTCCCGACGATGGGAGTTGGTGTCGTTTCCGGCTTTTTTCCCGCCGCTAGCGCGAGCCCAGGACTTGCGGCAAGCGCAAGGACTAGTGCGATTCTGTTGTTCATGCATCCTCGTTACTTTTTCAAGTGTCTCACCATGACGGTGTCGCCGACTTGGATGCCCCGAGGATCGAGAATCTCGTCGACTTGTGCAAAACTAGAGACCGTATCCACGCTCGATGTTCGAACGTAGGCCACGGGCTTAAAAACTTTACAGGCAGAATCCGCAGGAGCTCCTGCATAAACTGTGAACGCCTCCTCAGGAGCGATGCGCGACTGTGAGCCTTGGTCAAAGAGGATCTCGCCATTTTGTGGGTTGACCTCTCGGACTTGGGCGCTCCAAGAGAGTTCGTGGAGCCGAGGGGAGACAGAGAGTGTTTCCATTCCTTTTTTCATGATCTTTCGAAACGCTGCACCGAGAGGCGTGCGATAAAGAAAACTTGCGCCCGTGTGTATGACGCTAAAATCCACTGCAAACTGTAAGTTCAGATCGAGCGTTGAGCTTGCTTGAGTGTTCGCTGCAACGGTCGCGCAGCGACCTTCGACACACTCCCAGACACTGAAGTCCATGGCGAGCTGTCCGACTTTCACATCCAGTGAGCCTGTAGCGTTGGAGATCGTGCTGAGCTCGCCTGCGGGAATGTAGCCAAACTTCAACCCAAACTGAGCGATGTTAAACTCCATCGTGCTGACTGTTGCGCGAATCTCGATATGGTGATCGCAGGGCCTGTTGCCGCTGCCTGTCGAATCCGTCGGAGCGAATGCGCCGGCTTCAGTGACGGCTGTGTTAAAAAGCGAGTCAAAATCCGCCGCAAGATCGATGCGCGATCCGTTTGGAAGTTGAAAGATCTTTGTGCTGACGGGCCTCAGTAACACGAGGCGCACGGGGACGGGGGTCGTGAGGCTTGCGTGACCGCCGCCAGGAGGAGTTGGCGGTTTTTTGCCGCCCGCTTCGGCTACGATCGAAAAAAGACTAAACGCGCCTAACGCAAGCGCTAGCGCTTGCAGTGAAACTTTGCTCATAAACTCACCACACCTACGTTGCTGATTTGTCGTGGGCGTCTCGAATTGAAAGCGTCCAAAAACAAACAGTATGAACAAACTTTAACTAAGTTGACTAAATTGGTCAATTGAAAGATATTTTTTTGTCTTTTTAGATGCGCAAAGCGTTAAGTCTTTGGACAGAATCATGATAATGAATCGACAGTTTTTGGACACTTATGATTCATACTTCAAAAGTTGCTGTGCGTTACGCCGAAACCGACCAAATGGGCATCGCGCATCATTCTGTGTACTGGTTGTGGTTTGAGATCGGGCGGACGGATTTTTTGAAGACGCTTGGGTTCCCCTACGCGGAGCTTGAGGCGCAAGGCATTTTGATGGCGGTGCTTGATGTGAGGTGCCGCTACCGTGCGAGCGTCGTTTATGACGAGGAGCTGCTCGTGCGCACTCGTCTCTTGGATGTTCGCCGACTCAAGGTCACCTTCGAGTATGATCTCGTGAAACCCGATGGCCGGATCGCGGCTCAAGCGACGACAGTCTTAGGTTGCATCAC
>JBILEK010000009.1:0-50842 GCA_044352155.1 Bdellovibrionia bacterium
CGCCCCACGACTCGCATGTGACCGAGATGGTTTGTCCAGGATAGGGCGGGTAGGGGTTCGGGTAACCACCATCTCGATAGGTCACCGAGCGCTCAATCGCGTATACCGCCCTCTGACCTAACGACTGAAGTTGATAGCGCGTCTGATGCTCATTTCCGTAGCCCCCACGGAGCACGATAGAAATCGCGTAGTTCACGTCACTCTGCGCATTGCGAAGATCCGCATCATAATAGCTTTGTGACTGAAGGGTTTGGTTCGCACGCGCGAGGTACTGATAGACTGTGTTTTCGTTCCCACGGTAATACGAGCCTACGCCGTAGTGGATGTCGCGGATCGCCTGATCCAGTGCGTAGCGATGATTGGGATTGTAGGTGAGCGCGCCGCCTTCGAGGGAGAGCTCAAAGGAGTCCGCGCGGACTTCGGGAGCGGTAAAGGTCAGAGCTGCAACAAAGAGAACAAAGGATGCGATGAGTGAGCGCATAGGTGCGATTGTGTTCCTTTCCGATAATCGTACTGCACAGTCTGAACCAGCAAGTGAAATGCCAGCATAGATTGGCCCTGAATCACAGAAGAGCGCGATAATGCGGCGCGCGGTGCGCTTTGATCTGTGCGAGGGGGTGAAAAACTTCCGTACTCCGAGTGAGGAGATTTGTGAGCAGCTGATTCAGGAGATCCGCGATTGACTCTCCCACTCTCTTGCGGTCAAACCGAGACATACTTGGTTTGTCATACTGCGGATCATAAGGAGCATTGAAAGCATCATGAAATTGAGACTGGGTTGGTTGGTGATCGGATCGGCGTTCGTTCTTGCACCTCTAGCGATGGCGTCGAAATCGGGTGAGACGATGTTTAAGCAAAAACCATCGTCCTACGAGAAACTTCCTCCGGCAAAAAAAGGAGGCACTCTCTTTCTTTCGCTATCAAACAATCCAAAGGTCATGAACCCGATTCTCTCCTCTGATGCGAACTCAGGCTCAGTTGAGCCGTTTCTTTGGGCTCGATTGTTTACCGAAGATGCCGCCACGCTCTCGCCGCTTCCCTACCTGGCCGAGAGCTACATCATCAGCAAGGATCGAAAGTCTTACACATTTAAACTTCAGTCGATCGCCAAGTGGGAGGACGGCACTGCGGTTACAACCGAGGACGTACGTTTTACGTTTGATACGATGATGAACCCCAAAGTCGACGCAGCTCCGCTTCGGGCGTACTGGGACGGTGTAACGCTCGAAATCAAGGACCCTTGGACATTCACTTTTACGGTCAAAGAGCCAAAGTTCGATACTCTTCGCTCGCTCTATCTTTTTTCTGTTGTACAAAAAAAGCAGTTCGCATCCGAGCAAGACTTCAACAAGTCGCGCGGGATCCTGCAGCCTGTAGGGAACGGTCCTTACAAGCTCAAGATTTTCTCACGCGATCAACGCGTTGAGTTTGAGCGCGTGAAAGACTGGTGGGGAAATGCAATCCCGCATCTTAAGAATCGCTACAACGCAGACCGGATCGTACTTCGGATCGTGACCGATCCCAACCTCGAGTACGAGCGATTCGTTAAAGGGGATCTCGATATCATGGAGTTTCCGTCTTCCGCAGTCGAGCTCTATGCTAAAAAGGTAATGGATACCGACAAGAGTCGGTACGGAAAGAGCGAAAAAGACGGCAAGGACATGTGGTCGGCGGAGTTTATGAACAAAGCTCCACGCGGGTACTCTTACGTCGGTTGGAACCTAAAAAATCCGATCTTCGCATCGAAGAAAACACGCCAGGCAATGGCGCGTCTTGCGAACTATCAAGAGATGATCGACAAGATTTATTACGGGTTTCAGCATCAAGCGACAAGCCCTTTCGGATCTCTCACGCTGAACTCGGACCCAAACTTGCGCAAGCCGGGCAAGATGTTCACCTACGATCTCCCCAAGGCGCTTGAGCTTTTGAAAGCGGACGGATGGGCCGATCGAAACGGCGATAGCATCCTTGAGAAAACGATTGATGGAAAGAAAGTCGACTTCAAGTTTACGCTCAAATACAACTCCAACAACCCCTCACGCGGCAAGATCGCGCAGGTGCTAAAAGAGAACTTCAAGAAAGCTGGCATCGAGATGGACATCCGCGCCATGGAGTGGAACGCGTATTTAACTGATGTCGATAATCGCCAGTTTGATGCTCTGATTTTAGCTTGGACGGCCACTCCGTACCCGAACCCCAAGCAAACCTGGCACACAGATGCAGAGAAAAACCAAGGCTCAAACTTCGTGAGCTACTCAAACCCCAAGGTCGACGCACTGATCGGGAAAGCGAACCTCGAGTTTAACCTCACTCAGCGCGCAAAGATCCTCCAGGAGATCAACCGAATCCTGTACGACGATCAACCCTATATGTTCCTGTTTGAGCCACGTTCGATGATCGCGGCCTTCCACAAGAAGGTGAAGGCTCCGGTATGGGCGATGGAGTATGACGTTTCAGCGCCCATCGACATCTACACGTTCGAGCAATAAACCGGAAAGCAGGCAGGGTCTAAACGGTGCGCACGTACCTGATTAGAAGGTTCTTGGCCTTTGTGCCGATGTTCTTCCTGATGACGGGGGCGTACTTCCTTATCCAAAACTCGCTCCCCGGCGGACCGGTGCAAGAAGCGCTTCAGCGTATGCGCGGGAGCGAGGATGGAGGCAAAGGCCAGACGATGACGGCCGACGATATCACGAAGCTTCGAAAAGATCTCGAGCGTCAGTATGGGCTCGATCAGCCGGTGCCAGTCCGTTACTGGCGTTGGCTTAATAAAATCGTCGTGCTGGATTTTGGTGACTCAATGACGACGCGTAGACCGGCGCTTGAAACGATCACTGAGCGGATCCCGATTAGTTTGGGGTTTGGGATTCCTGGATTTTTCCTGACCTATACGATCTGTATCTTGCTTGGGATCGCGAAAGCTTTGAGGGACGGCTCGGCCTTTGACTGGGGCTCCTCGATTGTTTTGTTTGTCGCGTACTCCGTTCCTGCTCTCGTTGTGTCGGTGATCTTGCTTTTAGTTTTTTGTACGGATCGTGTTTTACCCGGTGGAGCCCTTTTTCCACTTGGAGGCGCGCGCTCGGATGATTACATGGACCTAAGCTTTTGGGGACAGGCTTGGGACTACGTAAAGCATATGTTTCTACCGGTGTGTGCGTCATTGCTCGGAGGTTTTACCGTGCTGACGATGCTGATGAAAAACTCACTTCTGGATGTTCTCGCAAGTGACTTTATTCGGACGGCGCGAGCAAAGGGACTTGATGAGCGACAAGTGATTTTTAAGCACGCGCTTCGAAATGCGATCCTCCCTTTGATGGTAGGAATCGGCGGGTTTCTCTCAGCGTTTGTTGCGGGATCAATCGTGATCGAGAGTGTGTTTGCTCTCCCAGGTATGGGGCTTCTCTTGATTGAGTCGCTCAATTCGCGCGACTACAATGTGCTCATGGGTGTGGCGGTCCTTCAATCGCTCATTATCATGTTTGGTCAATTGATTTCAGATATCGCCTACGTACTCACTGATCCTCGGATTGAGTTTAAATGAGCTGGATCAATCGACTCACTCCGCTCACCCGACGGAGACTGAAAGTATTTTTCCGCCAAGGACGAGCGCGTTTAGGACTTGTGACGCTTGGGGTGACGCTTTTTTTCTCTTTTACCGCTGAGCTTTGGTCGCATCAACACCCGCTTCTCTTCGTGCGCGAAGGGAAGTGGTACTTTCCAATCTTTGAGCAGACTGCGGCTGCAGATTTCGGAATCACGGACTCTTTTGTGGTCGACTACCGTAAGTTGCTCTTAGAGGATCGAGAAAAAGGGCTTGCGAGTGTTGCGGTTTTTCCGCCCAGTCGGTGGGACCCTTACATCCAAGGTTCGGATCCGCTTTCGGGACCCTCAAGTTTGCACTGGCTTGGGACGGATAACCTCGGGCGGGATGTGTTTGCGCGGTTACTATACGGGATGCGGGTTTCGCTCTTGTATGGCCTGTTGTTTTGGCTTGGTGCGTTTTTGATTGGGATTGTGATCGGATCGGTGCAGGGATATTTTGTAGGCACGCTCGACTTTGCGACTGAGCGGTTAAAGGAGTTAGCCGAGATCGTTCCGTTTCTTTCGGTTGTAATTCTTGTGAACGGGCTTGCTAAGTCTCAGGGCTTTTGGGTGACTTTGGGTGTGGTGATTTTGTTTGCTTGGATCTCCATCTCATCACAGATGCGCGCACAGTTTTTGTCACTAAGAAAGCGCGATTTTTGCGAAGCAGCGCGCGCCATGGGAGCAGGGCATGGGAGAATTATTTTTCGCCATATCTTGCCAAATGCCATCACCCCGATCATCACTCTCACTCCCTTTACGATCTCGGCAGGAATCTCGACGCTCACGATTCTGGATTACTTGGGGTTTGGGTTAAACCCGCCGACTCCATCGCTTGGGGAGCTTTTAGCGCAGGGACGAATCTACATCACAAACGCGCCTTGGCTCTTGCTATCGCCGACCCTCGCGCTGATCGTGATGCTGATCGCAATCAATCTGATTGGCGAGTCGTTAAGGCAAGCCTTTGACCCAAGGAAGAGTTAGAAACGAGTGGCATCAATGGATGCAAAGAGCTCGTTTATGACTTTCTTGAGACTAGAGTAGCAACGACAAGATCGCCGCTCACATTGACGGTCGTACGGCACATATCTAAAAAGCGATCTACTCCTAGAACAAGAGCTAAGCCATCAGCCGGGATCCCCACTTGAACCAGAAGGATCGCAATCAACGGAAGTGAACCCCCTGGCACTCCAGCAGTCCCGACACCTGCCAGGATCGACATGATCACAACTTGAACTTGCTGAGAGACAGTCAGATCGATCGAGTACACCTGAGCAAGAAAAAGTACCGTGATCCCCTCAAACAGTGCGGTGCCGTTTTGATTTGCTGTGGAACCTACAGTGAGTACAAAACGAGAGATTCTTGCGGGAAGCTTTAACGCGTGTTCCGCGGTTTTTAGAGACTGTGGCAGCGTGACGTTCGAAGATGCAGTGGCAAACGCTGTGATCATCACCTCTTTTATGGACTTAAAAAATCCGATTGGAGAGCGCTTTGCAATCCACCGCAGCAGTAGTGAATACACTCCAAACTGCTGAACAGCTAAAGCTCCTATAACGACGAGAACGTAGTAGAGTAGAGACAAGAGCACTGAGGGGCCTAGTTTAAAGGTACTTGAAAAAACTAGACAAAAAACGGCCACTGGTCCCAGGCGCATGGCAAGATCCACGATTTTAAGGCAAGCCGCATAGATCTCTTCAAGTCCTAAAAAAAGCGTTTTTGCCCCGATGCGGCTCAAAGCAAAACCAAAAATCAAAGAGAACACCATGAACGAAATCATCTCGCCCTCTAGCGCGCGCGTTGCAGCCGCGAGTGGATTTTTAGGGACGAGCTCAATCAGGGTCTGAGAAAATGGCTTTGCTGCGCTTGCGTTTGATTTAATCTGTTCAATAGCAGCTGAGTTCGATGCAAGTACTGAAGAGTCCAAGCGGATTTGGGAGCCAGGCTTAAAAAAGTTAACGGCCGTGATCCCAATGAGCACCGATAAGGAGCTGAGGAGTAGGGTGTATAAAAGAGTCTTACTGACGACTCCTTTTAACTGAGCGCTCTCCGTTAGCTCGCGCACTCCTAAGATCAGTGCCGAGAAAATCATCGGCACCACAATCATAAAAATCAGTCTTAAAAAAAGCTGACCAAGAGGTTCGAAAACATTCACGACCAAAGTTGAGATAAGACTGAGCGAAGATCCGTGCAGGGCGCCCCCTAAAACGGCTCCAAGTAAGAGTGCAAGGAGCAAGAGGTGATGGCGTTTCACGTCTCAGAGAACCGATCTGTTGCAGCGATGAGAGCGCGCGAAATCGAAGGCTCAAACATTGAGTGTCCTGCATCGGGGATCGTGAAAAACTCAGCCTCAGGCCAGGCTTGCGCTAGATCCCAAGCGCTTTGGATTGGACACACGATATCGTAACGTCCTTGCACGATCACTGAGGGGATCTTGCGTATTTTTTCGACCTCTCGAAGGAGTTGGTCATCAGACTTAAGAAATCCACGATTCACAAAGTAATGAGCCTCAATCCGCGCAAATGCTAAAGCAAACTCATCGGCTCCGTACTTTGCGATCATCTGAGGATCAGTATAGAGTCTTGAGGCTTGTGCCTCCCAGACGCTCCAGCGAATCGCGGCCTGAAGACGAACGTCCGGATCGTCTGAGATGAGTCGTCTGTGGTAGGCTGCGACTAAGTTTTCGCGCTCGGTTGCGGGAATATGGGCAATGTACTGCGACCATGCGTCTGGAAAAATCCATGAAGCGCCTTCTTGATAGAACCAATCGATTTCCTTTTTTCGTAAAAGAAAGATGCCGCGCAGCACGAGCTCCGTCACGCGATCGGGATGTGTTTCGGCATAGGCGAGGGCAAGCGTTGACCCCCAAGATCCACCAAAAACCTGCCAGCGCTCAATCCGAAGCTCAGCTCGCAACTTCTCCATGTCTGAGACCAGATCCCAAGTCGTGTTTTCGCGGAGCTCGGCGTGAGGTTTGCTTTTGCCGCATCCTCGTTGATCGAAAAGAACGATCCTGTACTTTCGTGGATCAAAAAACCTGCGGTGCTCAGGAGAGGTCCCGCCGCCAGGACCGCCATGCACAAACACCACTGGCTTACCGTTTGAGTTTCCCGACTCCTCCCAGTAGATTTCGTGAATCGCGGAGACTTTAAGTGTTCCAGATCGAGAGGGCTCGATTGGAGGATACATCCAGGTTTGCGGATCGCGTTGCATACTCACTCCGAGATGATGCTCAGGAAGCGGAATCCCGAGCGAAAAGTCTTATAACTATTGGTGCGAGGAAAAAAAAGCATAACTTCGGTTTGATTTTTTGGTCGAGAAACAAAAAGCATACTGAGCCCACTTTGGGTGATCCCATGCAGCCCAAGCCCTGACCCAGGGTCAGTGGCTTTGAACTTCACAGATTCTTTTTGATAGTCTTTGCGAAGAAAACTCATCACCACTTCTTTTCGCAGAGTCCCCCACTGATCCAATACACTGATCCCGATGAGATCATCATTGCGAGCAAACTCAAGTGTGACTTGCTCTTTTGCGTTGAGCTCAAAGTCGCTTGAGCGAGGGAGAAACTTGCGAATATAGGTCCCCGGCGGATTTTGGGGAGCATCAAAAATCGCATTCATCAAAAGCTGATCTAAAGCCTGTGCAACCAAAGCAGAGAGTCTTCCGGTTACGTCGCTTTTGTCGAGCACGTTTTGCATGGCTTCTACCGCTGCTTTACGCTGGGAGGATTTTTTAAGCGTGAGCTTTTGTGTTTGGGTCTCGCCTGGCATGTAAGTGGAGAGACCAAAAGGGCGTGGTGTGACGGCGGCTTGTGTGAGTTTTGCGTAAAGCTCAGGGGCAGGACTCTCGTAGCGGCGAAACATATGATGGCCGAAAGCCGTTGTGTTTAAGAGAACTGGATTTGAGTTCAGAGGAGTATCAGTGATGGCAAACACTCTCTGAGGGAGAGTCAGATTCTCAAGCGTACGTCCGATCAGAGGCACACTTTGGGGGTGTGAAGTGTCTCCTGCGTATTCGTGATCTGCATCCCAAAGCGTGATCGTCTGTGGGTGATCAATGAGACAGTTGGCAAGCTCTTGAGAGGTTGCGACGATTTTGAGTGGAAACTCGTTTAGCTTTGAGAGCCTCTCGGCGAACTGTATATCCTGCTTACGCAGGGAGACCAGAAGAAGGTGAGTCGCCATGGGTTTTCATGTTAGCGGCTCCAGTGCCCTGTGTCCACTGTGCGTCATGCTCAGAGGTCCCGGCCCAGCGCTTAGCAAGCTGATTTGACCAAGAACGAAAACGATCGACGTAGCTATAGGCCGCCGGAATGACGAGGAGCGTGAGGACCGTTGAGCTAATGAGACCTCCGATAATTGCAATACCCATACTTGTCCTCTGGCGTGAAGCTTCGTTTAGTCCAATTGCGATAGGGAGCATGCCTGCAATCAGCGCAAGCGAGGTCATGAGGATGGGGCGCAGCCTAGTTTTGCCGGCAAGGAGCATTGCCTCTTTGCGATCCATGCCTTCAAGGACTTTCATCTGCGCATAGTCAACCAGCAGGATCGAGTTTTTGGTCGCTACACCTAAGAGCATAATGCAACCGATCATCGAGAAGATATCCAGTGAGGAGCGCGTGAGCGCGAGTGCAAAAAAAGCCCCGCAAGCAGCGAGCGGCAAAACAAGCATGATCGTGAGCGGAGTCACAAACGACTCATAGAGACTTGCAAGCACAAGATAGATAAAAAAGATGGCAAGAACAACCGCAAGCATCATGCTTGATGCGAGTTCAGCAAAGTTCTCCGCCTGACCCACAAAGCGATAGCTCATCCCCTCGGGCAGGGCCAGAGGCCCGTCTTTTTTTGCGAATTCTTTTTCGATATCGGCCATCACTGCCGCCATGCCTGGTCCTTGAGGGGCGATGTCTGCGCCGATCTGAATGTAGCGTCCACGGTCCTGACGCGTGATACTTGCAGGTCCGACCAACTCCCGCGGTTTAGCCACAGCTGAGAGAGGGATGAGAGTTTGATTGAGATTTGGAACAAAAGTCTGTGTAAAGCGTTCCTTCAGATTGCGTTGATCTGAGCGCAAGCGCACTCGAATATCGTATTCAAGGCCCTTTTCGCGAAATACTGCGGGGGTCTGACCTTCCATCAATGTTCTTAACTCTGCACCAATCAAAGTTGTGGAGACCCCGAGCTGAATGGCACGGCGCTCATCGGTTTGAACTTGAAACTCAGGAATTCCTGGCTTGTATCCGTAGTCGGCATCTTTGAGTCCCGGGTGAACCTTTAAGAACTCGAACACTTTCTTAGAGTGATCTCTGACCTGCTCGAAGTCTGTGCCAATGATATTGAGCGAGAAAGGTCTTAGGCCACCTCCGACTGCATCAATGTCTTTCACTTGCGGGTTTGCGTCTGCGAGAACCTTTAGATCTGCACGAATCAGATCTTTGACCTCAGAGGTGTTGAGTTTTCGGGCTTTGTAATTGACGAGTTCTACAAAAAACTCTGCCACATTTGACTCTCCATCGGTATTGCCGATTCGTGTAACAGTCCGAGAAATTTCGGGTCGTTTTTTAAGGATTTCCTCCACATGATGAGCGACGGCATCGGTCCGATCCAGGCTGCTGCCCGCTCCAAGATCGATTGAGACGGCAAACTCACCTTGATCTTGAGGTGGGAGAAATGTTTTGGGAATAAACACAGTCGAAACCAGACTAAGCACAAAAATGATGAGCGCACCCACGAGGACTACTACAGGACGCTTTAATGTAGATTTTAACGCACGCACGTACATGTTTTGCAGGACGGTTTGTGAACGCTCAAAGAGATTAAGAAGCGCTTGGAGTGCTCGCGAGAGTGCGTTTTTAGGTTTTTTTGTTCCATGGCTAACTGTGCCCATGTAGGCGGAGAGCATTGGTGCCATCGTAAACGCATCAAACATACTAATGAGTATTGCAAAACACACCACTAGTCCAAACTGGCGGAAAAACTGTCCCACTACACCTTGTAAGAAAGCGATCGGACCAAACACAGAAATCACAACTAGGGTTGTTGCGATCACTGCAAGAGTGACCTCTTGTGTGCCAACGAGTGCGGCCTTGGACGGAGAAAGCCCGAGCTCTGCGTGCCTGAAAATATTCTCTCTCACTACAATGGCATCATCGATCAGCAGACCTACGGCAAGCGAGAGTGCAAGAAGCGTCATGACGTTAATCGTAAACCCAGCTGCATACATCAACACAAATGCGCCCAAGAGCGAGTTTGGAAGTGCAAGTCCAGTGATGAACGTACTTCGCGCAGAACCTAAAAAGAAAAAAACAACAACGATCGTGAGAACGATTCCGATAATAATCGATTCCCTGACGTCTAAAATATTTGCGCGGATCGGTTTTGAGAGGTCGCGTACAACTTCGAGTTTGACTCTTTTTCCTTGGGAGTTGAGCTGAGCCTCAAGGTGTGTGAGTTTCTTTTTTACTGCATCAGTCACCGCAACGGTATTTGATCCCTGTTGACGATAGAGAAGAAGTAGTAAAGAGTTTTGACCATTGACGCGGACTCGGGTTTTCTCGTCTGCGAGAGTGTCTTTGACTTGTCCGAGTTGCTGGATTCGAATGGGAACTTCGTTTCCAAAAAAGCTCACCACGGTGCCACCAATTTGCTCAAGGGAGTTAAAATCACCCAGCGTGCGATAGAGAGTTTCTCCCTCGCCTTGGGGGAGTTTTCCAACAGGGATGTTTTTTCCAGCACTTGCTAGTCGTGCGGAGACCAAGCTCGCTGAGAGTTCATGGCGCTTAAGGGTGGGTTGATCCAGTTCGACGTGGATTTCTCTTTTTCGGCCTCCAAAGACTTCGACAGTGCCAACTTGCGGAACTTGTGAGAGCGCGGGACGCAGGGTCTCAGAGGCGAGATCAAAAAGCTCAGCAGGCGGAAACTCTCCTTGCACTGCAATCATCAAAATCGGCTGATCGCCTGGATCAATTCGGCGAACGATCGGCTCTTGAATCGATTCAGGGAGTTTTCTTCGAGCGCTACTCACGCGATCTCGAATCTGTTGCTCTGCGTATTTTACGTCTGTTTCGAGCGTGAATTCAGCAATCAGTATCCCTAAGCCCTCTTTAGAGATGCTCCGAACTGTTTTGATCCCTGCAAGAGTGCCCACTTCGTCTTCGAGGACCTTTGAGACTTGTGTTTCGATTTCGGATGGGCCCGCTCCCGGGTAAGGGACTGAGACTGTGACGATCGGAAAGGAAACGTCAGGAAAAAGATCGACCCCAAGACGACCGAGTGCAAGTACGCCGAGCGCAATCATGAGCGCGACAATGGATGTGATAAAGGCAGGGCGTTTAATCGAGAGCAGAGCTAGGTTCATGGATCTATCCTTGAGAGTTTCTAGAGATCGCGTTCAAAATTTTTGGCCTGAGCGCGCAGGCTTAGGTTTTCAGACTGGAGACGGAGGCGGTTAAGAAGAGAGAGCACATACTCTTGTTCGAACAAAAGAACGAAGTAAGTCGTTGTCTTGCCCAAGCGCTGACGCTCGCGTTCGCGTTCAAATTTCATGGCTTGTATCTGCTCAACTTTTTTGGCGAGATTCACACGCTCTGTTGACTCATTGAGTTTGCGAGTGATCTCAAGCCAGTCACGCTCTTGCTCTTGGGCTTTACGCTGGAACTTCAGCTCAGCGCTGTGGAATTCGCGCAAGTATCCAGCGCGCGTGGCGCTTGTCGTGTTAAAGGCAAAGGGCAAAGAGAGACGCACTCCTAAGGCTGTGATCGGATAGTCGGATTTCAAGGACTGACTGAGGGCATCTCCCAGTGGAGTTGCGCGTCCGGTGAGGGCGAGAGAGGTGAAGAGCTCAAGCTCGGGCCGATTTCGCTCTTGCCCGAGTTGGGCAGCAGCTTCGGAGGCGCGTTGAGCTTCGGCAGCGGCAGTAACATCCCATCGCTCGGCTCCTGGCTTTCGCTCCGTGAGAGTATGCGAGTCGAGATAGAGCTCAGAGATGGGGGTGAGCGTCTCGAAAACCTGATCCGAGAGTATCCCGCGCACAAGGTTAAAGTTTTGAGTCGCAGAGCGCAGCTCGTCTTGAGCCAGGCGTAAGTCAAGGGCGCGCGCTTGGTAGCCCGCTTCAGCCTGCAAAAAATCTGAGCGATCTGCGAGATTAAGTTTTTCACGACCTAAGACCCAGTCGCGGATCTTGCTTGCCCGCTCTAAGCTGTCACGGGAGAGTTTTTCGGCGTCGCGTGCAAAACTTAAGCGCAGATACGCAAGTTCTGCCTCAGAGAGAGCAATCCGCGCACGGAATGCTTCGCTCGCTTCAGCTGCTTTTGCTTGTGCACGCATGGCAGCTTCTTGCGATTGTGCTTCCCGACCAAAAGCTCCTCTGAGGAGCGGGAGCGAGAGATCGAGGCTGAGTTTTCCTTCGTGAGTGGTGGGTTGTGGGAGAAACGTCAGGAGCGCTCCAGTGATATCCGTGTAACCGACCGAGTAAGCGAGTTGGGCACGAAGCCCAAAGCGAAACTGCTGTGAGAGCCCAAGCGAGTAGGAGTTGTAGATTGTTTTTTGTCCTTGGGCACTTGGGTTTGTTTTTTGGGAATGATCTTGTGCGACTTGCGCTGAGGCTTTGAGACTGGGCAGAAACAAAAGATCTCCCTCGCTCGCACGATCCGATGCTCCTTGCATCGCTATGCGCGCGCCGCGGTACTGTGGGCTTTGGGCGCGTACTTGGTCTAAGAAAAGCTCAAGTCCGAGAGTCTGTGCTGGTGCGCGCAAGGGGAGAAGTCCCACCGTGAGGATCAGTAAGAGTCTAAGTTCTGAGGACATGGCTTGAGAGTCGCGCGATTGAGTTTTTCTGGCAAATGGCTTGTTGAACAAGTCACTCGGGTTCGGGGCATTGACTTTAAGCGTTAAAGCTCACTTAGTCTTGCGCGAGATAGCGGATCTCCAAGATCTCAAGCTCTTCATCTCCCTTTGGTGTTTTTAGCGTGACCAAATCGCCCTTGCGCGACTGAAGGAGCGCACGCCCCACAGGCGAGATCCAGCTCACGTGACCGCGCTTTAAGTCTGTCTCGTCGATACCCACGATCCGGTAAGTGCGCTCCTCTGCCTCCTCGTCTCTCACAGTGACGCTCGCTCCAAAGAGAACCACGTCTCCTTTCTGGGTCGCCGGATCGATGATCACTGCTGCGTCGAGTCTTCGGTTCAAAAAACGCACGCGACGGTCGATCTCACGTAAACGGCGCTTGCCGTAGATATAGTCACCGTTTTCGGAGCGATCCCCATTGGAAGCAGCCCAGGATACGGTTTTAACGACCTCTGGCCGCTCTGTATAAAGAAGGGCTTTAAGCTCTTCTTTTAGGCGGTTCGCACCCTGGGGGGTGATGTAATTTTTTCCTTGAGCTTGAAGCAATAGGGAATCCGGGCCTTCGTCATCTAAGGCTTCGGAATCATTGCTTTCTTGCTCTTTCGTGAAGGCCTTACTCATTTGGGTCAGCTCAGTCTAGCACTTAAAGGGGCATCCTGACCAAATCCTAAAAGACGCTCTCGTGGTCTTTGGGGTTAAACCCATGGGGTTTGAGGGGGGGGGATTCTATGACGTCGATGCTCGTTGCCTTGATGGGACTCTTTAGCTCGGTGACCAGTGCGTTGAGTTTTGCGGATGCACCGTTTATCGTGACCGGAAAAGTGAGCGTGATCTCCGATGGAGACACGTTGCATGTGGAGTTAGACGAAGCCGTCTCTCTTCCTGCGCGCGGGGGGAATAAGCCTTCGACTCAGAAGCTCAAGATCCGTATGGTCGACATGGATACTCCCGAGCTGCATGTGTCTCTGCCGGGAGGCAAGATTGCAAGCCAAGGCAAATACGCTGAGCTAGCCGATGAGCGCTTAAAGCAAATCCTCCCTCTCGGAGCGCGAGTTTCCGTGGTCGTGAAGGGAGTCGATGTGCATGGTCGCATGTTGGCGCGAGTCCTTCTGAATGGGCGCGATGTGAACCTCCAGATGGTTGAAGAGGGGCTAGCAATTCCTTACGTGATTTGTGACGAGTCGCAGTGCTCGGTGCCGGGTTGGGAGCGTGAACTTGAATCGTTTTACCAGGCATGTGAAGTTGCACGGCGCGAGGGGCGCGGTATTTTTAACAAGAAAGATCCTCTCGAATTGATGCCCTTTGAGTTTCGAGTTCAGCAGATGAAGCGCACGTACGACAAGTACGTAGGGGATGTTCAAAGTCATCGTCTCGTGATGCCATCTGAGTACTCAAAAGTAGATCTCTGCAGGCGTGCTTTTTTTCCGAGGCTCGAAGACGCTGAGGCTTCGGGTTATCGTCTCAACTAGGGAGACGATTCGACCCACTCCACTGCGCGCGCAATGAAACCGAAACTCGGTGTGTCGGAGTTTGCCTTGACGCGCACCAGAATCCGAGAGCCGGGTGCCCACTCAGAGGTCCAATCTAATTTTTGTGCGCCTGCGATGACCTCTAAGGGATCACCTTCGGGAGTGAGGATTTCAAAGCGATCAAAGGGATCTTCGATCGCCACGCGCTCAAAATGAACGCGCACTGCACGTGCACCTTTCACTTCGATTGGGAAATCGACTGTCTTATTGGCGCGAAGAGGATGCGCGCTTTCTAGGGAAAGAGCGCTTGAGCGCCACTCCGAGGGGGCTGGATCAGCGGAGTCAGGAAACACGCCTAAAAGAGCGTTTGAAACATGAACTCGACCACGAGCTTGCACCTTGCGGCGAAGACTTGGCACAGGCTGAGAAGAGCGGATGAGGCGATCTCGAATTTCGCTCGCACTCCACTGCGGGTGTACGGATTTTAAAAGTGCCGCTGCTCCGGAGACATGTGGAGCAGCCATAGAAGTGCCGCTCATGTTATCGTAGCTTTGTCCACGCGTAGTGCTCGTGATGAAAAGTCCTGGCGCCGCGACATGCACACTGAGAGCGCCGTAGTTAGAGAAACCAGTGAGTTGATCCTGATTGTTGGTTGCAGCTACGGTGAGTATGTTTGAAATCGCATAGGAGGCTGGGTACTTAGGAGTGCGATCGTTGTCACTTCCATCGTTACCTGCGGCAGCGACGAAAAGAATACCAGCATCACGCGTGCGCTCAATCTCTTCCTCAAGTCCGCGCGAGTAGGTGTCTCCGCCCCAACTGTTGTTGAGGATCTGAACCCCCATTTTGCGACCGTAAGCGATGGCTTCGATTGCATCTTCGGTTGACCCATATCCGTTTGAGTTGAGGAATTTAAGCGGCATCAGGCGCACATTCCAAACCACGCCAGCGACCCCGTTTTTGTTGTTTCCGATGGCGCCGATGGTTCCCGCGCAGTGGGTGCCATGTCCTTGGTCATCTTGCGACTTCCCTGAGCGCTTAATCGAGTTCCAACCGATGACATCATCGACATAGCCGTTGCGATCATCGTCAACACGATTTCCATCTATTTCAGAGGAGTTTACAAAAAGGTTGGGGGCGAGCTCGGGGTGCTTCCAATCGATTCCAGTGTCGACGACGCCAACAATCACCTCGTGCGATCCAGTGAGACCTTGTGCCCACAGGGGGAGGACTGCGATGTCAGAGCCTTTGCGCCCGATGCGACCTTCGACATCCTTTTGTCCCCAGTTATACATCCCCCACAAAAATGGCATCCCCTTGTCGTCTGGGAGTCCAGGGGCCGGAGGGGGGGTGGGAGCTGCGCGCTTTGGCTCCAAGCTCTGAGAAATTGGGAGCGCCCTTAACTGACTAACAGGCTCAATCCAAGCGATCGAGTCCGCAAAAGAAGAGAGCAGACTTTTTTGTAGATCTTCTTGAGAGGCAGTGAATGCAATCAGGCGCGAGTCCGCTTGGAGGAGGCGAGTATTGGAAAACGATGTCCCAAGTATTGGAGCGAGAGCTTGAAGCTCTTTGGGGTGCTTGGTTTTTAAGAGCCAGCGCGTGGGAGCGGAGTGGGCCTCTAAGGGATTGAGTATGATCAGCAAAAGAGCCGAAAGAATGATGTGCATGCGCGCGATTGTCTCATGCTCTATGAGCGCGTCAATGGGTGAGCAGAGGCGGTTGCCGCGATATTCGAGCGTACGCAGCGATCAGAATCACAGCGACACTGCTTAAGCCCAGCGCGAGACCTATCCAAAGCCCGCTTAAACCCCAGTTCTGCCAAAAGCAGAGCCAGGCGCCGAGCGGTAATCCGACTCCCCAGTGTCCAACTGCATTTGCAGCAAGAGCGATTTTAGTATTCCCAAAGCCTCGAAGGATACCAGAGCCTACCACTTGAAGTCCGTCGGAGACTTGAAAGAGTGCCGCAAAAAGTAAAATGGAAGAGCCTTGATTAAGAACAGCCAGATCGCTTGAAAAGATGCCTAGAATCGGCCGCTCTGCAACAAACAGAGTTATGCCTGTCATTGCCATAAAAACGCCCGACAACCCTAGGGCCCGAAAACCAAGAGCTCGCGCGTACCGGAGATCCCCACTGCCGTGAGCGCGGGCGATGAGCACGCTTGAGGCCGAAGAAAGTCCAAGCGGGATCATAAACGTGAGGCTTGCGACCTGAAGAACGATCTGGTGCGCACTCGTCGCCACGGCACCTAAACGACCTGCCAGAAGCGTTGCAAACGCAAACACCCCGACCTCTGCTAAAACCTGTAACCCTGCAGGAACCCCATAGGTCAAAATCAACCGGATGCGCACTTGATCGAGCTTTTTTTGTGTGGGGACGAGGATTCCGTTTTTAAAATCCCTCCAGAGGATGATGCCTAAACCGATTGCAACACTCCAGCGGGCGATCACGCTTGCGATCGCAGATCCCTCAAGTCCGAGTTTTGGGAACCCCGCATTTCCCAAAACCAAAGCCCAGTTTGCAGCAAAGTTAATCACATTGGCGATGAGCATCGCCCAAAAGGTAAGAGAAGCTCGTCCCGTTGCCTGAAAGTAAGTGCGCATCGCCATGAAAAGTAGGCCAGGCAATAGACTGATGCTTAAGGGTCTCAGAAACTCTCGGCAATGATCGGTGAGCTCAGGCGCGTATCCCAGCGAGGGGAGCAGTTCGGGCAGAAATACTAAGAGTAAAGTTGCAGGCAGCGAGAGCAGCGCTCCGATCCAGATCGCTTGGGTTAGGAGTGCGCTTGCTTCTGTACGGTTTCCTGCACCCACAGCGCGGGAGAGCGGAAAGTCTACTCCGAGTAGCACGCCTGTGATGAAAGTGAAAACGGTTGAGAACATCGCACTTGCGATTGAAGCTCCTGCAAGCTCGGCGGTGCCGAGCTTACCGATGAAGTAGATGTCCACCACCTGCATGGCCATGCTGGCAAGAAGTGCGAGCACGGTGGGGAGTGAAAGTTTAAGGAGTTCTCGGTTCATGAATACAAAAGAGTGAAGTAGAATCTAGTTTGCTTGGACAATATCACACATTCCTTGTTCGGTTACTGGATCGCAGAGTGCACGGTGGCACTCAGGCGCAAGCACTTGTCGTCCGAAAGACTTACGTCCTTTCGTTCGCTTGCTCTTACAGCATCCATTGCAGGGAACAATCTGCCTGATCTTGACTTTGTTTACACTCAAGTGACGGAGGGACCGCTAGGTTATTTAATGCATCATCGCGGGCATACGCATACGTTTTTGCTTGCGCTTTTGCAGGGGCTATTGATTTGGGGTGCGATTGAAGCTTTTCTGAAGTGGAAAAAGCGTGCTTGGGGAGCTGGAGATCGAGTCGTAGTTGCCTTACTCGCTGTTTTTGGCTGTGGAGCGCATATCCTGGCCGATGGAATGAACAACTACGGGATTCATCCATTTTGGCCTTGGGACAACTCCTGGCGAGCAGGGGATTTTATCTTCATTATTGAACCGTGGTTCTGGGCGGTGCTGATTCCTCCCCTCATCGTGTGCGCGCGCACGTGGGGGGCGAGAGTGTTTTTAGGGATTTTGCTCCTCAGCATGGCAGGGCTTGTGTTTGCGTCGGGGTTTGTACCTCTGTCTCTCGGAGTCGCGTGGCTTTCGGCGGTCGTGATTTGGGCTTTTGCTATATTTGTTTGGCGTCTCAAGGAGGCCGCGATCCTCACGCTCGGATCTTTTGGTTTAGTCTTTGTCCTTTCTAGTTTTGCAGCGCTCTCCCTGCAGGTGAGAGGAGAGGTGACGGAGCTTCTCTCGCAATCAGAGGCTCAGCTGCATACGTTAGCGCTTCATCCGCTTCCAGCGCATCCCTATTGCTGGCGATTCACGAGCGCTGAGGTTTTGCACTCGCAAGACTCCGAGACTCAGTACCGGACTCGTGCAGGGGTATTTGCTTATGGCGGCTATTCGCTTGAGAAGTGCATGAGCCTTTCCGTGCGCGATCGTGAAGGCGCGATCCCCTGGTCTCCGCAGCCAGCGCTGGAGTCACGTTTACAGGTGTTTAAGAGTTTTTCGGCTCCGCTTCAGGAATTGCGCATCCTGGAGCGCGAGTCGTGTCGGTTTAGAGCTTTTTTGCGATTTGCGCGTCATCCGTATTGGGTGCTCGAAGAGGGGGTCGCGGGCGATCTTCGGTTCGATTTTTCAGCTCGCAGCGGATTTGCAAGAGTGGAGTTTGAGCGCGGCGAGCCTTTAGATCAGTGCCCGAAGTGGATCCCACCTTGGGAGCCGTGGCTCAACTCATTGCTCGCTCCATCGGCGGAGTAAGCAGCGTTATTTGTTTTTGGTTTTAAGATAGCGGCTGTGTGCCCGGTGGGGAGCCTAAACTGGTTTTACCGTCACTGGTGTTGGCCTGAGGTCCGGGAGATTGCGCGAGCGGGAGCTGATCAGGGAACTTGGGTCGCTCTGCTGCAATCTCTTTAGGTTTGCGTTGGTAAGCTCGGTAATCAAGATCTTTTGCTTTCTTTGGGATTACGACCGTGAGCTCATCCCCACTAAAACTTTTCGTCAGAGCACGTGCTTCGACGGGATGGGTGAGGGGGTGGGTCTCCATGTACGTTTGATAGCTCGCAGTTGAAACTTCGCGCCCGGGAGCGGACTCGATCTTTTCGCTACTACGTCGCTTACCTTGGATCACAAGAGTATTGCCGCGCAGACTGACTGAGATCCCGTCTTGCTCATGTGAGGGAACGCTTGCTCGAAAAACAAACGCATCATTGGTCTCCGAGAGTGCCCCCCCGAGCTCAACGAGTCGATAAAACGGGTCTTTTGCGCGTGTCGAGTATGCGTCGAGGCGAGAGGCAAAGTCAGCACGCATACCTTCAAGCTCACGGGCCGCTTCGCTTTGGATTCGATGAAGCACTCCTTGGTTCGTGCGTGTGGTGTGCTCAAATTGCCTTTGAAACTCGGTGCGAGCCTGCTCACTCGTTTGAGCGTAGTTGTTTGATCGGCTCTGAAACTCTTGATCATACTGCTCTGCAAGAGCGTTCGTACGTTCGTCCTGGCGGGCTTTGAGTTGCTCTTGTCGTGCAATGTTCTCTGTGCGAGTCATTTCGGTGACAAAACGAGCGAGCCGGTCTTGGACTTCGCCTTCGACTTGTTGACGTCCGCGCTCATCGCGAAGTTTTTTCTCACCTGCGTGTGTCGTGCGGATTTGCTCATCCTCGTAGTAGGTTTTGAGCTGCTCTTTTTGTTTTTCTCCTTCGGCTCGAAGTCGGGCGATTTCAGATTGAATTTTACGTCGCTCGTTGAGGACCGCTTCGTATCCTTCTTGGCGCACTTGTTCAAGCGCAGCACTCTTGCGATCGGTTTCGCTCTCGATCGATTTGGTGTAACGATCTCGAACGCCTTGGAGACGATCGTGTTCTTCAAGCTCGGCTTGTTGGATGTTTTTCTCCGCTTGCTGCACGCGCTCTTGCACGCGCTTATCTGCATCTCGAGCGAGAGTCTCAGAGGTGGCCGATTGGGGGCGTGCTGGGATCGAGCCAATACTCATCGCGTGCTCAGTGCCTCATCTCTTGGGTTTCAAAAAGATTGTTCTCTACGATGTTGAAGTAAGTTCTCACCACCAGTCGTCGCGTTGGGTCGTCGAGCGTTTCAAGGTACGAGCGTTTTTCAGCAAGGGTCGGGCGCGAGAGGAGTCGCTCGATATGAGGCTCTACGGCGTAACAGGCGCTCTCGTTTGCTGGGGCATCTTCGGTAAACGTACGGCGAATCTCATCCATTTCGAAAAGAACGTGATTACCCACTTGGGACTGACTGAGGAGGTACTCCACTTGACTCACCTGCTCGGGCGTCACGACGATCACTGAAAAACTCTCCCTTCCTTGGGGGGCTTTAAAAGAAAAAGCTCAATCCTAGAGCTTCCCTCTTTTTAGAATAATCTCCTCACGCCAGGCCGCAAGAGGGCTTGAAGGGAATCGCCCCAAAAGAGGGGTGGCGAAGTTTTGACTGCAGAAGGTGAATTGTGTGCTCCAATTGACTCTGCGCGCTTATAGCGACACAATAGGAGGGTGAAGGGCCAAAGCAAAAAAAAGACAAAGTCCAAGTCCAAACGTGAGAGCTCTTCGAAAACGGCTTCTAAGACCGAGTTTGGAGGAGCGACGCGAGCAGTGAGGCCGACGGCTCAGGATGCCTGTTTTGCGTGTGAAAAAGATTTAAGCGAGAGCGAGAAAGCTCTTTTCGTCGAGGAAGACGTAGGACGGGTTTTTTGTTCTGAGGACTGTATTGTTGAGCATTTTTCTCCTGATATCGAGAGATTAGAGGCCGAGTATCAGGAGAGGGTTTCGACTCGAGACTTTAACGTCGAGCAGCGGGAGCACTTGCTCGGGTTACGGTGGGCAGTTTTAGAAAGCCCAGATGAAGTTTGGCGCGAAAAGACAGTCACAGGCGACTATCGCTATTGTTTGATGACGCGATTTCGGCTGAGAGAGCAGCCGTTTTGGGTCATTGCGATGACCTTGTTTCTGCGTGGGGAGCCGAGCTTTTTGTATCTCGCTATAGTCACGCGGGACGAGAGATTGGTTGAGTTTTACCAGCGTGGCGAGCGCGTAGATCAGAAAGGCAAGACACTCACTGCCAAAGAGAAAGACGCTTTAGTTGAAGCGCAGATCGAGTACGGGTCTAGCGCAGAGGAAGCCGCTCAAAGCGACGGTCTTGCTTCGCCCTGGACGCAAGATGAGACTTTGCGCGCATCTGCGGGTTCTGGTCGACGCAAGGATGATATTCAGACTAAAGATTTTGAGAAGTATCAAGAGCACTTAGAGCCTACGCTTCAGAATCCAGATGAAGTTTGGACGGTCGAAGGCACGGACGAGAAAAAACGAGGCCTTTTTCATTTCATTAAGCGCATCGAGTCGTCGCCAGCTCCGTTTTGGTTTATTGTCGTTGCGCGCGAAGCTGACGAAGAAGATCAGCTCGAAATCCTTGATGCGTTTCCAACCAAAGACTCAGCCATGGTCGATCAGTTTCGGACCGGGACTCAGGAGATGGGCGAGGATGAAGGTCAGTCGATTACTCGCGTTCTGCACTAGCGCTTTTTTGCTCTCCACCACTCAGTTACTTGCGTTTCCAAGCTGTGAGCAGCCTGAGATGCGACTTTTGTGCATCGATACGGTGAGAGGGCAGTTTGATCACTGTTTTGTGACGATTGCCTGTGGAGCGGACGTGTTTGCATGTCGAGGAGGTCCGGCACACGGAAGTGGAGGAGGAGGGCGTGCAGATTTGCCAATGAGAGGCGGCGTTAAAGGAGGGCTTTTGTTCGGAAAGCTTCGCACCGGTTGCGCACGCTATAATGAGCGCCATCCAGATTGGGTTTCTGACTGGAAGAACGACCGTAGCGCTCATGTTCGAATTGATTTGTTAGCAAAGTACCCGCAGGAGATTTCTGCCTGCA
This sequence comes from Bdellovibrionia bacterium, assembly GCA_044352155.1. Taxonomy (GTDB): domain Bacteria; phylum Bdellovibrionota; class UBA1018; order UBA1018; family JBILEK01; genus JBILEK01. Next base: position 21,331 of record JBILEK010000009.1, read on the forward strand.
TTCGTCGAGTTTTTGTTGATCTCATCGATGGATGCGTTGCTTATGATCCTTTACCAAAAAACGGAATTCAGAGCGAAAAAGCAAACAGCAACTCCGCAATCGCCACGGCACTCCACTGGTGTGGGATGGGGGGGATTGATTTTCCAAGTCTACGACCAGGTAAGTCGCCCGGTGATCTTGCGATCATTGACATCGAAAAAATTCCTTGCGGAACTGAAGCTCAGCGCGCCGATCGTCGTTATCGGCAGGTTTTACAAGAGGTAGGTGAACTGTATTTGCGTCGGGGAGAGTCGCTGTTTTCAAGGCCTGAGTTAAAGAAGGACCTGAGCCAAGCGGTGATCGAGGGGCGTGCGCGAGTAGCGCGCGAAGAAGCAGAGGTGTTAAAAAACGCACTCAAGGCGCTTCCGGAGACTCCGGACTTGTCCGCACCCTCTCCTCCTGAGTCCCCCGCTCTTGCACCAGGCTCCTCGAAAAAAGTCTCCTCTCCCGGCGTGCAACAAGAGGTTGTGGGTTCTCAAAGCGGTGGCAAATCGCCTGTGGGAGGCGCTGGGGGGCAGTGAAAGGTTAAAGCTAGAGCCCACGCAAATGCGAGAGGTCCGGTTTTAGCGGATCGCTCCAAACGAGAAGTATGCAGATCCGTTCTGACTCGGGCATGAGCCATAATTTGCGCTCGCAAGACAGTACTGCATCTGTTGGATGAACTGCTGTTCGACCACGAAAACTGAGTTGTAGTTGATCCCTGAAAAACTCGGTCGGTAGCCATTGGAGTCAGGAAACCCGCACGAGTGGACGACGCCGCTTGAGTTCATGAAGATGTTCAGAGATTGTCCGATTGAGAGAGCTGGAATCACGCAGATCTGAGTGCTCCAGCGGGTCATGCCGTGAACTTTGAGTCCCGCCTGTGAGCCGCGTTGCGTGCAGACGCGAAAGTGGCCAGTTCCGTCAAGCATCCAGTCCCAGTCAGGGTGAACGTTGTTTTGCTCAGGGCAGTCATAAGTGATGGTGCCACTGCTTGATCCACCTCCGTTACTGCCGGAGTTGCTCGAGATCCCCTCTGCTCCTGAGCTCACCGAAGTGAGCACTCGCCCACGTCCAGGGGGGTTTGCGCAACCAGTACCCAGGAGAGTGACCAAAAGACTTGCAGTAAGGATCAAATACTTTTTGCTCATGACAGAGAGGAGAGCAACGACAGTGCCACGCTGCGTTACTCTCAAGAAAGACGAAACTCCTTCAGTTTTTTCCCGAGGGAGTGTCTAAGTTCTAGGCGCGTGTGTGCTCAAACTGTGCAGAGCGCAAAAGAGTGTCAACTCTGACACACAATCGCTGGGGAGAGCGACTTAGTAGCGACAGTACATCTCAGCCCAGCCTGCAACAAAGGGATCGTTCCAAGGAGCCGCAACACCAACTGTTGCTGAAAGAGCGACCGGCACGACAACCGGCGGGAGAGTGTTAAAGATCACTCCGCCCCAAGCGGTTCTACCGATCACTCTGCCCTGGCAGAGAACAGGATAGGCTGAAGTGTTCCAAACGATGGCCACCACTTGGTGCGGCTGCACTGCGACCTGGGCTGGAGCGTAGAACCAGGGGTAAGCCTGCGCGGAGGATGACACGAGTCCTAGAGACAACAGGGCAAGCGCGATTCGTTTTTTCATGGCCCCCTATCTAGCTGAACTGGGCGACACGCGTCAACCCTTTCGTGCGCTCCATTGAGTGCGTCTCAAGCGGATGGCGCGCCCTAAGGCCACTGCTAAAGCACCAAAAAAACATAACCAAACTAAAGCGTTACCGATACGCAGGTAGAGGGTGGCCCGTTTTTCCAGTGCGATGCTGTAGTGGAGCACTTGGGAGCTTGCGACTTCGCTCGCGTTCTGAACTGAGCCATCGGGTAAAATCAGTGCGCTGATTCCCGTGTTTGTAGCGCGCAACTGAGGCAGACCTGTCTCGATGCTCCGAAACTTTGCAAACGCAAAATGCATCTGTGGCTCGCCAAAAGTACCAAACCACGAGTCGTTAGTGATGTTTAAGAGCAGGTCTGCTCCGGCGCGCGCGCCTGCGCGAGTGAACTCAGGAAAAACCGCTTCATAACAAATCAGAGGTTGAACGCGCACAGAGATACCAGATGAAGCGCGCACTAAATACGTACTTGGGCCTGGACCTTTTCCAAAAAATCCAACCTGTGGAAAGCGGTCACGGATCCAATCCAGTCGATCGGCAAACGGGATGTACTCCCCAAACGGTAGCAAGATCGTTTTGTGATAGGTCTGAAGTTCTGCACCTTCCGGAGCGAGAGGGTCGAGAAAAAAAAGAGAGTTATAGTCCTGCGTCTCAGAGCGATCATAGCCTCCGAACCAGAGGGGTACTCGGTTTTCTTTAACCCAGCGCTCGAGCATTTGATCTCGCTCAAGCTCGGCGCTGACCATGGGCTTACGGAATGTTGAGGGGTATGCCGTCTCAGGCCAGACAATGACGTCGGGCCGCTCTGGCGCTTTCATCGCCTCGGTCGATCCATCAAGATAAGTTTGAATGATTTTCTCACCAGCGGAGTACTTGCCTGTGATGGCAGCGACTTTATCAAAGTCACCGATGTTTGCTTGGATGACTGCAGCACGGATCATGCGCGAGGGATGAGAGGAGAGTGCAAGTCTTTCATGTAAGTAAAATCCTCCCCCCAGCGTGAAGGCGATGATTCCAAGAGGTAGAGCAAAAAGCGCAGGACGCTTTTGAAAAAGATACCTTAAAGAGTGCGCCTGGAGCTCTGCTGCGCAGGCGTAAAGAGCCATATTCATGAGCGCCACAAAAAATCCGATCATCGGCACGCCGCCCACCGAAGCCCAACTCCTCACAAACGATGAAGTGTGTTGAGTGTGCCCGAGTAAATTGGCAAAAATCTTAGGAGTCAGAAAGTCGAGCGCCGTATAGGTTGCAGTAAAAAACAAAATACCGCCGATACGAGTGGGGAGGATCCGGAGCCTCACACGAGCAAAATAGGCAACAAAAGCAAAGATCTGAAACTGGAGCTCATGAAAGAGCCCCATCAAGAAAAGACCTAAGATCGCAAGCGGCCAGGGCACTTGTGCAAAGTGATTGAGCGTAGGTGCGACCCAAAACGCAGCAAGCACCGTAAACAAAAAGCACATCCAAAAGCCTTGCGTGAGAGCATCCTTCAGGGTCTTTGATCTGTGCAATTGGAGCAACCAAGGGACGAGCGCAACGTAGGCAAGTGGAGCGAGATCCCAGGGGGGCATCGCTGCGACAAACATCACCGCTGCAATCAGAGTTGCAAGCGAGGGCGGAGGAGGCAGAAGTTTTTGGAGTTGGTCGCGCAAGCACCTGGAGAGTACCGCAAGATTGTCAGATCCGTCGAGAGCTACAGCGAGTTAGAAGCCGGGTGAGGGCGCCGCACCTGCAGCTCGGCGACTTGCCGCCGGGGGACTCGAAGTAGGAAGGGCGAGCCTTGGGTTTTGTACTCCTGGACTGGACCACTGATTGAGGGCGATCAAAGCGGAGTAAGCGTTCACGCGCCCACCGGAGGCGATTTTGCTTTCAAGTTGGGGGAGCTTATCGACCGAGTTGCGCACAATTGCTTTGATCTCGGCAGGCTTGAGACTTGGGTTTCGTGCGAGTAGCAGCGCTGCAATCCCTGACACAAACGCAGTCGCCTGTGAGGTCCCTGTCATGTAGCCGTAGCGATTTCCAGGCAGAGTGCTGTAGATGTTCTCACCGGGAGCTGCGACATCGACTTTGCTCTTACCCCAGTTGGAGGAGGGAAGGAGGTTGTTGTTAATGTCGGTTGCAGCAACTGAGATGATGTTAGAAAGACCGTAGGCTTGTGGGTAGTAGTAGTTCTCGCGCAAGTCAGTGTTTTGGTGCTCGTTACCTGCTGCGGCGACAATGAGGATCCCTCGGCTTTCTGCGCGCTTGATGGCGAGGTACTCCGCTTCCGAGTACTCGGGACCGCCGCCGGAGTAGTTAATAATGCGCGCTCCACGATCGATCGCGTAATTGAGAGCATCGATGGTGTTTTTGAGGTTCACGGATCCGGGATTTGATTCGCTGTAATATTTTACAGCCATAATCGATACGCGTGGAGCAACACCGCTCACACCTGAGTCTAAGTTGGTGACCGCGCCGATGATCCCTGCGACGTGAGTGCCGTGTCCGTGATCGTCTGAAGGGTTGCACTTACCGGTGACGTAGTCCCAGCCAAAAACTTTCAGTGCACTTGCAGGACAGTTTTTGCCGCGGGGGGTTGATTTCTCGTTATAGATGTTTGGAGCGAGATCCTTATGGGAGGCATCGATTCCGGTGTCGATCACAGCGACCAGAATGTCTTTTGAGCCTTTTTCGATTTTCCAGGCGTCCTCAGCTTGAATGTGCGACTTCGCGCGTTGATTGATCAGACCCCAGTTCTTAAATCCTGCAGTAACGTTGGGGCGTGCGGGGACGAGAGAGGCTAACTCACGGAAAGGGAGCTCCTTGAAGCTCACGAGCAAAACGGCTGCGCTTAAGATCCAGGCGTAGCTTAAAGTTTTCGTTTTTCGCTTTAACGTTGAGGGTTGTTTTTCTTGCTGATTCAACTGCTTCGTCATTTCGGTTCTGCTCCACTGCGTTCTGCTGCTGCCGTTCGCAGGCTAATTAGCAAAGGCAATGCCGCACCAAGTCATGCCCGGGGACCCGTTTAAAGGGGGGGTGTGCTAGGACACAGGCTGAGAGGTGTCGAAGTTTTAGACACCTGAATTTCCCCTCGATCACCGGGCAAGTCTTGCCGATAGGCCCTCTAAGCAATGGGGCTAAGACAATTTCGATGGTTTTGGATCTGCTGTTTTTGGGCTTTTGGAACCCTCGCAAGCCCTATGGCAACCGAGATTGCACCTTGGCGCTTAAGCGAGGTTATAAGTTGGCTTGAGAAAACTCCAAGCGGTCGCAAGGTCTTGGAGAGTGCAGCTCAGCACTGGGGCCTGCAAGACCTCTCTCAGTTGACTCAAGTGCTGCGCATAGGACGCATCTCAAAGACCGACGCAGTTTTGACTCGGTACTATCATCCCGACACTGGACACGAGCAGAGGGAGCGAAAAGTGTCGGTGACGATTCGTGCGGACCAAAGCGCTCTGGAGGCTGCGCTGGATCTAGCACATGAGCTCACGCACGCGATGCACGGGCCCAGTTGGGATCCTTATGATCCAGAGCTCACTGTGTCGGAGTATATTCAAAATGCAATTGAGGGCTTAGGAGGAGAAGCTCAAGCTCTCATGCAAGAGTGCCGTGTCATCTTAGAGCTTGCCCCTCAATCTAAAATTGCTCAGTCGCGATGTGGAAAGTATCTGAGCAAAGAAGGAGCTCTCTTGCCTCAGCTCATTGTTGAGGACTTTTACCGTGTGGGCTCCGCGTACGCCGAGCTTCGCACGGCCCTTGGTGCTCAGGCGAGTCGCCTACCGCTCTTAAGCGATGAAAAGGCGTCACTCTTCTCCTCAACTGGGCGCTCTCCTTATCCTGTTGCCTTGCTTCAAGAGTATCGAGAGATCACTGAGATTGCATGTCGCAACTCAAAGCAGCGCGTGAGCTCTTTGCGTCAAATTGCATCGGTGTTCCCGGACTCAACACAGCGCTTCTTGAAAAAACGCTGCGGCTCGTAATCACGAAATCCCACCCCACAACTCGATAAGAACCTGGCAAAATCAGGGGGAACTATGAGCCTTGAAAAGTTCATTCCCACTCTGCCCTCGCTTCTGCCCGTACAGGGGCAGCCGTTTATTCATCGAGACTTATCGTGGCTTCAGTTTAACGAACGCGTCCTCTTAGAAGCGCTCACGACCTCTAACCCGCTTTTGGAGAGAATGAAGTTTTTAGGGATCACTTCATCCAACTTGGATGAGTTTTTTCAAATTCGCTTTGCTTCGTTAGGGAAAAAGATTCTTCAACTTCAAAAGGCAAAACCTGAGGATGCGCCTGCTTTCGTCAAAATTCGCGACACTCTCATTGAGGACGTCGTACGCTTTGGCGTCTCTCAAAGCGAGACGCTCGATATTTTGTCCTCTGAGCTTGATGCTGTTGGAATTCGAGTCGCAACCGATATCGACGAGGAGGATCCGGAGTTTGAGATCGGGCGAGGAGTTTTTTTAAGTCATATCTTTCCACAGTTGCCAGCGCCAGAAGACTTCACTCCGACAAAGCTCTCGCTTCTTGATAATCTCGAGAGTGCTGCGGTTGTGAAAGATTCGCTTTGGATTCGGATTCCGCGCGCTCTGCCTCCGGTGTTTCTGGTGCGTGGACGCGAGGGGTTTGACTCGCGATTGTATCTTTTTTTTCTCGACGACCTGATCATGGATCACTTGGGCGCAGCATTAGGAAAACCGGGTGAAGCTGGAGTTGTGCGCCTCACGCGGGATGGAGATTTTACTCTCGAGCTTGAGTTAGGTGAGGACAGTGAGTCGGTGCCTGATCGAGTGCGCACAGCGACGCGCGCTCGCGATCGGGGGAGGCCCGTGCGACTTCAGTATCGCGGAGAGATTGCAGATCGAGTCGTGCTTTACGCGCTTTCTGGGCTGAAGCTTGAGTATGGCCAGATCTTTACTTCGCCCGTATCGCTTTGCCTTCAAGGGCTTACCCCCATGGCAGCAAACCTCACTCAGGAGCGACCCGAGCTCACTTATCCTGCACTTAAGAACCTGATCCCCAAGAGACTTGAGCGCGCGAAGGAGGTTTTTGAGGAGTTAAAAGGCGGAGATATCCTCCTCCAACACCCCTACGACTCGTTTGACTCCTACGCCAAGTGGCTTGAAGCGGCAGTCAGTGACCCAAAAGTGAAAAGTATTCAGCAAACGGTCTATCGCATGGATACGGCGTCGGATGTGATTGAGCTTTTAAAAAAAGCAGCAAAAAAAAAGCGTGTCCGAGTAATGATCGAGCTCAGGGCTCGGTTTGATGAGCTCAATAACGTTCGTGTCGCCGAAGAGCTTCGCAAGGCCGGAGCAGAGGTCGCCTTTGGTTTCGGAAAGCTGAAGCTTCACGCTAAAGTGGCTCTCCTTTCGCGCGAAGAGAAAGGTGAGCTTCGGCATTATACGCATCTATCCACGGGAAACTACAACGCAAAGACAGCGCGCCAGTATGTGGATCTCGCTATTCTCACTGCAAACTCAGAGTTCGGCTTAGATGCGAGCACTTTTTTTGATTCCGTTTTTCAAGGCCGGGTGCCCACCCAGTTTAAGCAACTCGTACCCGCCCCCACAGCGCTTCATAAGCGTATTTTGTCGCTCATTCAGTCTGAAATCGAAGCCGCTAAAGCAGGCTATCCTGCGAGGATTGTCGCAAAGACCAATGCACTGGTTGAGGATTCGCTCGTTCAGCAGCTCTATCGCGCTTCACAGGCGGGGGTCGCGATAGATTTGATCGTTCGCGGGGCTTGCTCGCTGATTCCGGGTGTGAAGGGGTTGAGTGACAACATTCGTGTGATCAGTGTAGTGGATCGGTTTTTGGAGCACTCGCGTCTGTACTATTTTGCACACTCCAAGCGCATGTACCTCTCCAGCGCAGATCTCATGCAGCGAAATTTCTTTAGTCGCTTGGAACTTGCATTTCCGATCCTCGATGAGCGTATATATAAGTACCTCGCTCACGTGATGATCCCGGCATACATCGGAGACACGGTCAAAGGGCGCGAGCTTACGGCTCAGGGAACCTGGAAAAGACGCAATGCAGTGGCCGTGCGTTCGGAGCTCAAAGCCTATGAGAACCCTCTCTTTGACGGAAAGCCTATCCGGTCGCAGTTTTTTTTTACAAGCCTTGCCGAGCGAGGCTATCAAGATACGCCGCTTGAGGTGAAAGAATGATCGCACGCACGTTGCTTTTGGTTCGTCACGCACATCGCGATGTGACTGATCGTTTGCTTGATAATGGCTTAAGCGCTCGCGGTCGGGAGCAAGCGAAGGCACTCAAAACTCATTTTGACTCTCATTACGCATCACAAGGGGGGTGGCGGCTGTTTTCGAGCCCGCGCTTGCGCTGTCGCGAGACGGTTGGGGCGCTCGGCAAGATTGAAATCGTACGCGCCCTCGATGAGCAAGGAGACGAGTCACACGCTGATTTTGTCACCCGTATCGACGCGTTCCTCAGCGGGATTAAGGATGCGCGTACGGTGGCGTGTTCGCATGGAGATTGGATCCCGATCGCCGTAGAGCGGCTCTTTCAGATGAAGTTTGATCTACGCAAAGGCGGGATTGCCGAGATCGTCTGGGACGAGCGCGGCAATCCCACGTTGCGCAAAGTCATTCAGGAGTGGCCCAAGTAGCGTTAGTGCTTGCCTGAGGGCTTTGAGTTGATCAAGACGAGATCCGCAAGTGGCATCTCTACGGTCGTTGTCTTTCCAGGGAGGAGGGGGATTTTTTTTGCTCCATCGATCCCTTCAAACAAGTAGCGCGGCACTTGCACGGGACCAAGCTCGGTCTCTAAAGTCACAGCGCTTTTTGAAATGTTCCCGACTTTTCCGATCACTTTTACGTTCTCGCCGACTGCTGCGAGGCTTGCTGAGGAGATTAAGATTCCGAACAGAATAATTGCTTTCATGGGTTTAAGAAGCTCCTAGTTTCCGCTCCGGCCTGCGCCGGGATTTGATGGCGTTGATGGGGTGAACCCAGCACGGTTCAGGCTATCAAGAGCAAGGCCATCTTGAATCCCGCCTCCGTTCTGACGTAGACATGCAGTCACATTTTTTGCGCAGTCGCCATCTGCACCAAAGCCACATGCAACTTTGCCTTGAAATGGAATAAGAGTGCTGCCTTTGATGTAAGCGCAGCGTGCCTCACCAAAACACATTTTTTCAACGCCGTTACAAGCCCACTTTGCTTGCTGTTCATTCATGCCTGTGAGAACTCCAAGCACCACTTCCGGTGTAAAGGTATTTAGGCCCTGAGCACCTTCGCAATACTTCGCCATTTTGTTGCGTGTCGCAGAGTCTCCGTTTTGTACATCAGGGCAGCAGTAGACATTCTTTCTGATGTTTTCTACGCGAGAAGATGCAAAACCAAGCTCCGCCTCTGCTGAAGCTGCCTGCACTTTGGTGGCTTCAATTGCTTCACCAAAAATCTGTGCATCAGTTTTTGCGCTCTCTTGTTGCCCAGTTTTATCGGCGAGCTCCTTCGAGTAGCGATCGCAGAGCGTCTTGTTCTGAGCGGCACCCTCACAGAATCGTGTAACAAGGCTCTCCAGCTCACGAACGCGTGCGCTGACCTTGGGGTCATTTGCGGAGCGTTGCGCTCGTTTAAGATCTGGCTCAACAAGACGCTCCGTCGTGCGCGCGATTGTTGCGGACGTGTAAGACGCTAAAAAGGGTGCGGTCGCGTTTGAGGCTTGGAGTTTCTCAAGCAATTGGCGAGTGTTGCCGCGACGTTTATCCGAGAAGTTTTTGCGAGTCATTTCGGCATCAACTGCAGCATTGATCGATTGAAGATCGAGTGCGCGCACTTGGACGCTAAAGGAATTCGCGTCTCCGTAGGGATTCAGCCAAACCTTATAGGTCCCATCGCGGTTTGCAGTGACTTCGATCTCTTCGCCTTTGTATTGATCAAAAAAGCCAGAGTCCGTGATCACAAGTTTTTTCGTGTCCGCAAGGGCCTGAGAGCTTCCTGCTGTCAAAGCCATGCATAAAAGAAGTAGTCGAGTCATGGGGATGAATTCCTTCCTCTCTTACGCAATGATCCACGTAAGAAAGGGGGAATGTCAACCTTGCGGCGCGAATCGATCTGGGTGAGCTCGCAGGCACTCGGGGGTCGCAAGCCCATTTTTCCAAATACGCTCGATTACAGGAAATGAGCTCAAATCCAGTTCAAAGCGAATGGCGTTGTAAACCTGCGGGACCAAAAACAGATCTGCAAGTGTTAGCGTTTCTCCGAGCGAGAAGCGTCCGCTTCGTGAGGCGCAGAGGGACTCGTAGGCGACAAAACCTTGGCGGATAAAGTGCTGCGACCACTCTTTACGAATCTGTGGATCAAAGGAGATCCGATCGAGCACGGTGAGGTTTTGGATGGGCTGGATACCTGAGTTTACGAGCTCAGCGAGCCTACGGACATGAAAGCGGTCATCTGAGTTTTGCGGAAGCAGACTTACCCCGCTGGGATACCGCTCTTCGAGCCACTCGAGGATGGGGAGCGACTCGGTGAGGAGTGCGCCCCAGGGAGTCTCGAGCACTGGGAGAGTACCCATCGGGTTGCGCGCGCGATGCTCGGGGCGATCCGTCTCGTCGTCAAGCAAGTTCACGTGCACGTACTCTACGGGCAGCTTTTTAATCTCGAGCGCCCAGCGCACCCGCCAGGAGCACGACGAGCGCCAGTAGTGGTAGAGACGGTAGGGCTTCACGCGCCGCCATCCACGATCCGGTTTTCAAGCCTTCCTAAGCCCTCGACTTCGATCACCATACGATCTCCAGGTTTGATCCAGAGGTTTTGCGTGAGACCCGTCGCGTTTGTTTCCATAAAACAACCGGTACCGCAGGTACCTGATCCGATGACTTCGCCAGGATGAAGAGTGACGCCGTAGCTTGCGCGCTCGAGGATCTGGCCGAAGGTCCAAGTCATGTTTTTGAGGTTGTCCTCTGCGACTTGCTTGTCGTTGAGCCATGCACGCATCTGGAGCGCGTGGCGCTCGCCTTGCGGCGAGGCCAGCGCGTGCGGAGTGAGCTCATCGCGCGTGACGAGATAAGGTCCAAGTGAGGTTGCGAAGTCTTTGCCTTTGGCGGGGCCGAGGTTGAGTTTCATCTCCTGTGTTTGGAGCTCGCGGGCGGACCAGTCGTTCATGATCAGGTATCCAAAAATATGCGCGTCAGCCTCTGATGCCTTGATGTTTTTGCCCTCGCGTCCGATCACGACGGCGACCTCAAGCTCGTAGTCGAGGCGCTCCTGCGCTTTGACCTGTACAAGCACGTCACCGGGGCCAGTCACCTGAAGATGGTTGGTATAATAGAAAATTGGAAAATGATCGAACTCCGGGATCATCGGAAGCCCACGCCCTTTGCGCGCACTCTCAACATGCTGACGAAACGCATATCCATCGCGCATGGAGAGCGGGCGCGGGATTGGAGCAAGAAGCTCAACTGCGCTCTCAGGCGTGAGAAGGGTGTTTGGGAGTTTCTTGTCGAGGAAGTGCTTCTCCAGTGCGCGGCACACCGGAAGGGTGAGGTCTTGGTTTTCAATGACCGAGATCATCGTCGCCCAAACCGCGGGAGGCGGGACATCTTGGAGTGCGCGAAGGAGCTCAGAGCCGCGCTCAAGATCTACAATTAGCCCTGCAGCTCTGAGTTGTGACTGCTCTGCACTAAGCGAGTCAGAGAGTCTTAGTCCTGTGCGGGGGGCTTCGCTTGAAGTCTTACGGTAGGTAACGAATTTCATAGCTACTAAAAAACACAAAAGCCGTACTCCCGCAAGGAAGCACGGCTTCGTGCAAAACATCAAAACAAAGCGCGAATTACCAGTAGCGCTTGTTGGCGAAAGTTTCTTTGACGCCCTTAGGGAAAGACCAGCGTGGCTTCTTCGTCGCAGGACGTGCCTTGATGGTCATTGGCTCACCGGTGAAAGGGTTGACGCCCTTGCCAGCCTTGCGAGCCTTGACTTCACGGCGAACCAGAGCGCCGATGATCGGGAACTTCGCGCGCTCGCCGCTTGCAGCAGCTTTTACGCCATTCTCGAAGGTCGTTTCCAGGATCTTCTTGAGCTCGGAGCGCTTGATGCGAACTGCTCCCGTCTTGGTTGCTTCTGCGCAGCCCAAAACGCCGGTGTAGACTTCATTCAAGAAAGAGAATTTCCCTTTTCCTTTTTTTGCCATTCTTAAAATCTCCTCAAGGTTTACTTAGCTTAATTTACAACTCGCTTTACAACTCGATACTTACAACCACTTCTAATGCAACACTGATAACTCAAGTGACTGCACAAATCAGCGACAACTACAGCTGTTTCCACAAGGTGTAGGAGTTTTTTTCGGATCGTGCAAGACTGAAAAGAAGAAAAAATGCATTTTCAGGCTAAAAAAGGCGACAAGCAGTAATGGTTCTTAAAAATAGCAGCCGAAAACCAGAGAAAATCGAAGCAGTCATCTTTGATATGGATGGAACGCTTGTAGACACCGAAAAGCTCGCAGCACGAGCACTTGAGGAGATTTTGGGCGCTCGAGGACTGAGTCTTGGGCCTGCAGATGCGAGTGTGGTGACGGGGAAAAAGTGGGAAGTCGCTTTTGAGATCCTCTCTGAACGGCATCCGAGAATCAAGGGAGATGCGCAAGTTTTTGAAGATGTGCTGCGGCGCTACCGTGAGATTCTGGCACGCACACTCCCAGAGGTTCCTGGCGCTAGACGTGCCGTGACAGCGCTTGCTCAGACTTATCCTCTCGCACTGGTCTCAGGGTCGCATCGACAGGATGTGCAATCGATTCTGGATCGCTTAGGGGTGATTCAGAGTTTTCGTACGATTCTTGGGGCTGAAGACTATCGGCATAGTAAGCCTGCGCCCGATGGTTTTTTGCTCGGAGCACAGCTTCTAGGCGTTTCGCCAGAGAGATGCTTGGTTTTTGAGGACTCGGAGGCAGGATTGCGCTCTGCGCGAGCGGCAGGGATGTGGGCTTGCGCAGTCACGCTCACCAATCCGAGCGTCCGAGCGCTGGGAATTGCAGACTGGGAGATTGAAGACTTAACGGGTGTGGATGCAGATTGGGTGTCTAGGCTTTGAGTTTTAAAAGAATATCTTTCATGAGCTCAAGGTAGGAGTTTCGGTTTTCTTCATCGACTCGCGTAAATTGAAGTCCCATAAGACGGGTGAGGTTTTTACTGGCGACATCTTTCTCGTCGAAAATGCGCCGCACGGTTGCTTGCATGTGCACTTGGATTGAAAAATCACCACGCGGCTCTAAGTAAAGCTCCATCAAAGTGCCTGGTAGAATCGAGAGTGCAAAAGGATTTTCGGTGGAAAGGAGTAGACCCCCTAAGCTGATGTTTCGCACATCAAAAACAATCGGACTCATCTCTGAGTCATGGGTGGGGCCCGCGAGGACCCGAAGTGGGTAGGTTTGGATCGAGAGCGCAGAGGGGATACGGGGATATTTGCGGATGTAATCGTTTGGATAAAAACCATGCTTCTCGATCACAACCGAGAGGGCACGATGGGAGGCAGGATCAAGCCCAAAGCGCAGCCCCATGTATTGATGCGCCAAGGTTTGCTCACGCGTCAACGTGGCTGCGACCTGGAACTTTGCGCCATTGGCTTGCGGGAGAGTGACCTGCGCGATCGTGGAAGTACCAAAATGTTTTTTAGGAGAGAGAGGACTCCATGGAAGTCCTGTTACACCGTTTAAGGAAATCGCCTTGTCTTGAAAGGCAATTCGATGGCCATCAACGGAAAACTCGAGATGCCCTTTGATGAAGATCGGCTTTTCGACTTTCATGCTCGCTCTGGAGTAAGTCTAGCACCTTTTGTCGAGCCATCGGAAAGGAATCAATCAAACTTGAGTCAAACTCTTGCCAGATCTCAGGCCGATCTGAGCTCCAGAGCGCCACGGTGGAGGTGGATCCTTCGGGACTCCCTCTGAGGACAAGGCGCAGAGGTACTGCTTTGCGTCCCCGCAGAATGAGCTCCAGTAGCGCTGGCTCTTTGGGTGGGTCTGCTTGAAAAAAACCAGTCGACTGCGCGTAAAACAGAGTCTCGGTCTTTGAACGAAACTCGGCGGAGTTTTTGAGTTTGCGCTGTCGAGTATCGGCCCATTGAGCGCCGAGCCGTTGGGCAGAAAACACGGTCTCTCCATGCACACGCAAATCCACAACATTAAAGTCATCGAGCAGGCGCGAGCTCAGCTTTGCGTAGCGCAGGCAGCTCACCCAAGACTTGCAGCTCTCCAGTAGTCCTAAGGCAGCGCCCGTGGCGAGCTCGGGTTTGCGCGCGTTCACTCTAATCCAGCGTCCCGGAGGCGCAGTGGAGGCATCGCCTAACTCGAGCCGATATCGGGCGCCATTGCGCAGACGGAGCTCCACGGCTTGCCGAAACGAAAAACGCTCCGGAGCGGGGAGAGGATTTTCTTGAAGGCGTCGCAAAGAGGAGATGAGTTTTCCCATCCAGACACTTGCAGCTTGCGTGTCTTTTAAAGCAGTGCCATCGGGCGCGAGTTGGATCTGCCACTCTCTTTGTTCGGCACCGCGCGATAACTCCACAACGACAGGTGAGTTGTTTTCTTCTGTCCATTCGAATCGCGCGTGTTCCACGTGATCGACGGGGGCACCAAGGGCGATCCCAGGCTCATCATGCCAGGGAGCCAGAGGCGCTCCCGCGCACGCGGTCAGCGTGAGGAGCAAGAAGAGAGATCCTAAAATCTTACAACCTTGTTTCATCCCAGCGCTGACATCGTAATGCCTGCCCCCTAGCGATGCAAGTCGTGTCGTGGTCAGGGCTTTCGCATGGCGGTTTTGCAATGATCCCCCTGATCGTGGGGTCGCTTCTGACTTGGGCAGTGCTCCTCGAGCGTATTCTGACTTACCGGCGGATCCAAAAAAGAGCGTCGACGTGCCACTTGCAGACGATCAACCTTTTGCTCCGCGGTGATGCGTCAGGGCTGCGTGCGCTACTCAGGGAGAGTCAAGACTTACCCCTTTGCACCCTGGTGGAAGTGGCGCAGGACATCAAGCGCGGACTATGGCTTTTGGGGACAACCGCAAATGCTGCTCCCTTTGTAGGACTTTTTGGCACAGTGGTGGGGATCTTGGAGTCTTTTCAGAGAATCGCTGAACAAAGATGCACTCAAGCGTGCACTTGAAGCAACGACTTCAAAGCAGCTTGTTCTTGAGTGCTATCGGCCTAAATTTTGTACTTTACTCCACCATGAACACCCATCGGATTGGCAAAAAAGCTGAGGACGACGCCGTCTCGTTCTGCTTGAGCGACGCCCCCCCAGGGACTCGCGTGATTGCGCGCAATTGGCGATCTCGGCTCGGGGAGATTGATCTGGTGCTCGAGCAGGGGTGTATTTTAGTTTTTACTGAGATTCGCTGGCGCAAGCACGAAGGCGCGCTTGAGTCCGTCGATGCTCGAAAGCGTCGGCGCTTAGAGCTTGCTGCACGGGCTTTCCTATCGCGCTACTACGGTAAAGCTACAGACGTGCGCTTTGATGTGATCGCGGGCTCAGGGGAGCAGTGGATCTGGATTCGGGACGCGTGGCGTCCAGACTACTGAACGATCGAGCGCTTTGCGCGCTCTTGCGACTCAAAAAATGCAAAGTCGTTCTCTTCGTCAAACGCTTTGATGATTTTTTGAAACTCGCTCTTCACATTGCAGTAGAGGGGTTTGATCGCAGCCTGTGCGTTTACGTCTTTGAGCGCTTGAATAAAATTTGAGATCCCGCTTGACCCGACAAACTCGAGTTGTTTGAGGTCAAAAATGATTTGCTGAGGGACGGAGTCCGTTTTGGTCTGGCGCACGAGGCGAGAAAGTGAGTCCCGGAGAGGAGCCTGGCTCTCGTGGTCGATCCGTCCGTGAACTTCGACGATGATCGTGTTGCCCGTTCTTTTGATGTGAGTTTTCATGCGCTTTAGCTCTCCTCTTGATCTATGATCGAGTTCTCAGTGGAAACCCTCAAGAGGCAAAATCTACCGTACGTTGGTCATTTGTGGATGGTTGCAACTCCACTCGGGAATCTCTCTGACCTCTCTCCGCGTGCGCGATCGGTTTTGGCCTCCGTCGAGGTGTTGCTTGCCGAAGATACCCGGCGAGCGCGTGCGCTGTTTTCGGCCCTCGAGATCGCAACGCCTCGCCGCATTTTGCGCCTCGATGCTCATGTTGAGCAAAAAAGTTTGGAGCCTATTCTTGATGAGATCGCTTTGGGTCGGCGAGTCGCCTTTGTGAGTGATGCGGGTACCCCTGGAGTGAGTGATCCTGGTGCGCGCTTAGTGGCCCGAGCGCATGCGCGTGGGATCAGGGTGGAGCCGATCCCAGGTCCCTCAGCAGTGACGGCGTTTCTGTCGGTTGCTGGTTTTTCGGGCTCAGCGTTCGTTTTTCGTGGTTTTTTTCCGCGAAAAAAAGCGGAGCGAGAGCGTGAGCTACGGTCTTGGATGCAGACGAGTGCTTTTTGCGGGAGCGGAATTTGGTTTGAAAGTCCAGAGAGGGTTTTAAGTAGTTTGAAAGATTTTTTGACTCTTCTTTCTTCAGAACAAGAAGTCTGCATCGCCAAAGAGCTCAGTAAGACATTTGAGCGAGTGTGGCGAGGAAGTGCATCCACGATGTTGCCTCGCTTGATCCAAGAGCTCAGTGAGGACGCGACACTTGAGCGAGGTGAGTGGGTGTTGGGTCTCGAACAAAACTTAAAAAATGCTTTAGTTTCGGCTCAAAGTGGGGACTGGAGGCACGAGGCCCGGGAGCGCATTATGCGCGGTGAAAAAGCCGCGCACATTGCGCGCGACTTAAGTCAACGCTTTGGCGTGAGTCGGGAGGACGCGTACGCCGAAGCGTTGAGTGCTCAAGAGATTCGTAGAAAATCATCTCGAGGCACTTGACCTCGGAGTGCGTCCCTTTAGACTAGTTCTTGTGGTTGTGGTCAGAATCCATGGATGGATTCGTGGGAGAAAGATCAAGAATTCTCTTTGAGCCCCAGCGAAGTTAGGATGACCTCTCGCTGGGGCTTTTCTTTAAAGCTATGACGGCACAATCGCATAAAAAAAACTCAAACCGAGATAAGAAACTGATCGACGCAAGCACCGTCGGAGAGGCTCTCGAGCAAGTTCAAGGACTTGAAAGCGAGATTGCGGAAGTCATTCGACAGACGCAAGAGAAAGTGCGTCAGCTCGAGCTACTCACGCAGTTCTCTTCGCTTCTGAACTCTACGCTTGATACCTCGGTAGTTCGCGAAAAAGCGCTCGAGGCGACGTGTCAGCTTTTGGCATGTGAGACGGCCTCTTTGCTTTTGGTGGACTTTAAGCGGGGAGAACTGTTCTGGGACTCAGCCCTTGGCGAGGCAGGCAAGAAGCTCAAAGGCTCTGTTCGCGTTCCGATTAGCGATCGCTCGATTGCGGGCTATGTAGCGATGACGGGGGAGAGTATTCTTCAGAATGATGTCGCCGCCGATCCACGCCACTTCAAAAAAGCGAACGAGCAGGCAAAAAACAGCTTTCAAGTTCGGACGATGGTTTGTGTTCCGCTCAAAGCGCGCGGAAAAACGATTGGCGTGTTACAGGCCCTCAATAAGCTCTCCTCAGTGCCCGTTCGCTCCAGTCAGCATCAGTGGCCAGACTTCTATCAAGAGGATTTGAGGCTCCTTGAGACGCTCGGTCATCAAGTGGCAATTGCAGTGGAGAACGCGCAGCTCTTTGCTCAGCTCAAGCAGTCGTTCTTTGATACGGTCGAGGCGTTGGCTGAGTCGATCGAGAAAAAAGATAGCTATACCGGTGGGCACACCAAGCGCGTGGTTCATTATTCGATGTGCATTGCAAAGTACTTGAACCTCACCGCCGAGGAGCTCGAGCGAATCCGTTTGGGTGCAATTCTTCATGACGTCGGCAAGATCGGGATCGAAGACAAAATTCTGAAAAAAGCGGCTCCTTTGGATCAGTACGAGTGGCCTGTGATGAAAACTCATCCCGAGCTCGGCTACCAGATCATGAAGCGCGTGGAGAGCTTGCAGGACATCATGGGAGGCATGCGCTTTCATCATGAGCGGTGGGACGGCAAAGGCTATCCGTTGGGACTTAAGGGCGAAGAAATCCCGCTCATGGCGCGTATCATTTCAATTGCAGATACCTATGATGCGATGGTGAGCACACGTCCGTATCGAAAAGGGCTTGATCCCCAAGTCGCCTACGAGGAGATTACGCGGCACGCGGGCACGCAGTTTTGCCCGACCACAGTGCGCGCGTTTCAAAAAGCGTTTGAGCACGAAAAAATGGGCCAGAAGCGCAGTAAGGCCAGTGTCTCCGAGAGTGATTCAGGCGACGACGCTTAGCGCAAATCGTTTTTCCTTTTGCATCGCAGCTAGGAGCCGGGTACCACTGAGAGCTCATAGCCATGGCTTGGTTTGATGATTTAAAGACACCCAAGATTAAACCCCAAGTAACAGAGCGCTCATCGCGAGTGCCCGAGGGCCTTTGGGTCAAGTGCACGCAGTGTGGTGAGATCCTGCAATCCAAAGTGCTCAAAGATCATCTGAGTGTATGCCCTGAGTGTGATCATCATTTCAGGATGAGTTTGCTCGAGAGAGTGGCGCTTCTGACGGATGACGGCAGCACTTTCGAAGAGTACTCAGAAGACCTAGTCTCCACTGATCCTCTGGAGTTTGATGACACAAAACCCTATCGAGACCGTTTGCGCTCGGCTGCAGGCTCGACGGGACTTGGTGATGCTTGCGCGATCGGTTTGGCGAAGCTTGGTGGAGTGCCCTATCACTTAGGTGTGTTTGAGTTTAAGTTCATGGGCGGCTCGATGGGAGTTGTGGTCGGAGAAAAACTCACCCAAGTGTTTGAGAACGCGCTGAAAGACCGCTTACCTGCGGTCATCGTCTCGGCCTCAGGGGGAGCTCGAATGCAGGAGGGAATCCTCTCGCTCATGCAGATGGCAAAAACCTCCGGAATGATCCACAAGTTGCGTGAAAAAGGGATCCCCTACATTTCGATCCTCACTGATCCCACGACCGGTGGAGTTGCAGCCTCATTTGCGATGTTGGGGGATGTGATTTTGGCTGAACCTAAAGCACTCATCGGATTTGCTGGGCCGCGAGTGATTCAGCAGACGATTCGCCAACAGCTTCCCGAAGGATTTCAGCGCAGTGAGTTTTTGCTGAAGCACGGGTTTCTCGACCGTATTGTGCCCCGCCGAGAGCTGGCGGATGAACTTCGTCAATGGATGCTGCGCCTCGGACGCCGTACATGCAAATTCCCCCAAGGGGTTTGATCGGTTTTGTTTTGGCGACGTGCGCGCTTGTTGCTGGAGCGAGCGCTCAGTCTGCAGAGCCTTTGCATTGGTCAAGCAAGCGCACGCTCTGGGATCAAAAAGCCAAAAAAGTTGAGCTCCAAGGTGATGCTCGCGTGACTCGACCCGACTCTACTGTGACTGCGGATACGATTTTTCTCGACCTAGAAAAAAGAACACTCATCGCGCGCGGCAACTGTGTTTACTCGGCTTCGGATCTTGAGATTCGAGGGGCTGCACTTGATTTTGATCTCGACACTCACGCCGGATCGATCGCAAACGGGAGAGTGAGTGATGGCAGATTTGTGCTCCGAGGAGAGCGGATCAATCGCTTAGCGGAGCGACGGTTTCAGACCTACCAAGCCGAGTACACGACCTGCCTTGACTGTCCGGGGTCTTGGGCGATTGAGGCCGAAGATGTCGATATCGAGATCGAAGGCTATGCCTACATGAAAAACGTGCGTCTCAAAATCAAGGACGCTCCGTTTATGTGGCTCCCCTATTTGATCGTGCCCGTCAAAAGCAAGCGGCAGTCGGGATTGCTGTTTCCGCGTCTCGGGGTTGCTGGCGTGCACGGATTTGTGTTCGTGCAGCCTTTTTTCTGGGCGACGAGTCGAAGTACGGACATGACCTTGGGACTCGGACTGTACTCGGATCGCGGATTTCGATCGGAGTGGGAAGGGCGATACAAGCTGGGACCTCAGAGCGAGGCAAGTACGAACCTGTATTACACTCGTGATGCAAAAAAAGGGAGCGTTCTGCCGAATCGCTGGGGAGTGAAGATCTACCAGCAGCATGAGTTGCCTTTTGGAATCACTCAAAAGCTCCGGATTCAAGAGGTGAGTGATAACCTCTACCCAACTGAGTTTAAGGAGGACATGCCTGGTTTAAGTGAGGCGACGTTGCCAAGTGACATTAGTTTCTCGCGCTCAAGCGATACATTAAGTGTTTATGCAGAGGCGAGGCGCTTCCGAAACTTGCTCGCCCCTGAGCCGACGGTTGCGGGCAGCCTTAGAGAGCCCGTAGGGTTTGACTCGCGTACCGTACAGCTTCTCCCCCGAGTGGCCGCGACAACGAACGATCAGTTTTTCTTTGGTTTACCGATCGCAACAGGTCTGTCTCTTTCGCTCAGTAACTTTACTCGAGCATCTGACTACTATGATGATGACGAGAACTCGCCCTCCCTAGGCGTGTACGATCCAGGATTTGATCCTGTCCGCCGCGGTCTGAGGACTTCGATCACGCCATCGATCTATACGACGTTGCGACCTTGGGGGTTGTTTTCGTTTGTTCCATCGGCTCAATACAGAAGTTTTTTTTACTCATTCCCACCGCCAGTGCCGAGCCTTTCTCGCGGATATCTTTTGCTGCAGATGGACTTAAGTCTTCAGCTCAGTCGGATCTATGAGACCCAAGATCCGGCAGTCCCCAAAGTGAGGCACCTTTTTCGACCGCATCTCAAGTACTCGAGGATCCCTGTTGTTGCTACAAACGGAAATCATCCATTTGTAAAACAGGTTCAGCGAAACAACGGATATGTTTTTGACTCACAAGATGTAGTTCCCCTGAGCACGCCTCCGAGTTTGACGAACTATTTTACTCCTTTAGGAGATTCGATTGCTTATGGATTCACCACCCAGTTGATCCGCAGGCGAGGAAGCCTTGAGGTTTTGGATCCCGAGTATCAGACCATGGCGGAGCTGCGTGCGCAGCAATCCTTTAACCTCATGGAGCTTCAGCGCCCAGAGAGTCTACGGGTACCGTTTTCTCGATTAGAGTCAGCGCTGATTTTGCAACTGGACCGATGGTCGTCTTCGACGCAGTACAACTTCTACCCCGATTTGGATCGACTGGTCCGTAGCGCAAGCAGTGCCGTAGCGAGCGCGTCGCCTCACGAAGTGTCCACGGGATTTGCGTATACCTGGGAGAAAGGCTTGCGTCAGGAAGTGCTTTCTTTCGAGCGTAGCGTCTCGCTCAACTACGCTTATAGTCGGATTAGCTCTTTTACTTCAAACTTGACTGCTGCTTTGACTTACTCGCTCTCCGATTATGTGATGCCGGCCGTGTCGGCGTCTTACTCATTTGTAGGAAACAAGTTTCTGAAAGCCGCTTCGAGCATTACATTTCAGAGTCCTTCAAAGTGCTGGAGATTTAACGTGAGTTCATCGTGGGAGATCGGCACAAACCCTCAACTCTTCAATCCCGATATCACGCTCAATCTGACGGGCCTTGGATTTGGTGGAGTGAGCGAGGTTGCGGCCGCGTCAGCGAAGTGACGTTGCTTCGAGTAGCACTCGGAAAAATCTCCGCATCGCGCGCTGAGCATTTCTTCATGTAAACTGAGTCAATGAAGATCCTGCTCTCCAATGATGACAGTGTCCACGCGCGCGGAATCGATGTCCTCCACCGAGAACTTAAAAAGCTAGGACGCGTCTGGATGGTCGCTCCGCTTGAAGAAAAAAGCACAACGGGCCACTCGCTGACGATCCACAAGCCCTTGCGTCTCATTGAAATGGGCAAAGATAAGTTCGGCGTGAGTGGGAGTCCTGCGGATTGTGTTTATCTTGGTATTCGAGAAGTCTTAGGTTTTGAGCCAGATCTTGTCGTATCGGGCATCAATCGGGGAGCAAACTTAGGCCAAGATATCTACTACTCGGGCACGGTGTCTGCCGCTCGCGAAGCGTGCATGCTTGGCATTCCTGCGATTGCAGTGAGTCTTAAAATTGACTTTAGTCGAGCGCCCAGCGAAGAGAAAATTCACTACCAGAGTGCAGCTCGCATTTGCTCGCAAGTCATTCGGAAACTCGCCGGCTCAAAGCATCGAATCGAGCTTCCGTATCATACGCTTCTTAATCTTAATGTGCCGGATCTCCCGTTTTCTAAGATTCGCGGAGTGCAAATCGCGCGGCAAGGGTTTCGGATCTATAGTGGCAATGTCGTTAAACGGCGCGATCATCGAGGTAAAAATTATTTTTGGGTCGGTGGTCAATACAAGGGCTTTCATAACGAGCCAGGTACCGATTGTCGTTTAGTTGAGGATCGATACGCGTCGCTTTCGCCCCTAAAGCTTGACACAACTGACTTTGAGTTTTTGAAGCAGTTGAAAGGCAAGATTTGAAGCGTGTTGCGTTCGCTCTTTGTATTTTGGCCGCTCTGGTGTCGGGCTGTGGAAGTATTCGCGCGCGCTCGCCTCGGAGTGGTGGATTTTTTGATCAGTTTGTCTCTGCAGAGTCCTCGCAAAGACGCGTAAATCGAGGAGATCGTAGGCCGAGTCAAGTGAGTCTAGAGCGTGCGACTGCGGATTGGATTTGGCCTCTAAAAAAAGTTGAGCTCACGTCGCACTTCGGTCGGCGTAAAGGTGGTTTTCACGAAGGCATTGACTTGCGTGCGCGAGTGGGGACTTTGGTGCGCGCAGTTCAAAAGGGGCGAGTCGTTTTTGTGGGGACGGTGAGTGGCTACGGAAAGCTCGTCGTCCTCCGCCATGAGAGTGAGCTTTTCTCAGTCTATGCTCATAACTCGAAGATTTTGGTGCAAGAGGGGCAGCTCGTGCGGCAAGGACAGCAGATTTCACGCTCAGGGAAAACGGGACGCGCCTCAGGACCTCATCTTCATTTTGAGGTGCGTCACCGCGAAGTCGCACTCGATCCGCTTCCGCTATTTCGTCGCGCTCGCTCACAACTAGCGCTGAAATGAAACTAGAGTTAGAGTGTGGAGATCTTGTTGGGGTCCCATAGTTAAATGGATATAACGAGTCTTTCCTAAAGACTAATTCCAGGTTCGATTCCTGGTGGGACCACCATCCATCGAATGGGACTTGAAGCAAATCTCCATGCGTGTCATCTTTTGGTCGTGGCGGGCATTAAAACCAAAACAGAGCTTGCGTGTGGACGACCGCGCGAAGAGGTTGGAAAGCGCGCACTGGCTCCTGATCTTAAAGATTGGACCAAGCGACTCGAAGAGTACTTAAGTGCTCAAAAGCTTCGATCCTCCGAGCAGCGCTGGAAAATCGCTGAGCTCATTGTGGGCCTAGGAGAGCATTTTTCGGCTCAGGAGCTGATCGCACGAGTGCGAAAACGATATCCCGAAATGGGAGCCGCTACGGTTTACCGTAATCTGAAGGTCCTCTGCGAAGCAGGTCTTCTCAGAGAGACTCTCGATGACGGAGATGGACGCGTGATTTATGAGGTGGGTGATGAAGAGCATCACGACCACATCGTATGCTTGGATTGTGGTGAGATCTTTGAGTACCACGAGGAAAAAATTGAGCAACTTCAAGGCGAGCTTGCGGAGCGGATGCGGTTTAGGATCGCAAGCCACAAGCATGTGCTCTACGCTCATTGCACCTATAAATCGGGCCTCATCAAATGATGTTAAGGAGCCGAGACGGCTCCCTCTGATGCTTGAGCGCTAGAATTAGTCTAATGATTCCAATGATTTACTGGGGATCAAACTTTCGCTCGATTGGTGTGATCCGTATGTAAATCTAAGCCAAATAAGAGCCGAAAAGGGAGTGATGAGTACTCGTCAAGCTCTTCGAGAGGCGCTGTGCACTTTTCTCTGCTTTGCAGTGATGCTGCCCAGCGGTTGCGCAACACGCGCTCCGATTGCAACGCTTGAGGCCCCTCAGCGCGAGCTCGCAAGTGAGGATGCAAGAGGCTTACGCAGTCTTGAGCAAGAGACGATGTCGGATCTTGCGTTCATGGAGCGCGAGGCCCTCTTAAGTCAGCAGGCCATGTCTACGCAGGGGAGTGCAGTGGCATCCCATGAGTTCGGCGAAAGATTTTCTCAGTTTGAGCACGAGGTTTTAGGCAAAGACTCACGGCCTTACGATCGTAAGGGGATTATAGGTGAAGTGATTTCTCGACTCCGCCTGCAAGACGATCAAGTTTCGCAACGAACGCGCGCCAACAATCTCTACTACGTCTCCGAGTTTCAAGCCCCACTGCGTGAAGCGCGAGCGCTAGCGGCTGAAGTGCAAGCGTTTCTTTTAGATCAGTCAAAGCCGTCTGAGACGCGTGTGCAAGTGCTTCTGGACTACCTCGATCAAGTGTATATCCCAGCAAAAAAACTAAGAACCCTCCTCATTGATCCCAAAAACCCAGCATCACGCAGAGCACTTGATGCATGGGGAACTCCTCGGACTCTACTCCCACGCGTCGACGCAGAGTTGCTTCGGGACGCTCTCAATTTACGAAAAGTCGAGTTACGTGGGATCACGTTTAATCAAGCGGGATCTCAACGCGTGCTTGTTCCAGATCCGCTTCTTTCGCTCAGTCAAGAAGTACAGGATGTCGGTGAGTCAGCCACCACGGAGAACTACTTTCGCGCAATGAAGACGCTCGCAGTTCAAATGCTTCTCACGCAGATTAAGACACTAAAGTTAGTTCGCGGTGCTACAAGCCCGACTGAAGCTCCTTACGGCTGCCAGATAGATCCTGGAATGGAGATCGAAAAAACAATCCACGGATCTGAGTTTACGCAAGAGTCACGACGTCAGGCGATCACAGAGATTCTCTATCGTCCAGGCTGGCTTAATCCACCCGAGCGCTACAAGGTTGGCGTGGTACTGCCGATTCACGGGCCCCATGCGTCGAGTAGTGGATATACGCAAGCTCAGATCTTTATCAACGCAGTAAAAGCAGTCGAGAGAATGGAAAATCTCGGTCCTCAGGCCTACGCCCTGCGCTCAAGATCAAGATCTAATCCTCAAAGCCGAGATATTGATCCGCGGTTTAATCAGGCTGCCGAAATTCAAGCTTCTTCGCGTCTTCGCTCCGTGAGGGTGGATCTTGAGGAGCCCGCCATCGAAGATCGTGATGAGTTTGAGGGCGTGATGGCGATGCTGATGCCGCATGCTCAAAAACTCGAGCGTCAGCTTCCTGGACTTAAGGAGTCAACGGAGAGCTTTGAGCGCAAGCATCGAGAACTTGAGAAATCCTTGCGCGCTCAGGGACACGACGAGCGCTACGTGATTCAAAAACTCGACGAGAATCGAAGACAGGCGCCCGAAGGGCAGGTCCCCTCACTCGTGCGATTTGACCCTCAAAGTGGACTGACGGAGTACTGGAAGCAAGTTCTTGAACAACAAAAAAAATCAGACTGGCGAGAGTTAATCCCGCAGACGGTGCGAGAGCAGCTCAGCCAGAATCAGATGGTTTTTCCGATGCCTCCTCTACGCTCGCCTGACTCTTGGCGTGTTTGGGCAATGGATCAACTGGCTCTTGCTCTTTCTGAGCCTACTTCAGCAGTTTTTCAAATTCTAAAAGAGCTAAAATGTGGAAGCGCTCCCCATCTTAAAGAGAAAGATTGCGCACGGGTCATGGGGCGTATTTATCGAGAGGGCGTTGAGCATGCGATGAGTAATCCGCAGGACGCTCTCAGAACGGGATCACGACTAAGTCAGGTCTATCTTCAGTGGGGGCAGATTTGGGATCGCCTCCAAGCGCTTCAGGGTACGGATCGACCTACGGCGATGGATCCACCCATGAGCGAGTGGGAGTACATGGAAGAGAATTTTTCGACCAACCCATGGGTACAGCTGAGGCTTGGATACCTTCACTTGAAAGCGTCGCTCCCTCCAGATGCACAGTCCAAGCGTCAGTATGTTCGCTTGCAAGGGGCGCGTGGAACAACTCCTTTCGCAACCCTTTCTCAGATCTGGGACTACATTGCCGGCGAGCTAGGAGTTCGCTACGCGCTTGAGCCATTTCAGGCAAATCGTGTGCTCGGATTTACAGAAAAAAAGCAGTACTGGAGTTCAAAAATTGCTGAGTTTGATCGCTTAAAGATTTTGAAACACCAACTTCCCGGAGCTACGCGAGACGCCCCTAAACGCTCAGTCGCTGAGATCGCTCACGCGGTTGCAACACGTGGAGTGGAGAGCGCCGAAGAGGCACGGAAAGTCATGGCTCATGCTTTTATGGAGCCTAGACGTACGACTCCTACTTGGTTTAGTGATTTGGAGCGTGTGTTTGAGTCGATTGAGCAAGACTCGCGCGAAGGGCGTCAAGCTCACTTGGTCCAGGAGCTTGTAGGGTTAGGGAGTTTAGAGTCCCCCAAGAGTGCAGAGATTCTGGAGAAGCTCTTGATTGATGAGGGGATGGAAGCGTTTCAACTCCGAGCATCGCTCATGCTTGCATCAGACGCCTATAAGCGACCGACGCTTGAGAAACTCCTGGAGTACGCATCGAGTAATCGGCTATCAGATCTGAGTCAAAATCTACACGATCTATGCGCAATGAATCTCTACGATGAGTCTCGACCAGCGCGTAAGCGCTTTGGTGAGCTCTACTATGCAATCTTAAACGAACAGCAGGAGTTTGAGCGGGCTTTGGGCTATCGAGGGATGCCTGAAAAAATTCGTGAACTTTTACATCCAGGGTTCTTCGAGTCATTGAACAACGCTGAGGGTGCTCTCACTGGAGCGCAACTCCTCCTCATGGTGGGTGCGTTTGCAGCTGGGAGTGCTTGCATGATGAGCGTGGTGGCTGCGCCGGCATGTGCTGCGATCTTTTTAGGTTATGTCACCACACAAGCAGGGATTGTAAAGATTTCTGCAGATCGATACGTGGAGGGACATGAGTGGCGAGCCCGAGCCCACTTCTTTAAAGCAAGCGGGATGACCACCGATGACGCAATCGATGAGATGGTGGAGGTCGGCGGGTTCGGTCTCGCATTTAATGCAGCGTTCATGTACCCGGGGCTTCAGATGACTTCTCGAGGAGCAAAGATGCTCGAGGTATCGGGCAAGTTTGGACTTTCGCGTACGCTGGGTCTGGTTGCAGCGACTCCCGTGGGGCGAGCAGCTCCAATGCTCGGGCGTCGAGCAGTGGCGATCGAAGTAGATTTGCTCAATGACCTAAGACTTGCGCGCCTCGCTAGCCTCTCAACTCAGGAAGCGCGGCTTACCTCTCAAGTCTCTCGTCATGCACAGAGCGCGCAGGCGGATGGGCTATGGGCGCGTGCGAGTCGTTGGGGAGAGACAATCCGGCAGCGTCTTTCGGGCGAGGCGATGGAGTTTAGTGCGCTCTCAAGGCAGGAAATAAATCTTGGTCCTTTAGTACTTAAAAACTCTCCCGAGCAAATCAAGCGTGCGATTGCAGTGCAAGTTGCGCAGCGTTTTTCTGGTCAGCCAGAGCGAATGGCTGCTTTTTTAGCGCAGTTTGAAGCTAAGATGTCAAAAATGCACCGCAAGGCTTTAAAGGAGCTTGAGCAGGCCTCGCGCTCAGGACGCGTGCTCTCAGAGCAGTCGCGGGAGTTTTTAGAGCAACACTCAAAGTACCAGACACTCTTATCAGAGATGCGATCCATCGCAGGATCCTCGCTAGTGGAGTATCTCGAGAAAAATGCTCATCGGGTGAACGAAGTCGTGAGCGCACTCCCACATCGGTGGCGAGATCTTGGAATCTCGATGGCTCTAGAAGGTGGGTTTGGAAACTATGGACTAGAGGGGATCAAGCGACTTTACTTGGCTCAAGATCGTTTGCTGGTGTTTAAGTACCGCGATCTTGCGCGAGTCGAATTGGGACTCGGCGGGAGTGGAGCCATGCGGCACTCTGCAAGCACAGTCGTGCGTCAGGTGGAGAGCTTGGCTCTTCAGA
Source organism: Bdellovibrionia bacterium (assembly GCA_044352155.1). Taxonomy (GTDB): domain Bacteria; phylum Bdellovibrionota; class UBA1018; order UBA1018; family JBILEK01; genus JBILEK01. The sequence goes on from JBILEK010000009.1 coordinate 48,842, forward strand.
GCGGTGATCCTCAGATGGTTCAAGCTGTTACGCGCTACCACGAGCGTTTGGCGTTAAAGCTTTCAGAGCAACATGGCGTATCCACCAGTGAGATCCTACGCAGGATGAAATCCTCAGATCTCAAAGACGTCGTTGCGGTCGATGAGCTTTTTTCTCGCGCAGATCCGCGAAAGCTTTTTGAAGGGCTGCCTGAGCTCAAAACTATCGCAAGTAAAGTCCTTGAGCAAAACGCAAACTTTGGAGAGAGCCTGACCCGGCTTGAGCGCGTACTCTCGGCTCAGCAAACGCTCTTGTACCTTGATCGGCCTGCAAAAATACGCAGGTTTTGGGCCGACAGTGCGGAGCGGATCTTTCAACCCGGATCAAACGCGATGCTTCAGTAAAGCTAGCGACAAAAGCGATTGATAAACTCGAGCGCTCCCACTTTTGAAGGATGATCAGACGCGAGCTTTCTCAAAGCTGCGTTAAGATCCGGAGAGCTCTCGATGGCTTGCGCGAACTTTGTGAAATCGGCTTCACGCAAAGATCCGTCAAAAAGGTTGTCTTTAAATCTAAAGCGCGCAAGCTCTTCGATGTTTTTAGCTTGAGAAGGGTCAAATTTTTCGATCAGAGCGCGAGCAAAACGACGCTTTCCTGGCTCGGGTCCGCGCGAAAAGCCAAGGTAGTAAATTGCACCCAAAGACTGTTGATCCTGAAGCGAGAGTTTGCGGAAGGACTCTGAGAACGTGGGTGCAAGATTTGGGTTCTGACGGCGGATGGTGCTAACGACCTGGCCTAAAATACGATTTGTGTCGGTACCAAGCTGGTTAAACACGACTCCGAACGTGGAATCGCCTTTGAACGAGTAGACTGCACCTTTTGGGAACAAATCCATTGCAGAAGTACATCCGACTGGCAGGAGTCGATGAATCATTCCCTGACTTGCAGTGAGGCTTCGCGAGCTGAGGACTTGAGCCATTCGGTCGTTTGCCGCAATGACCTCTTGGCGTGTCCCTAGCGAGCGAATCCCGAGCTCATCAAGACGATCAGTTCCTGCGACTCGAAGGCCTTCTCGCAAACTGCGGAGCACTTCAAACGCTTCAGCGCGATTGATCCCTGCGGATACTGCAAGATCAGCAGCGTTACGGCTGAGTAAAGCATCAGTACTCCCGCGCACGAGCCACGCAAGATCAGCAGAGTGTGCGCTCTGATGAGCGAAGACCATCACGACAAGTGATAAGAGGGCAGCGGATTGTAATTTCATTTTTTTTAAGGGCTCCACCCTACGAATTGTTCCATGCGCATCAGTGCTTTGCAACGTGACGTGGTCGGCAGTGTTTTGACGATTTGATTGGAGTAAATTGGAACATGAGAGGCCTTAAAAAAGCTAAAAAACGGGGGGCTTATTTATTTTTCTCAATCCGACGATAAGGCATCTGAGAGGTAGCGATGAAGAACATTCTTTTCAGTGGATTGGCGCTTTTGCTTGGATTGAATTTAGGGCTCTCCGGTTGCGCAACTTCTGGATCCTCTTCGCGCGGGTTAGCCTCTGAGCGCGCTGATGGAGCGCTGGGGGAGAGTTTTTCTGACATTTTGATTGCAGGCGGTGGAGTAGCGCTCGCAGGCGCAGCGATGTCATGCGGAATGGCATATCGTGCACTTACTGCGGAGAGCGAAGAGATTCGAAACGCTGAAATCTACAAACAACTTGATGGACTCATCGAGGCGCGCATCAGGCAAGGCAACCTAGCGGCCGACGGCGAGTTTGCAGAGCTCATTGCAGCTCGTAAGGAGCTTGCCGACGCTGTTCGGCGCGGAGATCTCACTCTCGATGAGCTCAAGCAGCTTGGAAAACGTGTGGAGGGTTGTTTTGTTCGGTAACGAACGACTCCTCTGAGATGGCTCTCACGCAATCTATCCACACAAACGCTGAGCTCTTTCAATTCTTTGGACCAAAAATCCTCTACGCTTTGCTGTGTGGTGCGATTATTGGAATTGAGCGTGAGATCAAGCACAAGGCTG